>NZ_BAMJ01000025.1 GCF_000615805.1 Latilactobacillus fuchuensis DSM 14340 = JCM 11249
GTATCCTAAATTCAGGATACTCTTTTTTTTAACTTAATAGGCAATTGGTAACGTGCTTCTCAAGTAGCCTTTTCCGGTTAACTACAAAATTAGCGTTATGATTCAAAGTACAAATCATAACGCTAATTTTTAGGTTAATCCTCAAAGTCTGGCCAACTTGAGTCAGCACTTATCCTATTCTTCCGCATCACTATTGGCTAGAATCAACGCGTTTTCTGAATAATTGATATTCTTGCGTAATTCATCGGCTAGCGCCCACGAAATTTTGTGTTGCTCTAATAAATTCTGAATCGCCGTTCGTTCACCGGTCAACGCCTTAATCCGCAATTTTTGCAATTGGCGTTCATAGATATCGGTCTTGCGGTGACCGAGACTCTTCATGTTTTCAATCTGATTACGATAGCGCATGATAATTTGATAAATGACTTGCCGATTATAATGTTGTTGCCGATTTTCTGGTTGTTTCAAGAAAGCCGATAACGCCTTGATGCCCGCCTTCGCCATCTCACGTTCCGTTAATTGCCATTCGGTCGCGACTTTGACCGTTTGCTTGTGTGGCACTAACCACCAACCAAAATGTTTCACTGCCCCTACCAGTCGGTAAAATAGGAGCTGAACGTGATGCCAATTAAAGTTGGAGCCGATCACTGCTAGACGGACCTGTTTTTGTTTCAATTTTCGTTGACCGTGCCGGTACGTTTTCGCGCTAATTTCTTTGGCCTGCCACATCCCGTCTAATGCTTGACGTTCACCAGCCAAGGCGACTTGACGCAAAATTAATTCTTCCGTGATGAGCGGTGGTAACTCGGTGCCTTCAGTCGCGTCGTTTTGTTGACTCTCTAAACGATGAATCATCACTTGATATTCCGCGATTAAATCCAGCGCTGCTCGGTTATTATCGATATGCCGTTGCGCTTCAATCAAACCAACGGCCACCCGGTAAATGTAAATTTTAGCTTCCGTTTCACTCAAAAAATGGGGTTCATCAGTCGCTTCATCCTCGACGTCAACCTCACTATCCAGTTGTGTTCCCCGTAACTCAATTGGCGTGTTGACCTTGGTTAATTTAGGAATCAAGATAATCGCCATCACTAAACTGACGATAATCACCCCGGCAGCGATGAACAACATTAACCCCCGTTCGGGAAAGGCGGAGCCGTCCGCTAAGACGGTCGGCACCGAGAGGACCCCGGCCATCGTAATCGCCCCGCGAACCCCAGATAGACCTGATAAAATTGAAATTTTGGCGTTAGCCCGCAACGTTCTTGGATTACTCTTATTGGTATATATCAAATAAGAAAAAGTCCATAACGTCCGGACCAACACCAGAATTAACCAAACGGCAAAAACTAGCAAGATTGCTTCACTCGTGGCAATCAATGGATTGCGCACGGTACTGCCCATCGCCACCGGTAATTCAATACCGAGAATCAAAAAGACAATGCCGTTTAATAAATAGACACTGATTGACCAAGTTTGTTCGGTGACTAATTTTAATTCTGGTAAAAAATCTAAAAAGACGTTGCGACTAGAATGGCTAACAATCCCGGCAACGACGACCGCGATGACCCCTGACGCGTGTAACCCATCTTCGACAATTAAATAGATCAACAACGGGGTGAGCAACTGCAACACGGTATGAAAGACAACGTCGTCAATCCCCTGTTGCAACATGAACAGACGCACCAAATGAATCAGATACATCATAGCGGCCCCCGCGATTGCGCCGACAATACTGATATAGATAAAATCGCCAGCCGCATTTTGTAATGAAAAATAACCCGTCACTGCGGCGGCAATCCCGTATTTAAAACTAATCAAACCACTGGCGTCGTTGATTAAACTTTCACCGCTGACTAGATGTAACACTTTCGGTGGCAGAGCGGCTTGTTCCGAAATCGATTGCACCGCTACGGGATCGGTCGGTGATAAAATCGCGGCTAACGCAAAACTAGCCGCCAACGGTAACTTGGGCACTAACCCATGAATCGCTAAACCGCCCACCAAGGTGGTCATAAACACTAAAAAGATGGCATTGCCGATAATCGGCCCTCGGAGTGCCCACAATTCTTTTTTCGGGAAACGTCGACCGTCATTAAATAATAACGGCGCGACGAATACTAACATGAACCAATCCGTCTTCAACGGAATCTTAAAGGAAAATAAGACCGCAACCGCTAAACCTAAGACAATCTCAATCAAACTCACTGGTAATTTGGGGATATAATGACCAATAATGTTGGCAATAATCACCAAAGAAATTAATAATATAATGGCTTCGATAATGGCCATCCAATCACTCCCTTGATTTCTAAAAAAGAAGCCGTCGCTAAATCCGACCGCTTCTTTTTAATTTTTAGACTGTTCGACCAATAATCCGGACTTCCGGTTCTAACCGAACTTCAAACTGCTCCCAGATTACGGCTTGAATGTGGGCAATCAACGTCAAATAATCGGTGGCTGTTGCGCCATCAATGTTGACGATAAAACCCGCGTGTTTTTGTGACACTTGCGCCCCACCAATTTGGTACCCTTGTAAACCCGCTTTTTGAATTAAAGGCCCCACATAGTAACCCTTGGGCCGTTTGAAGACACTGCCACACGATGGGTATTCTAATGGTTGTTTAGCGGCCCGTTTCGCGTTTAATTCATCCATTTTCTCACGAATAAGTGTTGCTACCCCGTTTGGTAAATCGAATCGAGCAGCCAAGACAATGCTGCCGTTTTCTTGAATTAAACTGTGACGATAACTGAATTCTAATTCAGCAGCAGTCATCGTGATGACTTGATTGTCCGGTGTCAACACTTCTGCCGACGTTAAAACATCACTGATTTCGCCTTCATACGCCCCGGCGTTCATGAAGACAGCCCCGCCGACACTCCCCGGAATTCCGGCAGCAAATTCTAAACCGGTCAAGCTTGCTTGATAAGCAGCTTCGGCCGTTTGAATAATTTCAGCCCCAGCTTGGGCCACAATTACGTGTTGATCGACCGTAATTTGATTCATCGCCGTTAAAATAATCACTAATCCGGCAATCCCCGCATCCCGCACAATTAAATTACTAGCGTTCCCAATAATCGTAATCGGTAATTCAAATTGATGAGCAGTGGTCACTAACTGTTGGACTTCTGCCACTGAACTTGGTAAGGCGAGCACATCGGCTGGGCCACCCGTTTTGGTAAATGTATAATGACTTAATGGTTCGTTGACTTTAATATTAATGGTTTGATTGGCTTCTAAAAACGCCTGATTTTGACTTGACACGGCTGTCGTTCCTCTCAAAAATAATCTTACTCTAGTTTAACAAACGAAACGGCAATTGAACAGTCAACACTTTTTGCGTATTACACGAAATATCGGTAAAATAGGGATTAGAAATGAGGCGAGACTATGAAATTAATCTCTTGGAACGTCAACGGTCTGCGGGCAGTCTTAAAAAAGGATTTCCTAGCGACTTTCAATCAATTAGAGGCTGACTGGTTCTGTCTACAAGAAACCAAGATGCAAGCCGGTCAAGTCGAACTCGATTTACCCGGTTATTACCAATATTTCAACTATGCCGAAAAAAAGGGCTATTCAGGCACCGCCATTTTCACCAAACACGAGCCCCTCCAGGTGACTTACGGCATCAATCAACCCGAACATGATCATGAAGGCGCGTGATTACCCTCGAATACCCCAACTTTTACGTTATCACTTGTTACACCCCCAACTCGCAAGGTGAATTGAAACGACTCCCTTATCGTTTAACTTGGGAAGCCGCTTTTAAAGACTATGTCAACCAATTAGCGACTCAAAAAGCTGTCATTTTATGTGGCGATTTAAACGTGGCCCACGAAGCGATTGATTTAAAAAATGATCGCACGAATCACCACAGCGCCGGTTTCTCAGATGAAGAACGGCAAGCCTTCTCAACGCTACTTGCTAGTGGTTTCACGGATAGTTTCCGTCATTTCTATCCCGACCAAGCCGACAGCTATTCATGGTGGAGCTACCGATTCCACGCACGCGATAACAATGCCGGTTGGCGGATTGACTATTTCATCACCTCTAACAATCTCCAATCTCGTTTAATCGACGCCAAGATTCACAACGACATTTTTGGTTCCGATCACTGTCCCATCGAACTTGACACCCAGGATTTATTCGCTTAAACTAAGCAAACCGATTATCAAAGTGAGGCGTTTTTATGAATTTTATTGCAATGGATTTTGAAACCGCCAATGGCCAACGCCACAGTGCTTGTTCATTGGCCTTAGTGGTCGTCCGTAACAACCAAATCGTCGATCAATTTTATACCTTAATTAAACCGGAGACCTATTTTAGTGCGCGAAATAGCCAGATTCACGGCATTTATGAAGCCGATGTCGCCCAAGCACCTAAATTCAACCAAGTTTGGCCGCACATCGCCCCCTTCTTTACGCCTAACCGATTAGTCGTCGCTCACAATGCGAACTTCGACATTGGGGTCTTACGGAGCACGCTCCAACATTATGATATTCCTGAACCCCATTATTTAGCGCTCGACACGTTAAAAACCAGTCGGCGGCTCTATCCGCAATTTGAGAACCACAAATTAAACACCCTCTGTGCCAATTTAGCCATTCCGCTCGAAAATCATCATAACGCACTCGCCGATAGTATCGCTTGTGCGCAAATCCTGATTAAAGAGGCCAACGACTTTGGCGTTGAACCACTAAAACAAGCGACTAAGTTAATTGGTTAATTGAACATGACAAAAGGCGTCCCTCAATTGAGGGACGCCTTTTTAGCGAATGGTAGATTAAAGCAAAAATTGATTTTTCAGTAAACAAGCTGTAACAATTTGATATTTCAATCAATGAAATACGCTTCTATCTCCATCTATTAGTGTACCATAAATCAGTTCACTATATTAACTTATCTTCTTTTTAGGTGACCAACTTAAAATAAAAACGGTACTAATCACTAATAAACCGCCCACTATTTCCCAGACATTCAAACTGGTCTTCAAGAAAAGGACCGTGCCAATCGTGGCCGCCAATGGTTCAAACGTATTCAATAAACCGGCCGTGGTTGGCGTTAAGTAGCGTAAACTGCCTAAAAAACAAACATTGGCCAGTGCCGTCCCAAAGATGGCGATGAATAGGACACTGGCGACCGTCGCAAAATTCAACGGTGGCACCGCGCGCCAAAACGGGTGAATGATCGTAAAAGCGACGCCGCCAATCAGCATTGCCCATCCGACAACAATTAACGTCGCGTATTTTTGAAATAGTTTGACCGGAATCAACGTGTTGAGGGCCCCTGAAAAAGCCAGATATAGCCCTAAGCCTAGTGCGCTCCCGGAAATCGCTAAATGGGTCAGCTGGCCTTTGGTGACTAGCAACCACGTCCCCAATAATGCGATGACGACGGCGATTAATTCCGCGCGACTCGGTCCCCGACGGTATAAAACCAGACTCAAGATGATGATCATAATCGTGCCAAGTTGTTGCAAGATCGTGGTGGTTGGTGCGTTACTGGCTTGGATCGTTAAAAAATAAAAGTATTGAACAGCCGATAATCCCAACAAAGCAAAGGCGAATAATCGCCCTAAATCTTTTGGTTGTCGCCAAATGGTAAAGACTTCTCGCGGTTGTTTAATCAGCGCATAACCAATCAAGAAAATCCCGGAAAGCCCCATTTTGACGCCCATCAACCATTCTGGTGCAATTTGCGTATCCGTGAATAACCATTGTGAGACCGGCCCTTGAACGCCCCAAAAAATGGAGCCGATAATCGCCAAATAAATCCCTTTAATTCTATTTTGTACCAACTCAAAAATCCCCTTGCTCTATCCAATATTGATTAATTGAACCATTTGTAAAACCGGCAGCCAGCCGAGTTGTGGCTCTTGATACCCGGCCGTTAATTCTGCTTCGACAGTAAAGCCAAACTGACGGTACAACGCAATGGCGTGCGTATTCCGCGCTTGGACGGTCAATTCCAGACGACGCGGCATTGCGGCTTGTTGCACCGCGTCCATTAATTTGGTCATTAACTGCGTGCCAATCGATTGATGCCAATAGTCTTGAACGACCGCAATGCTCAATTCACCGATGTGCCGCAACCCCGGTTCTGGTGCACTAACTAAGCGGGCCGCCCCGATGATTTGTTGGTCGTTAGTGGCCACCCAACATTGGTCTTGCGGTTGTTCTAAAATCGATGCAATCGTTAACTGCCATAGTGCCACGGTCCATTCCGTTTCCTCGACGGCAACCGGCACTAAGTTCGTTTCTTGTTGAATCCGGCGTAGAAATTCACGATAGTGTGCCGCATCGCTGACGGCAATTCGCCGGATAATCACCCCATTAATCGCCAAAACTAGTTTGAACTAACGCTAAATAACGTTGCCCGCGTGGTTCTAAGACCAAGTTGCGATCATTATCGACTTGATCGACCTTATTAAAATGAATCACCAAATAATCAGCCGGTAATTCATCGGCAATGAATTGACTCCATTCAATCACACTAACACCATCACCATCGAAATATTCCTCTAAACCTAAATCGCTAGCCCCGGTTTCTTCTAACCGGTAAACGTCCATGTGATATAACGGTAACCGACCTTCTTGGTATTCACGAATTAACGTAAACGTGGGACTTTTTATGTAGCGTTTAATCCCTAACCCCTGCGCTAACCCTTTCGTAAAAGTCGTTTTACCCGCTCCAAGATCGCCATCTAGTAGGATGACGTCCCCCGCTTGTAGATTTTTACCGAGTTGCGCAGCGATTTCAATTGTCGCTTCTGGTGTATTCGTTTTAAATTTAGTTTGCATTTATTTGTACAGCTCCTTGTCCCTGACATCATGTATCCATTATACAGAAAGTTACGTCGACTACCAATACCACATCACGCAAAAAAGACACAATCGGCTTTATTCTAAGCGAATTGTGTCTCTGTAATCACATCGTTTTTATGTCGTTTGTAAAGCTTGAGCGGCCGTAATAATTGCTAATTTATACACGTCTTCTTCATTACTCCCACGTGATAAATCAGAGATTGGTTTGTTTAATCCTTGTAAAATGGGACCAATCGCTTCGAAATTACCGAAACGTTGGGCAATCTTGTAACCGATGTTCCCAGATTGTAATTCAGGGAAGACAAAGACGGTTGCTTGGCCGGCGACTTTAGAATCAGGGGCCTTTTGATTCGCAACCACTGGTACGTATGCGGCATCAAATTGTAATTCACCATCAATTGCTAAATCTGGGGCTAATTCATGCGCAATCTTAGTGGCTTCTTGAACTTTCGTAACTTCATCCCCACGTGCTGAACCCATCGTTGAGAAACTTAACAACGCAACTTTAGGATCGATATCAAATAATTCAGCTGTTTTGGCTGATTCAACCGCAATTTCAGCTAATTCTTGGGCATTCGGGTTGATATTAATCGCACAATCAGAGAATAGGTAACGTTCGTTGTCGCGGCCGCGTTGCATAATGAACGCACCACTCGTCCGGTGAACGCCCGGTTTGGTTTTAATAATTTGAAGTGCTGGTCGAACCGTATCACCAGTTGAATGAACAGCACCCGAAACCATGCCATCTGCAAGGTCCATGTAAACCAACATGGTCCCAAAATAATTAGGATCTTTTAAAATCGTTTGGGCTTGTTCTTCAGTCGCTTTGCCCTTACGACGTTCAACAAAAGCCGTCACCATTGCAGCGAAGCCTTCGCTTGGATAGGTTGCTGGATCAATGATGGTAATCCCCGCCAAATTGAACCCTTTTGCGGATGCAATTTGATGAATATCAGCTTCATTCCCTAATAAAATTGGCTTCAAAACACGATCAGCATTTAAACGCGCTGCCGCACCAATAATCCGGGGTTCAGTGCCTTCAGGGAAGACAATTTTATAATTTTTGTTAGCAATTTTTACGGTTAAACTTTCAAATAAATCCAAAACAGTGACCTCCATAAAAGCGTTTTATTTAAGAATACTACTCAATCATACAACGTTTCTAATGCTGCCACAAGTAAATTATGATAGCGCTTCATCTTTTTGAACATTTAACGGGAGTTGCCAATCAATCGGCGTTTGGTGCCAACCCTCTAAAAACTGATTCGTTTGCGAAAATGGTTTCGTTCCAAAAAAGCCGTGGTACGCGGATAACGGGCTCGGATGAACCGCCGTTAAAACGGCATTGGTTTGTTCATCAATCAAAGTCCGTTTAGCCTTAGCCGCATTGCCCCATAAAATAAAGACCACGCCACCGCGCTCGGACAAGGCCGCAATCGCCGCATCAGTCAGCTGCTCCCAACCTTGATTGCGATGTGAATTAGCCTGTCCGTCACGAACCGTTAAGACGGTGTTTAATAAAAAGACGCCTTGAGTCGCCCACGCCTTTAAATAACCGTGATTGACGGGTTGAAAACCCACGTCCGTTGTTAATTCTTGATAAATATTGCGTAATGACGGCGGCACTTTAACGCCCGGTAAAACCGAAAAACTGCAACCGTGCGCTTGATGCGGGCCATGATAAGGATCTTGCCCTAAAATGACGACTTTAACGTCTTTAAATGGCGTCCATTCAAATGCTTGAAAAATATGGTGCATCTCCGGATAAACCGTTGTTGTTTGATATTCTTCTTTTAAAAAAGCATGCAATTGGCCGTAATACGGTTTTTCAAATTCAGGTGCTAATACCGTCTGCCAATCATTGTGAATAATTGTTTTCATCATCTCACCTCACAGAACAGTTTATCGTGTTTTAACGCAAGTTGCTAGAAGAAACCGCACTTGCATGCTAATATGTAGTTAAGTATCGCCTATTATGGTGACAGGAGGAATTATTTTGATTTCAATTATTGCATCCGACATGGATGGCACCCTATTAAATGATAAAATGCAAATTTCTGACGGCAATTTAACCGCAATTAAGGCCGCTCAAACGGCCAATATCGAATTCGTGATTGCCACTGGTCGTAGTCGCCACGAAGTCCTACCTTTATTAACCGGACTCGAACAAATCCCGGCCATGATTACCATGAATGGTGCCCAAGTTTTCAATCAAGCTGGCGAATCAGTTTTCGACGTTGCCATCGATAAAGATACCGTCCGCACCTTAATTGATTATTTACACGCCCACGGTATTTATTTTGAATTAGCGACTAATCAGGGCAATTATTCTGATAGTAAAGTCCACCACATTCAAAACGTCGCTGATTTATTAGTCAACCTGAATCCCGACACGAGCTACAAAATTGCCGTGGCGCTTTCCGCTTCACGACTTGAGTTGATGAATATTAATTACGTAACGGATGGTTATACCAAATTATTAACTGATCCTGACATTAAAATCTATAAGCTGATTGCCTTTAGTAACGCGACAACGCCCGACTTAACCCCCGTTAAAGAACTTTGTGATCAACAGAGCCAGCTAATTGTCACCTCTTCTTCAAGCAACAACATCGAAATTAACCACGTTGATGCGCAAAAAGGGATTGCCTTAGCCGCTTATGCTGACAGTCAAAACGTGCCCATCGAAGCCACAATGTCAATTGGTGATAACTTAAATGATTTTTCGATGATTAAAGTTGCTGGGATTGGGGTTGCGATGGCCAATGCCGTGCCGACGATTAAAGGGATTGCCAACTATCAAACCAATGCCAACGTCTTAGATGGGGTTGCGCGCGCCATCCATCACGCTCAGGATATCAATCAACAAGCTGAAAAGATGTGATTAGATGCCAACGTTATACATTCAAAAAACGGCTAACGCTTTACGGGGCGTCTCGACAGTTGTCGACGACCACCAAAAGCCACTGTATATTTTAGATGGTAAACACGGCTTACGCAAGATAGTTTTGTGTTATACACCCTCTCCGGTGATGTGTTAGGCGAGATTAAACAAATGTCGCTAGGCCTTTCACCTAGCTATCAACTTTTCCAAAATCAAGAACCAATCGCTGATCTCAAAAAAATCTGGGGCGTTTGGCACGAATTCGTGTATGTCACCCACTTTAATTGGTTAATTATCGGTGATTTAACCCAGAATCAATACCGAATTGTCTACCACACCCAAACCATTATGCAAGTTAAGCCGGTCATGATCAGTACCGGAACGGCTTTCCAACTGACAATCAGTGATGATGCTGATCTGATTCCATGCATCTTGATTGCGGCGGTGCTCAACCGGTGGGCTTACAGCCAACCGAAAGCCTTCTTGCGCAAAGTTGGTTTAACTCTGCGTCCTAACAGCTAAAAAAAAGCGACAATTTTCCGAATTGGAAAATCGTCGCTTTTTTGGTGTTAGATACTCAGAAGTTAACCGCAACTCACTGCACTTCTTTGATAACGTGCTTATCGAACAGCCTTTTCCGGTTAACGACAGGATTCAAATTATGGTTAAACCCAACCATAATTCGTATCCTTAGGTTAATCCTCAAAGTCTAACCCGTTCGAGTCAGCACTTCCATTTTAACGTGCTTGCACTCACAGCTTCCTGTGCTTAGCTACGTTTCGCAAACAAAGTCCATAACCCGGACTTCATTCACGAAACTAGGCTAATGCTCAGAAGCTACCGTGAGTTCAGCACTTCTAAATTTCTTTAATCATATGTTCATATCGATGATCACCGATCATTAGTTCATCGGTTTTGTTAAAACCCATTCGTTCGTATAATTTTTTGGCGCCTGGATTTTCTAAATCAACACTCAAACTCATTAAGCTTTCACCTTGCGCTTTTAAATAGTCAGGTAATGCTTTCAAAAGTGCCGTTCCGACCCCTCTACCTTGGGCCATTTCACTGACGGCTAGCGTATCCAGATACCATTCACCGACTTGCACTTCCTTATCCGTAAAAAAGCGCGTCGAGGTTGGCAACCCGATTTGTGGGAATAACGGTGCTAAAACATCATCAATCGTGGCTTCCTTAGCCTCTGGGAAACCAACTGCAATCCCTAATATTTGACCTGCTTCTTCATAAACCAGCGTATTGGCATAACTATACCGATATTCTGGCATCTCAAAAGCTTGTTTTAATATTTTAAAAAGATTTTCAATTGGAATTTCCTGAAAGAGCGGCATTTCCATTTCTTCAAATACGATATTAATAATCGGTAATACACTTTTGGCATCAGCAACTGTTGCTTGTCGAATCATCTAAAAAGTCCTCCTTAGTCAATAGATTCAGTCTAGCGAGAAACACGTGATTCGTCAACTATTCTAAAGCTAACCGATAATCATTCATCTTTTTAGCGAACAATTCACCATTAGTGGGTGGCGTGTAGGTCAACGCATTCGCACCGGCCGCAATCGTCGCTAACATATCAGCTTCTTGTTTACCCGCCGTTGCCATAATTGGAATGGTCGGATAATCTTGACGAATTTGCCGGACAATCGCCGGCGTCTTAGCCGCCCCACTGACGTTTAAAATCGACACACCCGCGGCAATTTGACTTGTATAGTCTTGTTGCGCTGAAACAACTGTCCCCACAATCGGCACATCAACCACGGCGTTAATCCGCTGAATCGTTTCAATTGAAGTGGGCGCGTTAACGACGACACCGATAGATCCCGCGGCTTCGGCCAATAATCCCATATAGGCCGAGCGCTGGCCGCCCGTCAAGCCACCACCAATGCCGTTAAAAACTGGAATATTGGCGACACTACTGATTGCATTCATGACGGCCGGATGTGGTGTAAACGGATAAACCGCCAAGACTGCATCCGCGTTCGTGTTATTGACAATCGCCACATCGGTTGTAAAAATAATCGTCTTAATTTTTTTGCCTAATATTTTTAAACCACCAACTTGCCGAGCAATCGCCGGCGGGCCAATCACACTTGTTTTGAGTGGCGTGTAAATTTCAGGAATAAAGGGTTCAGTCATCAGTCTACCTCCTTAAATGTCAAAAATGAGTCGTAGTCGTTCTACTAATTGGGTTAAAGCCACGTGATCTAACCGCGCAAAATTTAACCTAAAGGTCCCAATTGAACTGCCAAATAATATCCCCGGCGCCACCATCACCCGTTCATTAATAAAGTCGGTTAGCGGACGCGGGTGTTCACCATATTGGACCCACAAATAATAACCCCCACGCGGTTGTTCAATTTGCCATTCAGGAAAAGCCGTTGTTAATGCCTCATAAGTCGCCTGCGCACGAGCTTTTAGTAGTCGCGTCAACCGCTGCAATTGGCTCTTAAATTGTGGCTCAGCCATCGCTAAGGTCACCATTTGTTGGGCCATAATACTTGGCACAACGTCCATTTCAGCTTGGATTTGCGCTAACTGTTGGATGACTTGCGGGGTGGCCGCTAACCAACCAATCCGCGTGCTACTGCCCATAATTTTAGACAACGAACTAATGTAAATCACATTTTCCGGATCTAGTTCTTTTAATGTGGGTAATGGGCGCTGTTCAAAATGCAACCAGCCGAAGACATCATCTTCAACGATTGGAATTTGATATTGCTGACAAAGTGCTAGCAATGCTTGCCGCCGCTTTAGACCCATCACTTGGCCAGTTGGATTTTGATAATTTGGGTTTAGAATCACTAATTTAAGTCGGTGTTGTTTAATCAACCGTTCTAATTCGGCCGGTAACATCCCCTCAGCGTCACACGGGGCTGAATAGGTTCGAACACCCGCAACTTCAAAAATCGCCGCGTCATAGAAGAATGAAGCTGTTCAATCGCCACCGCCTCTCCGGGGATCAGTAAACCTTGCAACACTAATAATAACGATTGTTGCGCACCAGCGGTAATCAACAATTGCGACACCGTTAGCGTTGATGAATAATGTTGTTGGACGGCCGCTAATAGCGGTTGATAACCATTAGGTCTTTCCAATTCTTGCGCTTTGACAAAATCGGTCCACCTTAACGCTGGTAATTGAAAAGCTGGGACTAATTCCGTTGGTAAATCGCTCGAGAAACCATCAATCAAACCGGCCGGTGCTTGTTGGATCAGCGCCTGGTATTGTTGACGAATACGCTGGCCTTTCGGTCGGCGTTGCGTCGTTAAATAAGTATGCCAATTAACCCGTTTATGGGTCATTTGCGTTAATGCCGCTTGGCTGATGTAAGTGCCCCGCCCCACCTGGCGTTCCAAAAAGCCAGCACTCGCCAATTCATCAAACGCGCGCGCGACAGTCGAGCGATTAAGCCCCAACTGAATCGCTAATTGGCGTTCAGCTGGTAGTTGTTCCCCAGCTAGCAACAAACCTTGTTGAATCAACGCTTCAATTAACCGTTGCAAGGCACGATATTTGGGCTTTTCATTTAAAGGATAACGGGTCCAATCAATCATTTAATCACCTCTAATCCTAGTGTATAAATTGGTTGGTAAAAAAACAAGCCAATTGGCTGTTTTAATTCATTTTAGTTGGCGTTAAACTAAATCTATTCAACTACTAGGAGGGATTCGATGACCAACATCTTAACGATTGCCGGCTCTGACACTTTAGCTGGCGGGGGGCTCCAGGCCGATTTAAAAACGTTTGAAGCCCTCGGGACCTTTGGTTTAAGTGTTGTCACTTGTTTAGCAACGGTTCAAGCTAACCGACAATTCACAATTGATAACATCGCGAGTGAAACCGTCTTAACCCAACTCGATGCCGTCTTAGCCCACGTCCCAATCACCTATGTCAAAATTGGCTTGATTAATGATGTGGCGACGCTCAAACTGATTATTGCGCGCTTAGCTACTGAACCGCAACTACAATTAATCATCGATCCGGTACTGGCTTTTAAGGAAGGCACCTTAACGCCTTCACAATCCTATTTAGAAATCCTCAAAACACAACTACTCCCGCGCGCGCTTGTCGTAACCCCCAATTTAATTGAGGCCTGTCAATTAAGTGGGCTTTCCCAAATTACAAACCGTACTGAATTAGAACAGGCGGCCACCATTATTCGTTCACTCGGTCCTCAAAATGTTGTGATTAAAGGCGGCCAACGGTTACCTGGTCAAACCGCTTTAGATTTACTACAAACATCAACTAGCCAAACCTATTTCGAAGGGCCCCGCTTAAACACATCAACGGTTGATGGGGCCGGTTGCACCTTTTCCGCAGCGATTACGGCTGAATTGGCACAAGGACAATCGCTTGAAAAGGCCGTTAAAACGGCGAAAGATTATGTTTATCAATCCTTACAAAACGGGATTGTCTTGCGCCATCAATTGGGCAATGTTTGGCAAGTGAATCATTATCAGAAAAGAGGTTGTGACTAATGGTATTTAAACCACGACAGATTACTTTAATCGCGATGCTGACCGCCTTGACGGTCGCCTTATCATTACTGTTCATCATTCCCATTCCCGCCACCAAAGGGTTTGTCACGCTCTGTGAAGTCGGTATCTACACGACCGCCATCCTATTAAAAAATCCCGGTGGTTTAGCGGTCGGCGCCCTCAGCGGCCTATTGATTGATATCCTCTCCGGTTATCCAGAATGGTGTCTCTTTTCATTAGTGATTCACGGCACTCAAGGCTTTGTTGTCGGTTATTTAACCAAACGACACAACAAACCAATCGCTATTTTACAAGCCTTACTGTGTGGCAGCCTCGTCATGTTGGTTGGCTATTTCCTAGCAACCAGTTGGTTATTTGGTTGGACCGCCGGATGGGCCTCACTAATTGGTAATCTCGTTCAAAACGGGTTCGGAATCGCGGTCACCATTCCGTTAACCGCTAGTCTGTACAAAGCGCGACCACAATTATTTAATTCTTAGGAGTGTTTAGATGTCAACTCAATTAACGCAAATCAAAACCGATTTAACAAGTATCACGCTTGATGTTTTAGAAGCCGCTCACCTGCAAGCCGGCGACCTTTTCGTCTTAGGGTGTTCAACCAGTGAAGTCGTCGGCGGTCAGATTGGCCAATCATCGAGCCAAGAAACGGGTGCGGTCATTATCGAAACCTTATTAGCTATTTTAAAACCACGGCAAATTCAATTGGCCGTTCAAGGCTGTGAACATATCAACCGCAGCTTAGTCGTCGAAAAGACGGTCGCCCAACAACGCCAATTCGAAATCGTTTCGGTCGTCCCAGCGATGCACGCTGGTGGGGCCTGTTCCGTTGCCGCTTTCGATCAATTCGAACAACCAGTTGAGGTTGAACATATTGTGGCTCAAGCCGGCATTGATATTGGCGATACCGCAATCGGGATGCACGTTAAATTCGTCCAAGTCCCGGTCCGTCCGACACTACAAACATTGGGCGCCGCTCACGTGACCGCACTTCGTTCCCGGCCTAAATACGTCGGTGGTCCCCGTGCAACTTACGATACAGATCAAATGGTTTAAACCCATTCATAAGCCACAATAAAAACCCGCCTAATCAGCTGATTAAGCGGGTTTTATTGTGGCTTTTAATAATTATTCAACCGTCACACTCTTAGCGAGATTCCGGGGTTGATCGACATCTAATCCGCGTTGTAAGCTCGCATAATAAGCGATTAATTGTGCTGGCACAACGCCAACTAGCGCCGTTAACAACGGATTGACTTGTGGTAAAACAATCTGATCAGTTGGTTGTGCGAAAGCGTCACTGACAATCGTGAACGTTTGCGCCCCCCGAGCCGTGACTTCTTGGAGATTACCCCGAGTATGGTCAATGGTCGATTGATCCATTAAGAAGGCCAACACCGGTGTGCCATCTTCAATCAAAGCAATCGTGCCGTGTTTTAATTCGCCAGCCGCAAAACCTTCCGCTTGAATGTACGAAATTTCTTTGAGTTTCAAGGCAGCCTCTAAACTCAACGCATAGTCCGTGCCCCGTCCGATATAAAACGCGTTACGCGTCGTGGCTAAATAGTGTTTAACCAAGGCTTCAATTTGATCCTTATCACTTAGGACGGCTTCCATACCGGTTGCGACCAATGCTAATTCATGATTAACGTCAAATTCAAGTGCAACAGCCTGTTCTTGATGGCGGCCTAAGGCAACTGCTAAGAATAATTCAACCGCAATTTGAGCGGTGTAAGCTTTAGTTGACGCCACCGCAATTTCAGGACCGGCGTGTAGCAACAAGGTATGGTCGGCTTCACGTGAGAGCGTCGACCCTTGGCTGTTGGTAATCGTCAAGCTTGGATAACCCATTTGATTGGTTTGTACCAAGACTTGGCGACTATCGGCGGTTTCACCACTTTGCGTTAAAAAGATAAAAAATGGTTTCGCCGATAATAATGGCATATGGTAGCCAAATTCACTGGCAACGTGGACTTCCACTGGTTTCTTAGCCAACTTTTCAAACAAGGTCTTCCCGATTAAACCGGCATGGTAACTCGTTCCGGCTGCAACAATGTACAACCGATCCGCTGCTTCTAGCGCCGTTAATAAATCAGCGTTGATCTTAATCTGACCATCAGCCGTCACGTATTCGTTTAACAACCGACGCATGACAGCGGGTTGTTCATCAACTTCTTTGAGCATGTAATGAGGATAAGCGCCTTTGCCCGTTTCGCTAGCATCCATTTCAACGTGGTAACTAGCGCGGTGAATAAAGGTGCCGTCTAAATCCTCAATTTGTAATGAATTCTTTTTTAAAGTGACCATTTCACGGTCATGAATTTCGATAAAATCTTTGGTTTCGTTAAGCATTGCTAGCGCGTCTGAGCAGACAACGTTAAAACCGTCACCCACGCCGATTAACAATGGTGATTTATTTTTAGCAACGTATAACGTCTCTGGATCATCGCGGTCGACCATGACAAAGGCGTATGACCCTTCAATCATCGTTAAGGCCTTACGGAACGCTTCTTTGGCTGATAACTGATCATCGTGGGCAATTTTCGCAATCAACTGAACCGCCACTTCCGTATCGGTTTCACTCGCAAATTGAACATCAGCTAAGTAAGTCGCACGCAATTCAGCATAGTTCGTTAAAACGCCGTTATGCACTAAATAGAAACGACCGTCAGCTGAAACGTGGGGATGAGCATTCGCTTGGCTAGCCACACCATGGGTTGCCCAACGCGTATGCCCAACGCCAATGGTCCCTTGCACTTCGGGACCAACTGCCGCTTGTAAGACACTAATTTTACCGGGTTCTTTGACTAAATAATCTTGACCCGTTTGACTATTGACATAAATGCCAGCCGAATCATAACCCCGGTAGGCTAATTTTTCTAATCCATTTAATAAAATTTCAGTTGTATTTGATTTCCCAATGACACCAACAATTCCACACATTATAAAATCCTCTTCTCATCTTTGGTATGCTTTAATTATATAATTGGTATAA
The DNA here is from genome assembly GCF_000615805.1 of Latilactobacillus fuchuensis DSM 14340 = JCM 11249. Classification (GTDB taxonomy): domain Bacteria; phylum Bacillota; class Bacilli; order Lactobacillales; family Lactobacillaceae; genus Latilactobacillus; species Latilactobacillus fuchuensis. The sequence goes on from NZ_BAMJ01000025.1 coordinate 17,216, forward strand.
CACTTAAATATAATACCATTAGGCTTTTTAATGTCAAGAATTTTTATTGGTATAGACTAGTTTGCACAATCGGTATAGTCCTCAACGTCGATTGCTAGTCAATCTTTTTGGCGTCAAAAATAACGCCGGATAATCCCTGAAATATAGGACTATCGGACGTTATTTATAGGATTTTAAAACACGCTTTTTCTGACAATAATTTCCGTCTAATCTAAAATCACCATTCAACCTCAGTTCGGGTTAAATGGTGATTTTTAATTAATATTTAAAACTAAAACCGTTTGAGTCGCGCTCTACCCGATTTCTTCCTTAACAACTGCTGCGATTTGGTCTGCGTATTGATTGACCTTTTCTTCCGTAGCGGCTTCACACATGACGCGTAGTAATGGTTCTGTCCCACTAGGACGCACTAGAACCCGACCGTCGCCGTTCATTTCTTTTTCGACGGTATCAATCGCGGCTTGAATTTTAGCGTTAGTTTCCCAAGCATCTTTATCAGTCACCGTTAAATTGATTAATTTTTGAGGATAAGTTTTGACTGGTGCGGCTAATTCTGATAATTTCTTACCGGTTTGTTTCATGACATTCAACAATTGAATCCCAGTTAACATGCCATCCCCAGTATTATGATAATCAAAGATGATAATGTGACCTGATTGTTCGCCGCCTAAGTTATAACCAGACGCACGCATTTCTTCAACGACGTGCCGATCACCAACATCGGTTTGGGCGGACTTCATCCCGTTAGCTTCAATCGCTTTATACAAACCGATGTTACTCATAACAGTCGTGACAATCGTATCTTGTTTTAAACGGCCTTTTTGTGATAAATAATGGCCTAAGATGAACATAATCTTATCACCATCGATGATATTCCCCAATTCATCAACCGCGATACAACGATCCCCATCACCATCAAAAGCGACGCCGACATCCGCACCGGATTCAAGCACTTTACGAACCAAGTTTTCTGGATGGGTTGAACCGACACCATCGTTAATGTTTAACCCATTAGGATGAGTTGCGGTTGTCGTGAAATCAGTTTCCAAATCGGCAAAAACACGGCTAATTAAGCCACTCGTTGAACCGTTCGCGCCGTCCAATGCGACCTTTAAACCAGCTAAATCATCTGGAATTGTATGTTCTAGGAATTGTGTGTACTTCAAAGCGCCTTCTGGATATTCTTCAACGGTCCCTAAACCTTCGCCTTCTGGACGAGGTAACGTATCCGTTGGTGCATCAATAATCGCTTCAATTTCTTCTTCGGTTTCATCCGGTAATTTATAACCATCGGCACCAAAGAATTTAATCCCATTATAAATTGCTGGGTTATGTGAAGCCGAAATCATAATACCGGCACTCGCTTCTTGTACCTTGATTAAATACGCCACAGCTGGTGTTGTGATGACGCCTAATGATAAGACTTCGATCCCGACTGATAACAAACCAGAGATTAATGATTGTTCCAACATTTGACCAGAAATCCGTGTATCGCGCGCAACCAATACCTTAGGCCGTTGGTTTTTGTCTGCGTGCTTTGTTAAAACGTAACCACCGGCACGGCCTAATTTAAATGCCATTTCTGGGCTTAATTCTTGATTGGCGACACCACGGACACCATCTGTACCAAAATATTTTGCCATTTCAAAAACTCCTCTATACTATTCCAGATTATTTTTATTCGGTTGTTGTACTTTGACTTGTCGATGCTGACGAATCTGCCGAGCTTGATGATTGATCAGTCGATGAACTACTAGTTGATTCGGACTGACTGCTAGCCGTACTGGTACTGGCAGACGTTGTTGCGGTCGAACTTTGACTGCTCGCTTCGTTCCCATCACTCGTGACAGCCACTTTGACTTTAATCGAAGTTGGCGAACTGTCGTAAACCCCATCTGGTAAACTGATTTTAACCGTCTTAGTCGTTGAACTGGTCACATCACTTAAATCAACCGTCACCGGTAAGGATGATAACTTAGCCAACGTCTGCTGTTTCCCATAAACCGTCACATTTTGAGTGTCCGTCGTTAAGGTGTATTGATACCCAGAAACAGCGCCAGTCTTTTCTAAACTAACGGGTAATGCTTTTTTATTCATCGTAACGGCGATTTTAACGTTGACCGTTTGTGGTGAGATTAAAACATTTAAGGCCTTACCCGCAGAATCAACGGCTTGCAACAACACTTCTTCGCTGATGTCTTTTTTGGTGTCTTTAGCCAGATCAACCGTTGCAATCACTTGACTAACCGCATTAACAGCGGACTTAGCCCCACTGACTTCAACGACATCTTGACTTAACTTAGGATTACCAATGCTGTAATCAGTCGCTAAATTCTCTTCGTTGACGTTGACCTGAATTGGGAAATTCTTCGTGACCTTTTTTTCAATCTTGACTTTAATCGTAGCTGGTTCAATTTTAACACTGATTTCTTTATTAATCCCAGTTTGCTTCAGCTTAACCGTGTGCGTCCCTGTCGATAATTTAGTTAAATCACCAATGATCCTGAAATTCAACGTATTAACGGCGGAAGTCACTAACGCGTTGGGACCCGATAATTTCACTTTCACCTTTTGCGGATAACCGGTAATGAAATATTGATCCGTATCGGCGTTAATCTGCAACGGCACTTTAACCGTTTCAGAACGGGTCGCTAACATTTGAGTCGTATTATTATCCGTTTGCCGCGTCGTATTGATCTTATCAATATTGACGTACCCAAACAGTAGGATAGCTAAGAATAACGCAAATATCCGGTAAGGCCAAGGTCCTTCAACCCATTTTTTCATCATTTACGGCCTCCTTTTTTGAAGCCATCAATGAATTCTTGTAAAAGGCTATTCTTGTCTTCCTCTTGCGTAATCAAATGCGAATTGAAATACTTCATATAATCATCCCGCGTCAAATCGCGCATTAATTCATTATTCTTGGTTAACGTGACACCACCGGTTTCTTCGGAAACAACAATCGTTAAAGCATCAGTGACTTCACTAATCCCGACTGCTGCTCGGTGTCGCGTCCCCAATTCTTTCGGAATTAAATTACTTTCGGAAAGTGGTAAATAGGCGGCCGCCACCGCAATTTTACCCTCACGAATAATCACCGCACCATCATGCAATGGTGTATTGGGGATAAAGATGTTAATCAATAATTCACCAGTCACGTCAGCATCCAAATCAATCCCGGTTTCAATGTAATCTTCCAAACCAGTCTTCATTTGAATCGTGATCAATGCACCAATTCGGCGTTTTGACATGTATTGAATCGCTTTATCTAACGCTTTAATCAGTTGATTTTCTTTTTCTAATTTAGGATTGTTGCCCCGCATCAATAGTGAACCGCGACCGATATGTTCCAAGCCCCGGCGGATTTCTGGTTGGAAAATCACGATTAACGCAATCACGATCCAGTTGATAAACTGATCCATGATATACGAAACCGTCCTTAAACCTAGATACCAACTCACAATCTTAATCAGTGCGATGACGAGAATTCCTTTAAAGAGTTGAACTGCTTTGGTGCCACGAATGAGCATCATTAATTTATAGACAAAATACCAAACAACGATAATGTCTAATACATTGGCCAGCATGCGCCAAGTTAGTAATTGTGACCAGTCAATTGACATAGCGACCTCCCTTTAAAAAAGCTGTGTTTATTATACCATATAAATTCTGCCCTTTAAGTCCGACTTCCGGCTTAATGTTGCATCTTAAACTCCAAAAATAAATCATTGTACAAGCCCACCGTTGTCGGTGATAAATCGCTGTAAACTTGCAATTTTTGAATCAGTTGATTGCTAGGATAAAAGGCGGGGTTATTCCGCGTGGCGGCTGGCAATAATTTTTTAGCCGCTGTGTTCGGTGTTGAATAGCCGATATAATCCGCATTTTGCGCCGCATTCTTGGGTTCTAACATGAAGTTCAAGAAGGCATACGCCGCCTTTTCATGCTTAGCGGTCTTCGGAATCACCAAATTATCAAACCACAAATTGCTGCCTTCAGTCGGCACGACATAGTGTAGATGCGAATTGTTCGCCAGCATTTCAGCCGCTTCGCCCGACCAAGTTACCGCGACACTCGCTTCATTTTGGACCATATACATTTTAATTTCATCCGCAACCACCGCTTTGACGTTTGGTGCCATCTGATCGAGGCGTTGTTTAGCCTTTTCCAAAGCTGCCGGATTCGTGCTGTTGACCGATTGACCGGTTTCAATCAATCCGACCGCCATCATATCCCGCGCACTATCGACAACCATGATGTCGCCTTTATATTGCGGTTGCCATAGGTCAGACCAACTGGTAATCGGTTGGCTCGTCAATTGATCATTGTAGATAATCCCCAACGTCCCCCAGAAATAGGGTAGCGAATAACGATTATCCGGATCAAATGGTTGATTTAAAAATGATTGCCCGAGATTTTGATACCCCGTCAATTTTGAATGATCAATTGGTTTTAACATCTTAGCTTTGCGCATCTTTTCAATCATGTAATCACTAGGCACCGCTAAATCATAGGCGGTTCCGCCCTGTTTGATTTTAGTGTACATCGCTTCGTTGCTATCAAAGGTTTCGACCGACACATGATAGCCAGTTTTGGTTTCAAACTTTTTAATTAAGGCTGGATCGATGTAATCGCCCCAATTATATAACGTTAATGTATTATCCTTCGTAAAACCCTGTGATTTTTGTAATTGGACAATGCCCAGCCACAAGGCTAAACAGGCCACTAAAATTGCAACTGCAATTCGACTTAATTTATTCATTTGATTCGCGTGGCCCCCTTTCGTTTTTGCCGAGCTTTTTGAGCCTGATTCCGTTGATTAATGAAGTAATAGCCACCCACTAAAATCAGTGAGAAGACAAACATCAACGCGGATAAGGCATTGATTTCTAAACTAATCCCTTGGCGGGCCCGCGAATAGATTTCAACGGATAAGGTTTCAAACCCGTTGCCCGTCACAAAGAAAGTGACCGCAAAATCATCGAGTGAATAGGTAAACGCCATAAAGAAACCGGCGAAAATCCCCGAACTAATGTAGGTAAAATCACGCGACTCAACACTTGCCAATCACTTGCCCCTAAATCACGGGCGGCATCAACTAATGCTGGCCGCATTTCATTTAACTTCGGTAACACCATCAAGACCACAATCGGAATTGAAAAAGCGATATGACTTAATAGAACCGATCCAAAGCCCAGCCCAAGTCCTAAGAATGTGAAGAAAATCAAGAAGCTCGCCCCAATAATCACATCGGGTGACACCATTAAAATATTATTTAATGACAAAATAATATTCCGTGTGCGGCGTTGTTTAGTGGAATAAATCCCCAAAGCCCCAAACGTCCCAATAATCGTGGCACATAGCGATGATAGAATCGCAATCAACAAGGTCTCTAGCACAATTTCAATCATCCGTTGATCGGCAAATAACGTCTGGTAGTTTTGCCAAGTAAACGATTTAAAGCCATTCATGTTGTCGCCACTACTAAACGAATAAAAAATTAAATAGAAAATCGGTGCGTATAACAAGATAAAGATGACGATTAAATATAAATTTTGCCATTTAAACGCGTGCTTTTTCATTTAAGGGTCACCTTCTTCTTGGTTTTCTTTTCACCAGTCAGGGCCATAATCAAGCCCATCGCAACGATTAAGACGACCCCAATTGTTGAACCCATCCCCCAATTCATCGTGGTTAAGAAATGTTCCTCAATCGCGGTCCCTAAGGTGATCACCCGGTTGCCCCCGATTAAACGGGTCAACATGAAGAGGGATAATGAGGGAATAAAAATCGCTTGAACGCCAGCTTTAACGCCACTCATCGTCAACGGCACAATCACTTTGGTGAAGGTTTGCCAATTGCTGGCCCCTAAATCGCGACTCGCATTGACCAATGACGGATTTAATTCTTCTAAACTGTTAAAAATCGGTAAAATCATAAACGGAATTTCAATGTACGTCGCAACCACTAAGAAACTAAAATTAGTGAACAGAATCTGTTGTGGGCCAATGCCAAACCAACCTAGGAAATGGTTGATGGCGCCGTTTTGACTAAAAATACCAATAAAGGCGTACGCTTTTAATAATAAGTTAATCCACGTTGGTAAAATAATCAACAGTAACCACAATTGTTTATGCTTGGTTTGATGCAACCAATAAGCCGTTGGATAACTGATCAACAACGTGATTAAGGTGATTAAAAAGGCATACCATAGTGAATTCAACGTCATCTTCAAATAAGTCCCTGATTGAAAATAGGTTGCATAATTTTGCAACGTCGCCTGTCCGTTAATATCGAAGAAGGATTGATAAAGAATCAGCGCGACTGGGGCCAATACGAATAGCACTAACCACAGCGCGTACGGAATATAATAAATAAACTGTTTTCGCCGCATGCTAACCTATTCCTCCTCTTCGTAACTATCGAGTCGCGCATCGAAATCTTCTTCCGATTCCCCAAAACGCATAATATGCACATCTTCTGGTTCAAAAAACAACCCGACTTGTTGCCCGTCTTTAGCGGGGTTCGTCGAATGAATTAACCACCGGTTCTGATCAGTATCGTACGCGGTGATTTCGTAATAATCCCCTCTAAATAATTGGGTATCAACCGTCACCACTAGTTGGCCTTGATCAACCGCCACAATATCTAAATCCTCTGGTCGTAAAACGATTTCGACGGCTTCATGGGGCCGCATGCCGCGTCGGCACATTCGAAGACCTTATTGACCATCTCAACTTGATAATCCGCGACCATCTTACCGGGTAAAATATTACTTTCACCAATAAAATCGGCGACAAAATGGTTAATTGGTTCATCATAAATATCCACTGGCGTGCCACTTTGCAAGACCCGACCTTCATTCATGACAAAAATTTCATCACTCATCGCTAAGGCCTCTTCTTGATCATGTGTGACAAATAAGAAGGTAATCCCTAAACGTTGTTGTAAATCGCGTAATTCATATTGCATCGCTTTGCGTAATTTCATATCAAGTGCGGATAACGGTTCATCTAGCAACAAAACTTTCGGTTCATTGGCTAGTGCGCGCGCAATGGCCACCCGTTGTTGTTGACCCCCAGATAGCTCACTGATTTCGCGTTGATCATAACCCTCTAAACGAACTAGTTTCAACGCTTCAATGACTTTAGTTTGAACATCCGCTTTTTTGACTTTGCGTAAGTTTAACCCAAACGCAACGTTGTCAAAAACATTGAGATGTGGAAATAAAGCGTAGTCTTGAAAAACGGTATTAACTTGCCGCCGATTAGCCGGTAAATCATTAATCCGTTGGCCTTCAAACAAAACATCCCCAGAGGTTGCATTCGTAAAGCCAGCGATAATTCTTAAAATCGTGGTTTTCCCACAACCGGACGGCCCTAACAACGTATAAAATTTGCCTTTTTCCAAAGCCATATCGATGCCTTTTAAAATTTGGGCATCATCATATTGTTTAATGACATTTTTAAATTCCACCATTGATTGTTCCATTTTACTTGGCCCCTTTAACAATTCATTCAATTAACTCAGTTGTCAATATCCCTTTAATTATACCGTTTCCGAACTCTTATGCCAATTTAAACTGACGTTTGATGTATAATGACAGTAATAACGAAATCAGAAAAGGGGTTTTACAATGGTCGCCTATCAAGCTTTAGTTCTAACTGCAACCGAAACTAACGTCACAGCAGCTTACGAAACGAAATTAACCCCGGCGTTACCCAAAACCGGGGTCTTAGTGAAAATCGCCTATTCCGACATCAACTACAAAGACCGACTGACGATGAACGCTAAAAGCGGCGTCTTGAGAAACTATCCAGCAACCCCCGGTATCGACTTTGCCGGTACCGTCGTCACCTCCGATAATCTCTTTTTTGAACCCGGCGATGCGTCTTATGCACCGGCTATGGAACGGGCATTCAAATTGATGGTGGTTATGCGCAGTACGTTAAAGTCCCCAGTGATTGGCTTTTAAAACTGCCGGCAGATCTCAGTTTACAAGAAGCCATGCAATACGGCACGGCCGGTTTTACAGCGGCGATTGCGGTGACTAAGTTACTCCGCCAACCAGCAACCATCGACCACCATACGCCCTTATTAGTGACCGGTGCGACTGGTGGTGTCGGTAGTTTCGCGCTCAGTTTTCTAGCCAAACTTGGTTTTGATCAAATCACGGCGACCACGCGTGATTTAACCCAAAGCGCTTATCTCACCCAATTAGGGGCCGCTCACGTGTTAGCGACTGATCAACTGACCGTACAACCAACTAAATTATTAGCACACCAAACCTATACCGGGGTGATTGATACTTTAGGCGGGCCCGTTCTAGAACACTTACTACCACTGATGCACCAAGATGGCGTGGTTGCCGCTTGTGGCAACGCGGCTGGTATTCAACTCAACACGAGTGTCCTCCCCTTTATCTTACGTGGCGTCACGCTTTATGGGATTGATTCCGTCTATTATCCCCGTAAAGACCGTAAAGAAATCTGGCAACTACTCGCCACTAATTTCAAACCAGTTAATTGGCCAACGACTGAAACAGTGGCTTTTAACCAACTAGCAACGTTGTTTAATGAGGCAACACCGCAAACAACATCCAGAACCGTCATTCAATATTAATCAGGACATCAAAAAAGCTGACCAGAAATGGTCAGCTTTTTTGTGCTTCAAATTGATAGGCCGGTTCATCTAACGTCTCATTGTAGGCCACGTGTAAATCGTAACCCGCAAAAAACCAATCATCGGTTTCACCAACAAAATAGGTAATCCCGTCAACCGTCACCGTTGTAATTGGTGCTTGCACTTCAGCACGTTCTACGCCTAATGAGAAACCATCGTGCACCGCAGTTTGCCCATACACTTTCCCGAAAAAGCGGACCGAATCGCCGCTCTTTAATCCTAGTTCTGATTGAAACCAATGACTCGCTGCCGGTGTAATTGTGATTTGCATGGTTGCGCCTCCTAGGCTAAATGGTTCTTAATGGCATAAATCGCGGCTTGCGTGCGATCTTCAACTTGTAATTTTGCTAAGATATTCGAAACGTGGGTCTTAACCGTCTTTAGGGTAATGAAGAGTTCATCCGCAATTTCCTGATTGCTACGGCCCTTCGCAATTAAGCCTAAGACTTCGCGTTCCCGATTGGTTAAATCCTCATACAATTGGACTTCTGACTGGTGTGACATTCGATTCATCATCTTATTAGTCACTTCTGGTTCTAAAACCGATTGCCCCTGCGCCGTTTTACGAATCGCATTCGCAATTTCTTCAGCCGTTGAGGTCTTTAATATGTAACTGGCCGCCCCAGCTTCAATCGCTGGATAGACTTTCTCATCATCAATAAAACTGGTCAAAATAATAATTTTAGCGGCTGGCCATGTTTTTAAAATCGTCTTAGTCGCTTCAATCCCGTCCATTTCGGGCATGACTAAATCCATTAAAATCGCATCTGGTCGCAAAGCCAACGCTTTTTCGACCCCTTCACGGCCATTGACCGCTTGATCCACCACCGTTATATCAGATTGCACCCCTAAATACGTCGCAATCCCTAATCGGACCATTTCATGGTCATCGACAATCAATACATTAATCACTTAAGTTAGTCTCCTTTAATAGTGGTACTCGAATTTCAATGCTCGTGCCTTGATCGGGTAAACTAATAATTTTAGCCGTCCCACCGATACTGTGCGCGCGTTCGGTAATGTTATTTAACCCGTAACTACCTGCCTTTTGGGCGACCGCGGGATCAAATCCCTGACCATCGTCAATCACTTTCAGCAAGACACTGGGGCCAACTTTTTTGAGATAAACTTCAATTTCGTGGGCCTTAGCGTGTCGTAACGTATTCGACAACAATTCTTGCACAATTCTAAACAGATTATCCTCAATCCCGCTTGGTAACTGAACATTATCAATATCCCAAGTAATTTCGATGCTAATCTTAGTCTTTAATTCGTTCAATAATTGAATAATCCCATCACGTAAACTCTTACCCGCCAGATTAACCGGCCGCAGATGTAATAAAAGGGCCCGCATTTCGGATTGCGCATCGTTTAACACCCGTTCGACCGTGGTTAAAGATTGCAAAAGCTGCGGTTGATCCGTCGCTTTTTGGGCTATTTCGCTGAGCGCTGACAACATCATCGTCGCGGCAAATAACTGCTGGCTGACTGAATCGTGCAATTCGCGGGCTAACCGGTGCCGTTCTTGTGCCAAAATTTCTTCCTTGGTTTCACCCACCAAGACGGTTGGTCGTTCACTATAACTTTGAATTTCATGTTGCAAGCGTATCATTTTTTGACGTAATTGTTCAATGGTTTGCTCAATCGGTTGGACAAAATCCGTCGTGTTCGTCATGTTATTTTCAAAAATTGGCGATTCATATTGCCCCGACGCCAAATATTGTAACTGACTTTCGGTATGCGATAATTGTTGGCGCATCAATAAATACACGACCGAAGTGACACCCAATCCAACGACCACCGCCGCCGCAATGATGTACACTAGCAATGGCACGTAAAACAAGCGGACTGTGACTAATTTCAATAACCACTGTTTCTGGTTAACACTATAGAAATACGCAAAAAACAACGCCACTGAAAACAGGAGCGTCAATAAGACCGTCATACCAAAAATAAAACTACGGGCTAATTTACTCATACGAGAATCACCTCAAGATCTCCGATTACCACGTTGGTAATGATTTTAAGATGGCGACTTTCTTCATCATAGTTTTTACTATACAACTGAATCGACTCATTTTTCAAGTTATAACGTTGATTTTCGATGATGACACTCCCCATCATCGCGGAATGGTCTAAATAAACCCCAGTCCCGACCGGCACCAAAATCCGCGTTTTACCAAACCCTTTGCGAATCACAATGTGGTTATCCGCCTTCGGTAAAATCGTACTGCCTAAGTCAATAATCGTATCCCCAGCAACGACCGCAAAATTAATATCATCCCATTCAAAAATATTATTGCCAATCGTTTGGTTGCCAGACCATTGATGACGCTTGACCTGATCCGACTTAGCGGTCGGTTCTTTGGTATTGACTGGCACAAAATTCTTCCGGTGCCAAGGCGCATTATCAAACAATTGATTTAAATTACGGTTATTGAATTGACCCACCCGTCGATGATTGAGCGCCAAAAAAACGACCGCGTTAATCAATAATAACCACAATGAAAAATTAATGAAGAGCGTCACTAAAATTGAAATCGTCCCAATCATCGTCAACAAAGTCGTTAAAAAGCCGACTTTACGGTTGCCTCGGCGTTTATTCGCCCAAATGAGACAAACAATCCCGAAGATGATGAAAAAGAGATTGGCGGGATACGAAATAATCTGCCAAATAAATGTGCCAAAAATAATGGCTTCGATAATTAAGAAAATACGCCAGACTATCGGCATCTAAAAAGCTCCCTTCACACGTACTCATTAGTTCTTATTATACTAAGGTTTCAACAAAACCCAATCCGTCTATGGGCTGATTAATCAATCAGTCTCATCAAAAAAGACAATCCTTCGATTGTCTTTTTTTGATAGAACCTTTATTTAACGTCAGTAATCGTGACGTGCATATCGCCACCTGGTGTTTGAATCACCACTTTGTCGCCGGCTTGTTTGCCAACAATTGCTTGACCAATCGGTGAATCATTTGAAATCTTGCCCGCAAGTGGGTCAGATTCAGCCGCCCCAACGATTTGGTATGTTTCTTCTTCGCCATCTTCATCGTCTGTGAAAGTCACGGTTCTACCAACCGCGATGATGCCGTCTGCGACGCTATCAGCATCGATTACTTCGGCAAAACGTAACATATTTTCAACTTCTAAAACACGACTTTCTAACGTACTTTGTTCATCTTTTGCTGATTCATATTCTGAATTTTCAGATAAATCGCCGTAACTACGCGCAATCTTAATCCGGTTAATGACTTCTGGTCGTTTAACCATTTTTAACGTTTCTAATTCCTCAACTAATTTTGCTTTACCAGCTTCGGTCATTGGATATTTTTTTCCAGCCATCTTAGCCACCTCATTTATTTCGTTATTTTTTAATTAAGCATGTAAAATCGATTGAATCTTCGTGACTAACAAATCAATCGCAACACGGTTATTGCCACCTTCAGGGACAATTAAATCCGCATAACGTTTAGTCGGTTCGATAAATTCATGGAACATCGGTTTAACCGTCTTCAAATACTGCGCCACAATGTCGTCAAAACTCCGGCCGCGGGCTTCCATATCACGACTCATCCGCCGTAATAACCGAATATCATCATCGGTATCCACGTAAACCTTAATGTCCATTAAATCACGTAATCGTGGATCTGCCAACACTAAAATACCTTCTAAAATAATCACATCTTGCGGTTCAACATGGACAACTTCATCCGTTCGATTATGAATCGTATAATCATAAACGGGTTGTTCAATTGCTCGATGTTGTTTCAATTCAGTCACTTGCGCCAACAACAGATCCGTATCGAATGCATCTGGATGATCATAATTGGTTTGTTGTCGTTGTTCAAACGGTAAGTCTTGATGTTTATAATAAGCATCTTGTGGTAATAACATCACCGAATGATTGGCAAATTTAGTGGCGATGGCTTGGCTAACGGTTGTTTTACCGCTACCCGATCCGCCGGTAACTCCGATAATAATTGGTGCTTTCTTTTGACTCGACATGGGACGCTCCTTTATTCTCTACTTCTTTTTGAACGGACAGAAGTCGACCCCAATTGAGGTCGACTTCCACGATTTACCAGTTAATCTTCAATCGAATTGGTTGTTTGGGTATGTTCATCTAATGTATGTGAATAATAGACTTCACCAGTTTTGAGATTAGCAACAAAGTATAGATAATCTTGATCGCGTTCGGACGGATTCAAGACAGCCGTTACCGATTGTAAACTTGGTGAATTAAATGGTCCTGGTCCATAACCTGAATGGACGTACAAGTTATAGGGTGAATCGACCTGAACATCCTTATTATACAGATGGGTCTTATGCGTGTTCAACGCGTACATGACCGAAATATCAGATTGAATTGGCATATCAATGTCTAGTCGGTTAAAGAAGACACCGGCAATCTTTTGACGGTCGCTTGCCGTTACCCCTTCACGCTCAACTAAGGAAGCCAAGGTCAAGACTTCTTGAACCGTCAACTTCTTGCTCTTAATCGTTGCATAATAAGGTCGTAAGTTTTGATCCGTTGTTTTGACCATTTCAGTCACAATTTCTTTTAACGTGCTGTCTTTATAAACTTCATAGGTAGCTGGGAATAAATACCCTTCTAGATGGTAACGGACATTTTTCTTAGCCATCGTTGACGTTAATAATTCTGGATACTTCTTCTTCAAGCTCGCTAAGAATTGTTTGTCTTTGATTAATTTAATGAAGTCCGCTTTTGAATACTTAGTATTCTTACCAACCGCTGTTGCGATTTCTTCAAGCGTGACCCCTTCTTTAACCAAGACCTTACCGGTAACGTCCCGTGGTCGGGTTGGTGTGCCTTCTTTTTGCAAGTTTGAAATAATCTTTTCAAAGCCCATCGATTGTTTCAATACATGATAACCCGCTTGGAAATCTGAAAAATTGTGGGTTTTAACGTAGTAATTGAAAACCGTTGCACTCTTAATTAATTTCTTTTCTTGTAAAATGGCCGCAATTTCCTTATTGGTTGATCCGTTCGGAATCTTGACCGTAATTTCAGTTTTAGCCGTAGCGTTATAGGGTTTCAATGATGTTTGGACATACCGATAACCCATTAGACCAATAATCACAACGAGCGCTAGCGCAATCCCAATAATCCAATAAACAATCTTATTGGCCGCTTTTTTTTCTGCCCGTCGTTCTGCGTATAGTTGTTCTGATGTTTGTTCAACTGGCTCCTTTTGATCAGCTTTCTTCAAAGGATGACCTCCTAATAGAACTTTTAAATACAATCCTTAAAACATTATACCAAAAATTTTATAAATTGCATTAAAGATTCGGTATTAACGTACTTTTGCGTCAAAAGTCGCGATTAAATGGGCGACAACTTTTTCAAAAGCAGCGGTGACTTCTTCTTCCGTCAACGTCGCGCTTTCATTGAGATACGTCAACGTATACGCCATTGATTTCTCACCGGCTTCAATATGACTACCGGCATAAACATCAAACAACTGAACGGAGACCAAATGTTGGCCGCCCTTAGCTTGAATTGCCGCTACTAAATCAGCATTCGTCACTGATTCAGCGACTTGGAGCGCGATATCTCGAGTCACTTCGGGGAATTTAGGCGCTGGTTTAGCAATTAATGTTTGCATTGGTAAGGCTAGAATTTGCGCAATATCAATTTGGAAAACATAAGTTTCTTTTAAATGATTTGCTTTGGCAATTTGCGGATGAACTTGGCCGACAAAACCAACCAAAATTTCACCAACATAGATTGCAGCCGTGCGGCCCGGGTGCATTTCAGCAAATTCACTCGTCGCAACATAACGCACATCATCCACTAAATTGTAGCTTGCTAATAAGGCGTCAACGACCCCTTTAATCGTATAAAAATCAACCACTTCAGCGGTTACTTGCCATGATTTAACTTGACGGTTGCCGCTTAACAAGCCAGCGACGTATTCTAATTCATGAGGCCGATCTTGTTCAGCCGTTGTTTTCAAGAAAACCCGACCTTGTTCGTATAACGCTAAATCAGTTTGTTTACGAGCGACATTGTAGGCCGCATCATCCAACAAACCAGTGATTAAATTCATTCTTAAATCTGAATGATCTTGGGTCATTGGCCAATCTAGAACGGTCGCTGTTGCGGGCCGTAACATGAATTGTTGCGCCTTTTCTGGCGTGGTTAACGCGTAGCTAATCGCTTGGGTTAAACCAGCGCCTTCCAAGAAATGGCGCGTGTGGCGTAGGGCTTTTTGGGTTGCATTTAACGCCCCAGTCGTCATGGCACCGGTTGGTAGTGTACTTGGTAAATTATCATAACCGTATAGACGCGCGACTTCTTCGATCACATCGGCTTCAATCTCGATGTCCCAACGACGTGCAGGAATCGTAACGGTCAAATGACCTTCATCGTTTGCAACAGCAAAACCAAAACGGTTTAACAACGTGATGATTGTTTCAACCGTTAAATCAGTGCCTAACACATGATTGATCCGTTGCGCTTCAATTTCGACCACTTTGGCAACGGGAGCCAATTGGGTTGGACTCACAACGCCAGCGGTCGCTTGCCCGTTGCCTAATTCAGCCATCATAGCCGCTGCAGCGTCTAACGCCACTTGAACATCAGCTACGTTGACGCCTTTTTCAAAACGTGATGACGCATCGGATCTTAAATTATGCCGTTGGGCGGTTTTACGAACCGCCGTCCGTTCAAAAATGGCTGCTTCGATAATCACATTCGTCGTTTGCGGTGTGATTTCTGAAGCCAAACCACCCATAACACCGGCTAAAGCGATTGGTTGGTGGCCGTCGGTAATCACAATATCTTCAGTCGTTAATTCATGTTCGGCTTCATCCAAAGTCACTAGCTTTTCACCAGCTTGTGCTAAACGGACTTCAATTTGTTTATCAGTACCGGTTAGTGTATCGGCATCAAAAGCGTGCAAGGGTTGACCGTAAGTCATCATCATATAATTAGTGACATCAACCAAGTTGTTGATTGGGCGAATCCCAGCGTGCCATAAACGGGTTTGTAACCAGAGTGGACTAGGTTGAATCGTCACATTTTGGACCATTCGTAATTGGTAGCTAGGCGCCAAGGTTGCATCAGCCACTTTAGCGCTAATTTGTGAGGCCGTCGTCACGTCACTTTCAGCGACCGTCACGGTTTCAAAATGGGGTTGTAAATCTTCAATAGCAGCCACTTCATGAGCGACACCGTGCATCCCCATCGCATCCGCGCGGTTAGCCGTTAAATCTAAATCGATGATTGAATCGGTCATCCCAAGGGCTTCATAGACTTCGGTGCCGGGTTCAATACTTTCTGGGAAAACAAAAATCCCATCGACATAAGCTTTTGGGACAACGCTGTCAGCAAAACCAATTTCTTGGAGGCCACAAATCATGCCCATGGAAGCCACGCCGCGCATCTTACCTTTTTTAATTTTAACGTTATCGGCAATTCGTGAATTTGGTAATGCGACAATCACATCTTGTCCGGCGGCCACGTTTGGTGCACCACAGACAATCTGGAACGGTTCGTCTTCGCCGACATCGACTTGGCAGACGTTTAAATGATCTGAATCTGGATGCGG
This sequence comes from Latilactobacillus fuchuensis DSM 14340 = JCM 11249, assembly GCF_000615805.1. Lineage (GTDB taxonomy): Bacteria > Bacillota > Bacilli > Lactobacillales > Lactobacillaceae > Latilactobacillus > Latilactobacillus fuchuensis. The sequence goes on from NZ_BAMJ01000025.1 coordinate 33,480, forward strand.
TTGGCAACTCAAAATATGACCAACGACAATCTTTTTCAGACCAGCACTCATTTGCGTCACGCCGGCGACTTCAATCCCAGTCCGGGTAATTTTTTCAGCCAACGCGGCTGGTTCTGTTGTTAAATCTAGATAGTCTTTTAACCAGTTATAAGATACTTTCATGAATTAGCCCTCCTGTGTGAATTGATTTAAGAATCGAACATCGTTTAAGTAGAAGTTTCGAATATCATCCACACCATATTTCAACATTGCAAAGCGGTCAATTCCGAGACCAAAGGCAAAACCACCATAAACGTCAGGATCAACACCAGCGGCTTTTAAAACGTTCGGATGCGTCATCCCAGCCCCTAAAACTTCAATCCAGCCGGTTTGTTTGCAGACGTTACAGCCTTGGCCATTACAACGGAAACACGAAATATCCACTTCGACAGAGGGTTCCGTAAATGGGAAATAGCTAGGACGGAAACGTAATTGACGATCTTCGCCAAAGATGTGGCGAATCGTGTATTCAAGCGTGCCCTTCAAATCAGCCATCGTAATGTGCTTATCAATGACTTGCCCTTCCATTTGGTAGAATTGATGTGAATGGGTCGCATCATCGGTATCGCGTCGATAGACCCGCCCTGGGCTAATCATGCGAATTGGACCGTTCGCAAAATCATGGCTTTCTAAATCACGTGCTTCGTTAGGTGACATATGCGTCCGCATCAACGTCTCTTTCGTGATGTAAAACGTGTCTTGCATATCGCGAGCCGGATGATTGGCTGGGATATTGAGCATTTCAAAGTTATGCTTTTCATCTTCAACTTCGTAACCAGCGACGACTTGGTAACCCATCCCAACAAATAAATCTTCTAGATCATCGATGACCTGGGTTAACACGTGAGGGGTTCCTTTGACCACTGGTTGGCCAGGTAACGTCACGTCGAGTGTTTCATGGGCCAATTGTGCGGAGGCCTTCTTAGCTTCTAATTCGGCTTTGCGAGCTTCGATGGCTTGCGCTAAATCACTCTTAATTTCATTGGCAAACGCGCCGACTTTTGGTCGTTCTTCATTACTAAGGTCACGCATTCCCCGTAATACTTCGGTAATCGGGCCTTTTTTACCTAATACTTCAACCCGAATTTGATTTAACGCGTCTAAATCAACGACTTTTTGAATCTCTTGCAAACTTTTTTGTTGCAAGGCTTCTAACTGTTCTTTTAATGACATGCTTTGACCTCCTTATTTTTAACAACAAAAAAAGCCCCATCCCTCAAAAGGGACGAAGCTTCGCGGTACCACCCTAGTTTACAGTTATGGTAACTGCACACTCAAAATTGCATAACGGGCAACACCGGACTTGATTAGTCAACTCTGAAAGTGAACTTCACCTAATCCCGTTTGAATAACTTCCAGTCAACTGGTTATTCTCCCTGTTAAAACGGCCTAATAGGTTACTCTTTTTCGTCTTTGTTTTAATAGTTTTATTTTAGCGTAATTTAATTAATTTCGCAACTCATCTTCTGCGTCACACCATTTATCAGACCAAAGGTGGACAGCCGCCATTACGGGTGCTAATTCTTCACCTTTGGTGGTTAAACGATATTCAATTAATGATGAATCCGTACTCGTAATGCGGTCAACAACACCGACCTGTTCGAGTTCCTTTAGTCGCTCGACCAAGACGCGATCGCTGCATTTGGGCACACTGTGCACCAAATTTTTAAAGCGTTGCGTCCCATTTTCTAATAGGACATCTATGATCAGACCATTCCACTTCTTACCTAAAATTGAAAAAGTTTTTTCAAATTTAGGACAAAGTTGAAAGGCCTTCTGACAGTCAGAAGTTACCTTTTCCTTAATCATATCCATTTTTTTCACCTCACACTTATTAATAATAAGTGTACTGAATATTGTTTCAAAAATCAATCTTTTAGCCTAAGCTATTTATTGATTTGTGATGACGCAACTGGTTTAGCCCAACGCTTCTTCATCTTTTGCCAAACGGGTGAACAAAATTCGGTAATCGCACAATAATCATCGACCAACGAGACAATGTAACTTTCCCGATAATGTGGTAACCCAACCGTTGCACCCCACATGTGTTTAACAATGATGTCTTTTTCCAGTGGTGATAATTCCGTTAACTTCTCCGCATTGCGCAACGCAATTCTTGGATGGACGTAGGCGTGGGTCCCTAAATCAAATTTCGTATCGCGCCAGTCATAATAGAATAGATCATGCAATAACCCCGCCCGTGCGATTGAACGCGCGTTTAGGTGCCATTTAAGGGCGACTTCATAGCTCCGGTAAGAAACACTCAAAGAATGTTCCAACCGGTCAGAATGATGATGTTGGGTGTAATTAGCCAACTGTTGCACTTCTGGTTTTTCTAACAAATCGGCAATAATTGCCATGTACGTTTCATCAGTGGACCATTTAGCAGATGTATTCATTCAAAGACTCCTGACATGATTTAAATTAAATTCTGCCCATAGAATAACAGCTTTTTCACCAAAAAAGAAGTTAAACGCCTTAAAAAGTTTTGACTATTAGAAAAACTTAACGATTTAGCCTTCGATTAATTTAAACATCAGAATCCCAGCAGCAACTGCGACGTTCAATGATTCAGCGTGTCCTGGAATTGGAATGTATAAATTATCATCAGCTGCTAATAGTAAATCAACACTGACACCATTGCCTTCATTGCCTAAAATCAAAGCCAAATTATCAGCTTTAGGGACAGCTTGATAGCTAATTGCTGATTGGTTTAATTCAGTGCCATAAACGGGGACTGATTGGTGTTGGAATCGTTTAACCCAATCCAGTAACTTACCTTGGTAAACGGGCAAATGAAAATGGCTACCTTGCATTGACCGTAACAACTTAGGATTATACAAATCGACACTGCCTTCACCTAAAACCACGCCAGCAAACCCAGCAGCGTCCGCTGTCCGGATCATCGTGCCGATATTGCCAGGATCTTGAACGGCGTCTAACAAGAGATAACGGCCTTCTAATGTTTCTGGCACGGTGTTTTCAACGAGTTCAACGACTGCAAAGATACCTTGAGGGGCTTTGGTTTCACTTAAATGTTGCGCCACTTCAGGGGCGATTTCAAAGGTTTGATCGTAGAAACCACGTAAAGCGCGTTCTTCAACATATTTATCCGTTGCAAAAATTTGGCGAATCGTCGCTTTGCTTTGGATGGCTTCTTGCACGAGATGCCAACCTTCTAATAAATAAGTATTTTCCTTACGTTGATTCTTTTTAACCGTTAATTTTTTAGCAGCTTTAATCTTAGCATTTTGGTTCGATTGAATGTATTCCATAATGTGCTCCAGTCTATTTAGTACCTATTATTATACGCGATTTGCCCCCCAATAGCTATGGCGACCATTCTTATTAGTCGCCAAAATCGATTGAACGCCTTACAATAGTGATTGAGGTGATAGAAATGCAAAAAGCAGTTCAATTAGAGGTCTACGGTCGCGTGCAAGGTGTTGGTTTTCGTTGGATGACCAAACTCGTCGCTGACAAACTTGGGATTAAAGGCACCGTGGCCAATCAAGCCGATGGTTCCGTCAAAATTATTGCAATCGGTGAATCCGCTACTTTACAACAATTTATCGGGGCCGTTAAAGCGTCCCCGAGCCCCAGTGGTCACGTGACTAAATTGATTCAAACCGAGCTAGCTGATGTGTCACTGTGTCGTAAATTTTCGGTTGTCGGTTGAAATTCGGCGTTCCTTCCAGTATAGTTACTCTTGTTGAAACTTTACTTGAGAGGGTTAAATTTATGAAAAAAAATAAACGCATTGCAACGCTTGCAATGTTAGCAGTGACGATGACGTTCTTCTTGGCTGGCTGTGTGCCACAAAAGATGAGCGCCCATCCTAAGATTCCAACTGGTTTGATTTACGGTTCATCGTACAAATACATTGCCGTGCCATTGCAACATTTAATGGAAAGCATCGCGAACTTCTTCGGTGGTTTAAACGGCTACGGCTGGGCAATCATCATCATCACCTTCGTGGTCCGGATGATTCTATTACCATTAATGCTCAACCAATCGAACAAGATGACGGAACAACAAGAAAAGACCCGTCGCTTAAAACCACAATTAGACATTATTCAAGAACAACAAAAAGTGGCGACTTCGCCTGAAGAAAAAGCAGAATTAAGCCAATTGATGATGAAAGTCTACAAAGAAAACGGCTCAAGCATGATGCCTAGTCTCGGTTGCTTAACGTTAATCATTCAATTACCAATTTTCTCTGGTTTATACCAAGCCATTCAATATTCACCAGAAATTTCAAGCAGCCATTTCTTAGGCATTGGTTTAGGCCAACCGAACATCATTATTACAATTGTAGCTACCTTGTTCTACGTTGGTCAAAGCGCGTTGTCACTCGTTGGCATGCCCGCAGAACAAAAGAAACAAATGCAAACAACGGTCCTAATGAGTCCTGCGATTACCTTCTTCATTTCATTATTCGCCCCAGCCGGTTTAGCCCTTTACTTCTTGGCGGGTGGGATGATCATGATTATTCAACAAGTCCTCACCACTTTCGTCATCATGCCACGTGTTAAAAAACGGGTCGATGCTGAAATCGCAGAAAATCCAATTGTCACAGTCGTCACTCGCGAGATGTTTAACAAAAAATCCGTTAAACCCGCAGCTGCGGCTAGCGAAACAACCGTCAAAACAAATCAAAAAACAAATGATCATTCAAATCACACAACTGATCACAAACGTAATTCAGGTAAACAGAATCACAAACCACAAGCTTAAGT
>NZ_BAMJ01000024.1 GCF_000615805.1 Latilactobacillus fuchuensis DSM 14340 = JCM 11249
CACCACTTTAAATGAATATACATTCCTTTTAAAAGCTGATTTACGGGTAATTACCTAATATCAATTCATTCACATTAATTTCTCATAATAAAAAACACCATCCGAATTGGGATGGTGTTCAGACGTATTTAAAGCTAGTTTGCATCATAGTCGGCTAACTTTTGAAGTAGCTCTTCATTACTTTCAATCACGGATTCAATTAGCTTCATAGTTTCTGAAGAAATATTCTGTGAAGTATTATCAGATTCGCCCATACTATTTGGTTTAATATTATCTATTTTATGCTTTTCAACCAAGCTGATCAGTCCAATCTACTTTGATTTTAACGTGCTTTTGACTTGCAACAACTTCCGCTTAACCAAAAATACCAATTATCTTAAAAAACAAGATAATCAGTATTTTCTGTTAATGCTCAGTTGTTAAACGTAACTCAACGCACTTACTTCTTTAACGTGCTTCTCAAGTAGCCTTTTCCGGTTAACTACGAACTGGGCATCATGAGTATAAAGCACTCATAACACCCAGTTCTAGGTTAATCCTCAAAGCCTGAACAACTTGAGTCAGACACTTACTTCTTTAACGTGCTTCTCAGCCAACTTCTTCCGTCTAGCTACAAAACGGGAATCATGATTGGGCTACGTCATAATTCCCGTTTTTAGGCTATACTCAGAAGTTAATCGGCTGAATCAGCACTTACTTCTTCTTTAATTGTTCTGCTAGTTCGATGATGTATTTCTTTAAGCCGTCTTTGACTTCTGGATGGCTTAAGCCGTATTCGATGCTGGTTTCTAGGTAACCTAGCTTATTACCGACATCATAACGACGGCCCTTGAATTCGTGGGCAAAGACGCGTTGTGTTTTATTCAATTCATCGATGGCATCCGTTAATTGAATTTCGCCACCTAAACCAGGTTTTTGATTTTCTAAGATATCAAAGATTTCTGGTGTTAATAGGTAACGACCAATAATTGCTAAATCACTAGGTGCTTTATCAATATCGGGTTTTTCAACAAAACTCTTAACGTTGTATAAATCATCTTTAACCTTGTTCTCAGGATTGATGACACCATATTTATCGACTTCAGTATGGGGTACCTTCATGACCGCTAATTGAGAAGCATGTGTGTCTTGATATTCATTAATCAATTGCTTACTCAATGGCACCTTATCTTCCATCAAATCATCACCCAACATGACAACAAAGGGTTCGTCGCCAACGAATGATTTCGCTAAACGAACGGCGTCGCCTAAGCCATTGGGATGTGATTGGCGAATGAAGTAGAGATTAACCCCCATATCGGTTGTTTCATTGACCATTTTTAACATTTTAGTTTTATTTTTAGCTTTTAAGTTTTGTTCCAATTCGGGTGCAGAATCAAAATGATCTTCGATTGGGCGCTTACCCTTACCCGTGATGATTAAGATATCTTCAATCCCAGAAGCTTTTGCCTCTTCCACGATAAATTGGATGGTTGGTTTATCAACGATTGGCAACATTTCCTTAGCCATCGCTTTAGTAGCTGGTAAAAAACGCGTGCCTAGACCTGCTGCTGGAATAACTGCTTTACGTACTTTCATTGTATGTATCCCCCATAAAAATTTTTGTCTAACTATAGTATGCCATATTCAGAACGGTTTGTGACCCCTAAACGCTCAAATTAGACCAGTTCATTAGAATTATCTTAATAATCGACTGTCAAATTCTCAGTATTTTTGTATCCGATTCCAAACGTTGCTATGCTCGTATTATCCTAGAGATAGATTGGAGTTTTTTGATGTCTTTTAGACCAAGTACCATACAACCAATTAGTACCGGATTAGAATCTTTTGATTTTACAAAACCACTTTCGTATCCCTACATACAATCCCATCAAAATTCGGCGACTCATGATTCAATGCTGATTCTCCCGTTCAATCAACAGCGCCCGACTAAAAAGAGTTTGATTCTCAATCAGGATAACCAATTGCAACTAACGCCTTATTCGACTCGCCAACTGATTCAACACTACAACCATCAACAATTAATCGATTTCTCGCAGACCCGGCATCTTTGTCGCTATTTCGATCATCATCGTAAAATCCCCCAAATCAACGGTGATTATCAATTACTGCCACTCGGTGGAACTGCGCACCAAAACACGAGTTGGGTCGCCTTACATTATGTCGCCGCTTTCGAACAATTTGATTCGCACGTCCTCTTTCGCTTCTTGAATGGTACCACCGCCGAACTCAACTATTACGGTCAACAACTTGAAACTGAAATTCACCATTGCGCCGCGATTGGCCGCATTCTACGTGCTAGCTTACGCCTATGTTCATTGAGCTTTGGCTACGATATTACGATTCATGCTCGCTTCCCCGACAGTATTATTCATCAGTATGACAACTGCACCTGTTCCCGCTGTCAAAAGATTCCTCAGACGACTGCTGATCTGGTTCAACTATTGGACGAACTCGAAATCAATAAATCCAATTACATTTATAAAGCAGCCACCCAGGCCTTCCCAGAATGCCCGCTCCACGAATTTGCTTGGTACAACGACGTGAATGTGTTCATTAAACAATTACGTCGATTATAAAAGAACCGGTTCTAACCAGCTCTGAGTCTTCGACTGTCATAATCAGCTTAACGCGCCTATAAAAACGGTAACCACACCACTTGAGTCGGTTAAAACGAACCTTCGACCAATTTACAAGCCCGCGTTACAGTAAGCTTACCGGTAAATCTAACACTGTAAGCTTATAGTAGATAGGACAGTTTCATGACTCAAGAACAGATTCAAGCCGCATTCACCCTCATCAGCCAAGATGACACCTTAATTCACGGCGTCTTAAAGGCACTCAATGTCTCCCGTAAACGGTCGAACTATGAAGATCTGTATCAAGAAGGCCTGCTTGCCTTCGTTGATGCTTATCAACATTTCCCGGGTAATCCAGAAACTGAACAGCACGCGCTGATGGTCTATTGTTTCCAGGCCGTTAAATGGACACTGTTGATGTACTTCCGTCAAATGAATCAATACAACCAACACATCGGTTTTGTTGATCGGCAAGACGATAATAACGATGCCGTTCTAGATTACCTCGATCAACTCAGTAGTCCGATTACCAGCGCCGAAGCCAATCTCTTGCACCAAGAATGTTTCGAACAACTCTATCAAGCTTGTACGCCGCGCGAGCAACGTTTCTTAGTCCTACGTTACTTCTACAACGCCGAACTCAAAGAAATCGCCGCAGACTTAAACGTCACGCGGCGAACAGCGAATAATATTAAGTTTAAGATTCAGAAGAAATTCAGTGCGGTGTTGATTGAATAAAAATATCAGGGACTCCCATAGTTGGGGTCCCTGATTTCAATTAATCAATTTTTGCCATAAATTTGTGAAGCGCATCTTGCCAGGTTGGTACTTCAAAGCCCGTTGCTTTAATCTTACTCAAATCCATGATTGAATGCCGTGGCCGATAAGCTTTTTGAGGATATTCTTCTGACGTCACGGGACTAACTTCAACCGCTTCATCTTTCAAAATTTCACTGGCAAATTCATACCACGTACATGAATTATCGTTTGATAATTGGTACAAGCCATAAGGCACGTTGTTTTCAAGGACATAAGTCATGAATTCAGCTAACGTCCGCGTCCACGTTGGACGACCAACTTGATCACTAACAACCGTTAAATGATCATGGGTTTTCGCCAAGTTGAGCATCGTGTAAACGAAGTTCTTACCGTATTCACCAAAGACCCATGATGTCCGGATGATGTAATATTTGCTCATCGTCTTCGCAACGGCTTCTTCTCCGGCTAATTTCGTACGACCATATTCATTCTTCGGTGCCGCTGGTGTGTCTTCGGTGTACATTTGATCATTCGTGCCGTCAAAAACATAATCAGTACTGATATAGATTAACGTCGCGCCAATCGCTTCAGCGGCGTTAGCAATATTTTGAGTGCCGATGACGTTAACTTTGTAATTAATTGATTTGCCGGGTTCTTCTTCGGCCGCATCAACGGCGGTATAAGCCGCGCAGTGATACACAATTTTAGGTTGGTTAGCTTCGAAATAAGTCGTGACTGCCGTGGCATCCGTGATATCTAATTCAGCTGCGTCCGTCCCAACATATTCGATTTGTTTTTCATCTAGTAAATGACGTAGTTCGGTCCCTAGTTGACCATTAGCGCCGGTAATTAAAATTTCCATCGTTATTTTCCTCGCTTAATGTAATTTAAAATTTTCGGTCTCGTTAATAATAATACGCCGCCATATATCACAATGCCTATCAGCACTTGAATCACTAATTTCACCATACTAAACGGCATCGTTAAATTCATGTACAGTACCACCGCAAACATCATGAACCCGGCCAATAAATATTTCCATAATTCCTGAGCCATTTGGCCGAGGTCTAAATCATGGCGTACCACGTAAAATTGATAAGCCGTCACACTGACTTCTGAAAGGACCGTCGCAATCATCGCACCTTGGGTGCCTATCCATAAAATTAACGGAATATTTAAAATAATGTTAACGATGGCTCCAATCGTGACTGAAATCGTAAATTCACGATTATGACCGGTTGGTAATAAATATTGAACGCCTAAGACGTTACTCCATGCGATTAATAGAATCACAACGGATTCCAACATCATTAAGGGCCCGACCGGCGCGAAAGCTTTACCGAAGAACATCGTCGCAAATTTAGGCGCAATCGCCGCAATCCCAAACATCAATGGTACCGAAATCACACTGACAAAATCAAACGATTGATAGAGATACTTTTTGACCTGTTCATGATCGCCTTTGGCGAATGTATTGGCGACCCGCGGTAACATCACGGTTCCCGTGGCGGTGACAATCGCCAAAACCATCTTGACAATCTTATCGGAATTATCGTAAAAACCAGCCGCTTCGACCGACACCATTTTTCCGACCATCGTTTTATTTAAGATTAAATAAACTTGAGTCGCGATTTGGGGCACAAACAAAACCATTGAAGGTTTAAAATGTTGCCAAATCTTTAACTCCCGCCAGTTAGGTAAGTTGATGTAATGTTTCAAATACGGGAATAAGGTTAAATTTCCAATGAGTTGTGAAATTGATAAAATCGCAATATATAAGGTTAAATCACCTTTGCCCTTCACAAAAATAAAGATACAGGCCAATGAGATTAACTTAATAATAATATTTCGTAAGACGGTCACTTTGAAGTTTTCAAAGCCCATAAAGAACCACGAAATATCAAAAGCCGCTGCGACAATCAAGATGGCTTGCATGACGTACGCTTGATGGTAATCTTGGACAAACCCTAAGAAGACAAAGAACGCACCTAATGCAATCACAATTGTGATCATTCGCATGAGAAAAACTTCCCAAAAAATCTGGGAAGCTTTAGCGCGATTATCTCGATAATAGGCGATTTGCCGATTACCATACAACGAAACCCCAATACTACCTAACAAGATAAAATATTGTGTATTTGAATTGGTAAACGAATTAATCCCAACCCCGGTTGGCCCCAATACTCGGGCAATATAAGGCATCGTGACTAACGGCACTAATAACACAAAAACTTGGTAAAAAACATTATAGAGATAATTTTTAATAATTTTCATGGTTAATCCTTTAATTCATCTTTGACCACTTGTAACGCAGCGTGGATGACTTGATGCATATCGTAATAACGGTATTGGCCTAAACGGCCACCAAAGACCACTTTGGGTTCAGTTTGGGCTAAATCACGATACGCTTTGTATAAACGGTTAGTTTGGTCGTTGTTAATTGGATAATAAGGTTCGTCACCACGTGACCAATCAGCTGGGTATTCCTTGGTAATGATGGTTTTATTCTTATCGCCCTTACCAAATTCAAAATGCTTGTGTTCGATAATCCGGGTGTAAGGTGTTTCAGCATCCGTATAATTGACTACCGCGTTACCTTGGTAATTATCAACGTCTTTTTCTTCGGTTTCAAATCGTAAACTCCGGTATTCGAGTTCGCCTAATTGATAATCAAAGAATTGATCAATCATGCCGGTGAAAATGACTTTATCGTATTGGTCAATGTACGCTTGCTTTTGGTCAAAGAAATCAACGCCCGTTTCAACATCAATTAAATCACTGGCCAACATCTTTTCAATAATCTGGGTGTACCCACCAATTGGAATGCCTTGGTATGTATCGTTGAAATAGTTATTATCATACGTTAAACGGACTGGTAAACGCCGAATAATAAATGATGGTAATGCCGTCGCTTTTTGGCCCCATTGTTTTTCCGTATAACCCTTAATCAGTTTTTGATAGACATCGGTTCCGATTAACGAAATGGCCTGTTCTTCCAAGTTTTCAGGTTCTTTACCACCTAACACTTTGCGTTGTTCCGCAATCTTCGCTTCAGCTTCAGCCGGTGTCACCACACCCCACAACTTATTAAATGTGTTCATATTGAACGGTAAGTTGTAGATTTCGCCTTTATAATTAGCGACTGGGCTGTTGGTGTAACGGTTAAATTCTGCGAATTGGTTAATATAGTCCCAGATTTCCTTGTTGCTGGTATGGAAAATATGCGCACCATATTGGTGGACTTGAATGCCATCCACTTCTTTGGTGTAGATGTTACCAGCGATGTGATCGCGTTTTTCGATTACTTTAACGTGGTTCCCGCGTTTAGCCGCTTCATACGCAAACGTTGCGCCAAACAAACCAGAACCCACTACTAGATAATTAGTCATATATTGCTCCTTACACTTTAAATAGAATTTTCAGCAGCGGCAAATGCCTTTTTAGTATAATATCCATTTCGCAATTTTTTTGATATAATTAGAGAGTTTTCTTTCATTTTTTGGTACTCGTTAACCGTCATAGTACTTAATATACTGTCTAATTCATCTAATGATTCTATACTTATACCTACACCACTTTCCTCAACAAATTTTGATAGCGCTGCATTTTTCCAAATAATAATTGGTATTCCACACGCTAGATATAACGAGGCTTTATGGGGATTATTATACTGTATATACTTTCCATATATTCCAGACACATTATTTACCTCCGTTCCATCCCAAACTAATCCGAACTTCCCCTTCATTTCATTAACCAAATCATTTGGTGTATAAGAGCCATTATAAATAACATTTTCGGTATTCAATTTTTCTTTCTTAAACCCACTACCATATAAATTTAACGTGTAGTCTTGTGGTGATAATTTATAGATAAAATCAGATTTAATCAGATTTCCTGCAAAACAAACCATTACTTTATCGTTTTGAGAATCCTCAATTACATCAGGGCCTTCGGTATAATAATCAAATATTTCCAAATTTATTATTTCTGAATTACAATTATTCTTTTTTAACCAATCTACCATTGATTCATTATGCGCTACTATGACGTTGAAATTATTTAAGTAATTAATTTCTGATTGTATTTCTTTCTCTCCACCAAATCTAAGGCTATTAAGATCATGAATCAACAATACTGTGTTAATTGATTTCTTCTTTACTTCGTTGATTATTACTTTATTAACATATCTCCCCATATAAAAAGGATATTGCAAATATAAATAATCATCCGGTTTTAATAGCTGTAACTTTTTTTTTTAAATTCCTTTTAAAAAAAAAATAGTTTTTCAATTTGTGAAACCTCTCGATCCATATATAAATTTAAACATTTTTTACTCAAAAAAAATCTAATATCATCTTGAGCTTTTGAAGAAGCAAACTTAGTACCATTTTCCATTAAATTTAATAAATATTTTTCCATAATAAACTCTCCCAATTATTTTTATTGTCCGCTTTTAGCGTAGTTCGCTTCAACCGCTGCTTTTTCAGCTTGCCACCAGTCTTCATGTTTCCGATACCAATCAATCGTATGTTGTAAACCTGATTTGAAATCGGTAAATTCTGGTTGCCAGCCTAATTCTTCACGTAACTTCGTTGAATCAATTGCGTAACGTAAATCATGACCCGGACGATCTTTAACTTGATCGTAAGCGTCTTGGGGTTGACCCATTAATTCAAGCATTAATTCAAGCACGGCTTTATTATCTTGTTCGCCATCGGCGCCAATTAAATAAGTTTCACCAATCTTACCTTTGGTTAAAATAGCCCAAACAGCACTTGAATGATCATTGGTATGAATCCAATCACGAACGTTTTGGCCTGAACCATATAATTTAGGCCGAATGCCACTTAAAATATTCGTAATTTGGCGTGGAATAAATTTTTCAATGTGTTGGTAAGGACCGTAGTTGTTCGAACAATTAGAAATTGTTGCCTGTAAGCCGAACGAACGGACCCAAGCACGGACTAATAAATCAGAGCTAGCCTTTGATGATGAATATGGGCTACTTGGATTATAACGGGTTTCAGGAGTGAATTTTTCACCCACGCCTTCGCCGTGACCAGGTAGGTCTTCACGTAATGGTAAATCGCCATAAACTTCATCCGTTGAAACGTGGTGATAACGGACATTATATTTACGACAAGCTTCAATCAACGTATAAGAACCAATAATATTAGTTTGAATAAACGGTGACGGATCTTTCAAAGAGTTATCATTATGACTTTCAGCGGCATAATGGACGACCGCGTCAGCCTTTTGAACTAATGAATCGACCAATGGTGCGTCACAAATATCGCCAACGACTAATTCAACGCGATCAGCTGGCAGACCAGCAAGATTTTCACGGTTGCCGGCATACGTTAATTTATCTAAAACCGTGACGTGCACTTCAGGGTGATTATTAACCACATAGTGGACAAAGTTAGAACCGATAAAACCGGCCCCACCAGTAACAATAATGTTTTTCATCTTGATTGACCTCTTTCTTTAAATTTCACCGTAAACAAACGGATTATCTTTTTCAAATTCAGTAAAGGTTGGTTGTGCAGCATCTTTTTCTGAAGTGATTGCTTGGTCAAAATCAATTGGCCAGTCAATGTTTAATTCTGGCGTCTTAAATGAAATGCCGCCATCGGCTTCAGCGTTATAAGGATTGTCACACTTATAAAGGAAGTTCACATCATCCGTTAACGTTACGAAACCATGCGCATAACCCTTTGGAACAAGTAATTGACGATGGTTACTAGCTGACAAGATGTAGCCTTCCCATTGACCATACGTCGGTGAACTAGCACGGACATCAACGATGACATCCAAAACGGCCCCAGTAACGACCCGAATTAATTTGGTTTGAGCAGCTCGGCCGCGTTGGAAATGCAGTCCACGAAGAACACCAGCTTGAGTCGATAATGAATGGTTATCTTGAATGAAATCAAAATCAATCCCGGCGGCTTTAAAATCTTGATCCGAATAAGATTCAGTAAAGAATCCCCGATTATCACCAAACACCGCTGGTGTAATCAACTTAACATCTTGTAATTTAGTAGTTGTGACTTTTAACTTGCCCATTTTTAATACGCTCCTCTAATCTTCTGCGACTAATCTTAATAAATATTGACCGTAATCGTTCTTCTTGAGCGGTTGCGCTAATTCAATAACTTTGGCTTTATCGATATAATTCATGCGATAAGCAATTTCTTCTAAACAAGCGACCTTTAAGTTTTGCCGTTTTTGAACGGTCGCAATAAAGCTACTAGCTTCTTGTAAAGAATCATGCGTGCCTGTATCAAGCCAGGCAAAACCACGACCCATTAATTCAACGTCTAACTCACCTTTTTCGAGATAAGCTTTATTGATGTCGGTAATTTCTAATTCACCGCGCGGCGATGGTTTGATATTCTTAGCGATGTCGACAACTTGGTTGTCATAGAAATACAACCCCGTCACGGCATAGTTACTAGCCGGATGTTCTGGTTTTTCAACAATTGATTTAGCGTGCATATTCTCATCAAAATCAACGACACCAAAACGTTCGGGATCAGTAACGTGATACCCAAAAACGGTTGCGCCAGTCTCTTTTTGAGCAGCTCGTTGGAGCATTTCAGAAAGGCCACCACCGTAATAGATGTTGTCGCCTAGAATCAAACAAACTGAATCATCACCGATGAAGTCGGCTCCTAAGATAAACGCTTCGGCCAAACCGTTGGGTTTTTCTTGAACCGCGTATTCAATATTGAGTCCTAAATCATGACCATCACCAAATAACTCTTCAAAACGCGGCGTATCAGTCGGTGTTGAAATGACCATAATATCTTGAATCCCGGCCAACATTAAAACGGACATGGATAATAAATCATCGGTTTATCATAAATTGGAATCAATTGTTTAGATAGTGCCTGGGTGATTGGATACAAACGTGTGCCTGAACCACCAGCTAGAATAATACCTTTCATTGTAAATTCTCCTCAGTCCTTAAATTTAAAAGTAATACACAGGTTAAATTAAAAGCTGGATATATCAATGTCGCCTCCATCAATCCGAAAGAAGCTAACGATATTAAAACTATTAGTAATGCATAATTATGATTTCTAAATGTTCGTATTGTTAAAAAGAAATATAATATGCAAAATAATAATAATGCTACAAGTCCATACCTTATGAGTAACGACATATAAGTATTATCAATAAATCCAGTATACGTTCCTCCAGAATCTAAACTATCAAACATTCTTACTCTCTGTCCAAAAATAGATATACCATAATTCACTAAATAATTACTCATTAAAGTAATTCTTCCTGATAAAAAATCATTAATATAACTTACGGTTAAGTTTCCTTCTGCATAAAGAAATACTGCTACGTAACTAACTATGGCAAATATAGGATATATTAAACTCATTATCAATCCCGCAATATCCAGTCTAATGAGATTATTTTTAAATATTTTAAAAATAACTATTAAAATAACAGAAACAATTATTGCAATTACACTAGCCCGAGGATCAGAAATTATTTTTAATATGTATGCAATCAGTATAAAAAAGAAAACATCTAAATACTTTAATCTATTGTATCTTAATAATATCCAATCCATTATCAATAGCATAATAAAAGCACCAAACGTATTAGGGTGGGAAAATCCAAGAGAATCTCTCACAAATCCATCATTTCTGTAAACAAAGATACTTGATATGAGGTGAGTCTTATTTATCAGAATAATAAAAATTACTGTTAAACTTCTAATTATGAAGTCCACCTTAATAATATTTCTAATGTTTTTTACCGTTATCCCACCTGCAATAAATATACAGAATATTAGAATCATGCTGTCACCACTAGTAAAATAGAAAATAATTCCTAAAATTATTGATATAATACAAAATCCCCACATTAATGGGGATTTATCAGAAAGTAATATTGAACACAATATAAATAAAATTGCAATAATATTAAGAAACGATCCCAAACTATTTACGTGAAATGTTGCCGGAAGTGTACTAGAAAATAGAACAAAATATGTTATATAAATAGCATAGCCTATTGTAAATAATAAATTACCATATCTTTTCATAACTATCCTTATTCTCCATTATCTTCTAATAAATCAATTAACATAGCACCGGATTTATCAATTGAAAATTTTTCTACTAGCTGTTCACCTGCAACGGCTAACCTCTCACGAAGTTTCCCATCTTCTATCAAGCAACTCAATTTCTCTATCATTTGATCAATAGACCCAACCTCCGTAATTAAAGCTGTCTGATTATCAATAGCAAAATCATAACATCCACCATTATTGGTCGTTATCAATGCGTTACCACATGCCATTGCCTCAGTCGAAGTTAATCCCCAACCCTCTGTATGACTCGGGACTAAATAAATACTTGAATTATTAAAAAGATCTAACATATTTGGTTTTTGCTGATATTCAAAGTTACTAGGTATACTGGCTGGTCTACCATCCGTTCCAAATATTATAATGTTAACATTATTCCTGTAACGATCTTTTATTGCTTTTAAAGCCTCCAAGCCTTCACTTGATCCCTTTAAAGGATTCTCATGATACATCATAGTGATGTTTAATGATCTACCGTTTATTCTATTTGTTAAATAAAATTCAGTATGATCAATAAAATTTGGTATAAGTTGACTTTGAATTGAAAATGACTCTCCATATTTTTTTAGACCTGTTGATATTACAACGTTTTCTATATCCGTGTATTTCCACGTTTCTAACACTTTCTCCTTATCACCGGACCAATTTTCTATGCCTTGAATTAAATAAATTTTTTTTGCAGTATTAATACTAAGAGAATTCAAAAGATAACATGTTTCCCAAGCTGTCGCAATTATAATATCCGCATCTTGTACTTTTTTAGTCTTCAAAAATCCAACGTACTCTTCATTTATCTTACTGCTTATATTAAACCAATTAGATTTATTCTTTTTTAATCCCAAATAATAATGTATCGATTTTGCTAATAGTAAACACTTCCCTTTAACACCAGTAAATCTTTTAGATGGTGGAAGTAGGTCGATATAAATTATATCAACATCATAATTATTTTTTATCAAAAAATTGGCATACTGGTAAACTACTTTGTATCCGCCAATAGGTCTATTAGAATAGGCTGGTAATAAAAATGTTATTTTCATAAAATCTCCTTTATATCATTCAATTTAAAATAGATTAACAATAAATGAAATAATTTTTTTTATAAATGATTTCTCTTGTTTTGCAATTGATATAGATTTTTTTAATCTTTTTATTCCAAAATTAGACTGATTCAGATAATTATCTATAGCAATATCGTTAGTATTTTCTCGTGCTTCAAAAAAAGCCAATTGCACTTTCGCTATTTTCATATTTTGAATTTCTACCGGCAATAGCTTCGCAACTTTCTTTGTGATTTTATACTCGGTGCCCATTACATTGTTGCTGTGTTTTCTGTATGCCATTATCGGATTGTGTATATATATAACCTTTCCATAGTAACCCGCATATAATCCAATCCACCAATCATGCATCACAATTTTTTTATCATCTAATAACCAACATTTCTTTTTTAATTCATTATTGACCATCATAGTGCATCCTGTTATATTATTTTTTTTCATAAGGCTATTAAAATCAGTATATAGATTAGTTTTTTTTAATCTCCGAATCAAAATTTCATCATTATCATTTATTAAATCCATATTTCCATGAATTAACAAAGGCACTTTTTTTGATGCATATTCTAACGTTTTTTCAATTTTATTATCATACCAAAAATCATCTTGATCACAAAAAAAATAATAATCTGCTTCAACCCTACTTAAAAGAGATAAAAATGATGCCTTAACACCAATATTAGTTTCTTTATACAAAAATATCCTATTGTCACTCTCACATATTTCTTCAATGATGCTGATTGTTTTATCTGTTGACCCATCATCTCTTATGTAAAGTTTCCAATTACTAAAAGTTTGAGCAATCAACGAATCTATTTGTTTTTTTATAAACTTTTCACCATTATACGTAGATAACAAGATTGCAATATTACTGGTATCATTATTTATCAACTATTTTACCTCCTTTGTACTACTTTTGTTCGTTTATCAAAAACTTTAGAATTCTCGGGAATATTTTTTGTAACAACAGTTCCCGCACCGATAACGCTACCTTTACCAATAGTTACACCATCCAAAATAATAACTCCACTCCCAATCCAGCAATCATCTTCTATAGTAATTCCTTTATTGCTGACTCCCTGAGATTTTATAGATTTATTATTATCTGCAAAATTATGATTTTCAGCAAAGATACTAACTCTAGGCCCAATCATTACATTATTTCCAATTATTACTTTCCCTGCACAACCTACATAACCAAAGGGGCCAATTGACGAGTTGTACCCAATGTGGCACCCTTCTCCAATTTCTCCTACCCCGTAATAACTCGAAGGCCGAATCATCGTATTCCGGCCGATTGTAACGTTATCTTCAAATATCATTACTTGGCTGGCTAAACCTTGTACTTCAGAATTATTTTCAAATTTAACATTTTTACCAAGAGCAATATTTCCCACGTTTAACAGAGTTACTCTTCTGGCAATAAATATAAATCCGCTCACTTTTTTAAAACGCCATCTATTCAATAATCCTCGTATTATTTTGATTGCCGTGTTTATATATATACTTAGCTTGTCCTTAGCTGTAATATTTTTATTTATTCTTCCCATATCTAGCTCCACTGTGTATATATTTTCTCTATATTACTAATAAATACGCCTACTGAATAAAGTTCTCGTTGTCTTTCCAATGAGCGTTGTCCCAATAGCTGTCTCTTATCACTATCATTCACCAATCTATTAATCGCTTTTGATAATAATTCCGGATTATTAGCAGCGACCAGTAGCCCATTATATTCTTCAACAACCATCTCAGTAACCCCACCATGATTATATCCAATCACTGGTTTCCCAGCAGACATCGCCTCTAGAACAACTGTTGGCAATGGATCTGGATTAGTACTTGGCAAAACAAATATGTCAAAGAATTTAAATAAAGCTTGCGTATCATTTCTGAAATCAGAAAGATGAATTCGTTCTTTTACGGCAGATTTTGAGATAGTCTGTTCAATTTCTTGCTTGCGCCATTCTTCACCTTCAAAAACACCACCAATTAGAAATGAATGAGCTTTAGGATTTGCCTTTAGAACAGGTTCGGTTGCTTTAAAAAAATCCTGTTGCCCTTTCCAAGCATTGATTCTTCCAATCATACCAATCTTAAGAATATCTTTGTCCACATTAAAATCCTCATATAAATATGTGGTATCGTCTTCTTTTAACATATTATTCTCAACGCCGTTATACAAAACTTTAATTTTTTTATTATTCACAAGTTTAGTAGCAACTAAATGATTTTTTACGGCTTTTGAGACTACAACTACTTGATCAGCGTATTTACCGATTAAATAACTCAAAAAATAATTTATCAGTTTTGGCTTTAGAATAATTTCATGTATGTGCCATAAAACCTTAGCCTTTAATTTCTTTTTTAGAACAATTCCTTCTAAAACGGCAGCCGTATTAACATGAACGATTGAAATATTTTCTTGTTTAACTAATGCTTCAATCTCATTTGTTTTTTTCTTATATTGGTGAACATATTGTAAGATGCCTTTAGGATTAAAGTATTTTCTTCTTAGAATTGGATAGTCAATAATATGCGTTTCGATATTATTCTCTCTTAACTTATCAGCTAATATTCCTTTATTGGGAAGTATCACAATTGGCTTAAATTGATTCTTATCTATACCCGTCACGATTTCCAATAAAATTTTATCAGCACCATACATTTCAGCACCAGCATGTAGATATAAGATTGTTTTCACGCTATATCGCTCCTATAAATTGTTCCTCGTATGCTTGAATAATTAGTTTCCAATCAAATTGATTTACAATTCTTAAATTAGACTTTTGATCAAGAACTTCAACGTCAGCTAAGGTTAAATTATCATTTTTTTCAATTAGTACCTTTAAATCACCATTGTCCTTACTCCAATACAATGCACCATCTTGTCCAACTTCTTGGTTAAAACCAACACCTAATAATAAATTAAGTTTTGTACTTCCCAGCGCCTCAA
The DNA here is from genome assembly GCF_000615805.1 of Latilactobacillus fuchuensis DSM 14340 = JCM 11249. Classification (GTDB taxonomy): domain Bacteria; phylum Bacillota; class Bacilli; order Lactobacillales; family Lactobacillaceae; genus Latilactobacillus; species Latilactobacillus fuchuensis. Next base: position 15,472 of record NZ_BAMJ01000024.1, read on the forward strand.
GTAATGAGGGGTTCGTTCCACCAACTTCATGTCCATGTAAATAAGCAAATGCATTCTCTCGGATATACTTCAGAAGCTCCGCATTATACACAGTTCCCACAAACTTAATTCGAAGATCCTCTTCAAAATGGGTCGTTGCTTTCAATGCATCATAGAATTTATTGTGTTCAACATTGGTAATAATGACTAAGTCTTTAGTCGTATTTGACGCCATAAATTCTCGAATCATTGTTTCATAATTATTTTCCGGGACAAATCGACCAACAATTAAATAATATTCATTTAATTTAATTTGATGTTCCTGATACCATTCAGCAACGACCTTATCTTCTGTCTTTAGAGTTGATTTAGTAATATCCGAACCATAGGCGATATAGGTCGTTTTCGGTTGGTACTTCTGATAGTCCTCTTGAATATACTTTTCAATATTCTGACTATCACAAATCAATAAATCAGCGTACTTAACCATTAACCCTTCAGAGTACTTCCAATATTGACGAACCGGCTTACTCCACTTAGCTCGTAACCATTCATGCCCATCTGGATTGACATATAACGTTCCGTTATATGCTTTTAATTGCTTTTTAAAATGACCAATGAATGGCCCCATTCGACAAGCTAAAACATAGACAATTGCATCTTGCACGTTATTGTCTTTAATATACTTCATCACCCATTTAAAGGCATTAACGTCATATAATATCGCTTTTGCTGGTCCGACATTTGGTACATCTACGTTAAAACACGTCGCATCATTGTATTCAAAAATATCCGCTTTGTTCTCAGACAAATCCCGTCGACAAGCAACGTAATAATGAATATCATAACTAACCTTGCGAGCCGTCAACTGTTCGACAAACGATTCAAAACCGCCGTAATTCGCTGGAATCCCCTTGGCACCAATAATAAAGACATTTTTACTCAATTTCATTTCTCCTAATAAGCATCATTTGGCATTACCATAATTTTGACTGTTCTAAAAATAATGCCAAAATCATAGATAAAGCCACTTTTACGAATATATTTTAAATCTAATTCCACCATTTCGTGAAATCCAATACTATTACGGCCACTAACTTGCCATAATCCAGTGCAACCCGGTTTAACCATCAATCGTTGCCAGTCGTAATCCGTATATTCTTTAATTTCTCGTTCTAAAGGTGGCCGCGGTCCAACCAATGACATATCGCCAATTAAGACGTTCCATAATTGGGGCAATTCATCAATACTATATTTACGAATAAACTTGCCAACCTTGGTAATCCGCGGATCTTCTTTCATCTTAAACATGGCGCCCTCGACTTCGTTGTATTTCAACAAAGTCTTTAGTTTTTCATCTGCATCGGAACACATTGATCGAAATTTATACATCTTGAAGGTTTTCTGAGTGCGACCTAAACGCGTTTGTGAATAGAAGACGCCACCTTTTGAATCGTCGGCTTTAATCCAAATTGCGAGCACTAGAAATAGCGGGCTTAATATGATTAAACCCGCTAAACTTGCGACAATATCAAATAACCGTTTCAATCCCCGGTAGACATACCGTTGATTGATTGCTGCTTGCGTAAATAGCAAGGCCTGCCGAGTATTCTCAACTTCAGCTGCTTCTTCGATAGTTTGCTTTTGTATTTCCAATTTATTTCCCCCAAAGTCCACTTCTTAATTACTATTTCGACTCATCGGCACCGTAATAGCCACCATAATAACCGCCGTAATAACCACCAGTATTTTCAGACTTCACCCGATTCATAATGGTGCCTAGAATCCGTGCATTGACGACTTCTAATAATTCTTTGGCTTTGGCAATCGATCCTTTTTCAACGATTCCTTGTGGTGTTACTAAAATTGCCCCATCAACTTTACTCGCTAGGATTTGCGCATCCGTCACTGAAATAACGGGCGGTGCATCGAAAATCACTAAATCAAAATGTTTGGTCAATTCCGCGATTAACTTATTCATCTTCTTAGTGTTCAAAAGTTCGGAAGGATTAGGTGGTACGACGCCACAGGGTAGGACGAATAAATGATCGACTGGCGTCTTTTGAATCGTACTATTTAAGTCAAATTCATCTTCAGTTAATAAAGCGGTTAAACCGCGTTTATTCGGTACTTGAAAGGTTTGATGAATTGTTGGGCGACGCATATCCGCATCGACTAATAAGACGTCTACGCCTTGATCGGCCCAAGTCACGGCAACATTGGCACTAACCGTTGATTTACCTTGGAAAGGTCCTGATGACGTAAAGACCACGCTCCGTAGTTTTTGATCGATTGATGAGAATTGAATGTTGGTCCGAATTGTCCGGAATTGCTCGGCAATCACAGAGGTTGGCTCGGTTAATGTGATTAACCCGACCCCTTCTTTCATACTATCTTGTTCTAGTTTTTTTTCTTTTCTAAAGAATCCCATGATTGTCCTACCCTCTTCTCGTTAATCGACTACTACTAACCGACATAATCGCTTTTTTAATGATATCTTTTTCGGCAATGTTATTAATCACACCTAGACTCGTTAAGCCCAGTTCATCAGTTAAGAAACTTTCATCTTTAACCGTCTTATCCGTTAATTCACGAATAAAAGCAATTCCAACACCTAGTAAGAGCCCCAGAACTAAACCAATTAAGATGTTTAATTTATTCTTAGGCGAAACGGGTGTTAAATCTGGTTTCGCTTTCGAAATAATCGAAACATTATCGGTCCCACTCATAATCTTCGGCGCTTTCTTCTGGAAGGTTTCTGCGGTTGTATTGGCAATATCAGCGGCCGTATAGGCATTGTCGGCTTTAACGTTAATTGAGAAAACTTGTGAGTTCTGATTATTTGAGATGCTCACCATTTGGTCAATATCGGCGAGTTTATGACTGTTACCTTTATTAATCTTGCTTTCTACAGTATCCATAATAACTGGTTTCACAATTAAATCTTTATACGTATTAATCATTTGGACATCAGTTTGAACTTGATTGTATTGCACATTCGCATCATTATTTTGCTTACGGTTGACTAACAGTTCCGTTGACGCACTATATTGAGGCGTCATGATGAAGAACGTCACGATGAATGCCAAGAGTGTACAGGCAATTGTTGAAATGGCAATTAGCTTATGATGTTTTCGTAAAATACCGAAAATCTGTTCAATATTGATTGTTTGTTCCATAATTTCCTCCAAAGTTTGGGTAATGCACATTTTTAACCCATTTCACACTAAAAGAAATTAACCTTTGTTATCAGGTTAGCTTCTTACTTTTCTAATCTAACGCGAGTTGCGTCCGCAATAAACTCGACATCTTGCTAACTTCAGTACTATCCATGACTTGGAACGATTGACCGTCAATCATCTGGCCCGTTCCTTTCAATTGTTGCGTCTTGAAATTCATTGCATCCCCGTAATTCTGTTGAATATTAACCATATCCTTCAACGTTAAATTCGTTTGCATATTATTTTCGAGGACTTGTAAGAACTTATTGTAGTTGGTCACAATGTTAATATTCGTTGCTTTCTTCAAGACAGCTTGAATCACTGCTTGTTGGCGTAATTGACGGCCGAAATCACCTTGTGGATCGTCATAACGCATCCGTGAGAATTTCAATGCTTGCGCGCCATCTAAGTTCAGAGTGCCTTTGGTGAAATGTTCATTTTCATAGGTGAAATCAAGGGTATTCTTAACGGTCACACCATCGACGGCATCCACCAACTGTTCCAACCCCTTCATGTTCATCATGACGTAATAATCAACCGGCACGTTCAAGAATGCTTGGACCGTGTTGACCGCCATTGGAATGCCACCATAAGCGTACGCCGCATTAATCTTAGCGGTTTGACCGTAGCCAACGATCGGCACCCGTGAATCACGGGCGATACTGAGCATATTTGTTTGTTTCGTTGTCGGGTTGACCGTTGCGAGAATCATGGTATCCGTCCGACCTTTATAGGTCCGACCCAATTCCCCGGTATCCGTTCCTAATAAGAGAATTGAAAATGGCGTTTTCTTATTCAACGTCACACTTTGGTTCGCTTTACGTTTGTTTTGCGTTTTACCTTTTGTTTTATAAACTGTTTTAGCAGTCTGATTGACATCGTAGTAGACCTTAGCGGCAAATGCGCCCCCGGCTAAGATTAATACCCCGAGAATTACTAGAATGACCTTAGTCACTGTCCAGCCCTTCCGGTGGTGCTTATGATGATGGTGACGTCGTTGACGCTGCTGTTCAGGTTGCTGATTTGTTTCATCAGAATTCATAATGATGTTTCCCCCTTGAAACGCGTTTCGTAAAAGTAATCGTAATATACTCCATTATAGGATAACTAGCGGTAAAAAACAAAATCCTTTTTGGGGTTAATTACTTTTATAAAATTGTTCACAATTTAAATATCAACTATTAGCGACTATTTTAATGTTGTTCTTTACGCCGTTCGATAAAGTCGTACACCTTGCCCCGACTGGTATCGACTCGTCCGTGCAAAGCCTCTTCAACGACGACATTCAAGACCGCGCCGACCATTAGGACAGTGGCAGAATAATTAAGCCAGAGTAACAAAATGATGAAAACACCGATTGTCCCATAACTATTCCACGAGGTCCCAAAGTAGCGCATATACAATGAAAAGCCTTGCGCTAACGCTAACCAACCGACCGTCGTTAGTATTGCACCGGGAATCACACTCCGCATTCGCATTTTAACGTTCGGAATGAAAAAGTAGATAAAAATTAGAATAATAAAAACGACGCTCGCTGTTACGGGCCATTTTAAACTACTAAAAATATTAATATAATGCGGTGGAATCTTAAAGATTGGCGCAATTAATTCGAGCACTTGTTGCCCAAACGTAAATACCAGAATTAGACTAATCAATAATAGTAGTAGGACTAATGTACTCCCCAGCGAGATTAGGCGTTTCAAAACAAAATTCTGAACCTTTTCGACACCGTAAGCGCGGTTAATGCTGTCCTTCAAAGCATTGATTCCTTTACTAGCCGCCCACATTGTCCCGATTACCCCGATTGATAATAAACCGCTGTTCGGTTTGTTGAGTAACGATTGAAGTGTTGGCATAACCCGATTAAAGATGGCGGGTGGCACAGCCGTTTGAACGTAACTGGCAACTGCCATCACATCTAAATGGAAATAAGGTAACGCGTTCCCAATCACGATTAATAATGGAAAGACGGATAATAGTGCAAAATAAGCAATTACTTTTGAACTGTCGCTGATGTTCGCTTCAGATGAACGCAAGATCATTAATTTAATAAAAGCGACTGTTTTTCGCCTTTTTGGTAACGACTGTCGTAGGATCGGCACGTCATGTTGTTTCTCAGTTTTCATAAGACTCCTTATAAACTTAATCATTATACCCTCGTCAAATATTGGCCACAAGAGCGTCAAACGTTATAAAATTGACTATCATCGCCTATTATACATGATTAATCACGCCACTTGATTATTTTCTGAAAACAAAATGACTTTCATTAATACGGTTAAGGATATCGAACCAATCGTTGCAATCAATTTCACAAGCCAATCATAAAAAAGCCACTACCGATTATTGTTTAATCGGTAGTGGCCTTTTGAGGCTGTGCTTAAGATTTAAACGCTTGAGAGAGCACTCATTTCTCTTTAACGTGCTTCTGAGCTAGCTTCTTCCGTCTAGCTACGATTCGCAAATCATGACCAAATTCAGGTCATAATTCACTAATCTAGGCTATACTCAGAAGCTGACCAGCTCAGTCAGCACTCATCTAGTCTATCAAGTATTTTGGATCTTCATTGGCATGGGCGGTTAGAATTTTAGGGCCATCTTTGGTAATGGCGATGGTGTGTTCATATTGTGCACATGGTGTGCCATCGGCTGTGACGTAGTATTCCCAATTGTCACCCTTGGCTTCTCGAGATGCAATGTGCCATGTCCCCATGCTAATCATGGGTTCGATGGTGATTGTCATCCCTTCTTTAAGGCGTAACCCTTTACCAGCTTCACCGTAATGTGGGACGTTTGGTTGTTCGTGCATTGTTGGTTGGATACCGTGACCAATTAATTCGCGGATATCACCATAGTTATTTTCAACTTCGGTAAATTGTTGGATTGCATGACCAATATCACCAATTCGGTTACCAATCACGGCTTGATCAATCCCTAAGTAGAGTGATTTAAGCGTGTCATCCATTAATTTTTGTAATTCGGGTTTCACTTCGCCAACCGCATAAGTCCAGCAAGCGTCACTTTCGTAACCGTCTAGATTAACCGTCATATCAACACTGACAATATCGCCAGTCTTCAGAATCAAGTTCTTGCGGGGTGTGGCATGGGCTACTTCTTCATTAACACTGACACAGGTTGCATATTTGTAACCTTCAAACCCTTTTTCTGAAGCGCGGGCACCGTGACTTTCAATGTAATCATTAGCGAATTCTTCAATGACCCAGCTAGAAATACCTGGTTTGATAATATCAAATAACCCTTGTTGTACACCGGCAATGACGGCACCTGATGCGGCCATCCCTTTAATTTCTCGTTCAGATTTTAATGTAATCAATCTTATGACCTCCAAGTCGTTCTTAACATGGTCCAACCCGATTATTAGTTTGAGAGTTGAATCATCGTTCTTCAAAACTATTATACGCTATTTACCCTTAAAATGGTGTTAATCCACTGTTTTTAGCAACTTTTTTCAATCATCGAATCGCTCAGTCCTTTTATTATAGAATGGAATTTGCTATAATATCGGATAGTATTGCAGACATTTTACGGTGAGTTAATCGTAATCGTTTAGATGAAAGGATGACCAATCATGGCAACTGCCAAAGTAGTCTACGCAAGTATGACTGGTAATAATGAAGAAATTGCTGAAATCGTTGAAGAAGCCTTAGAAAATGCGAACGTTTCAGTCGAAACAACCGAAATCTCACAAGCTGATCCTGCTGATTTTGAAGATGCAGATATCTGTATTGTTTGTAGCTATACCTATGGGGACGATGGCGACTTACCTGACGAAGCCGTCGATTTCTACGAGGATTTAAAAGAAGAAGATTTAACGGGCAAGGTTTATGGTGTCTGTGGCTCTGGTGATACCTTCTACGATGAATTCTGTAAAGTCGTTGATGATTTTGCAGCTATCTTCGAACAAACTGGCGCTACTAAGGGGGCAGACGTCGTTAAAGTCGATTTAGCACCTGAAGCTGACGACATTGCTAACCTAGAAAAATTCGTTAGCGAAATCGTCGCTAAGCAACAAAGTCTCTAATTTTTAAAACTGACGACTGACTAGATACCTGGGGTTGCCTGGGTATTTTTTTATATCATCACCTTTGTTGCATGATTAAACTAACTGAGGAGCTTACTATGGCTTTTATCAAACGCATGATATTCAAGTATCGCGACTTTTTAACTTATACCGTTTTTGGTTTTTTAGCTTCCGTCGTTAACATTGCGACTTATTGGGTCTTTCGGCACACGCTGATTTGGCCGTATTTACTCGCGAACACGGTGGCTTGGTTAATTGCCAACCTATTTGGCTTTTTTACCAATAAATCATTGGTCTTTCAATCGAAGTACACTAATTTTAGAGCGCTATTTAAAGAAATTATTTCATTTTTCTTTTTCCGCGGTGTCTCGTTCTTTTTAGACAACGGTCTGATGATTGTCGGCATTTCAATGCTCGGTTGGCACAGTATGACCGCCAAAATCATCGACCAATTGATTGTCGGCATCGTTAATTACATCACAACCAGCTATACATTCAAAAAATCCGAAAAACAAATGGCCCTACGCGGTCGTATTCTGCGCCATTATCACACAATCCGAAATCGAGGTAAATCATGATTAAAACTGCCCAAACCCTTATTCATAAATATCGGGAACAACTGATGTATCTCGTTTTTGGTGTCTTAACAACCTTGGTTAATATGGTCGTCTTCTTCGTCCTAGACCGTTACACTGGCTGGTATTATTTACTAAGCAATACAATCGCGTGGTTTTTATCCGTTCTTTTCGCTTTCTTTACGAATAAAACTTGGGTCTTCCAATCAAAATATACCAACTTCACTGCTTTTATCCGTGAAATGGGTGGTTTCTTCTTCTTTCGTGGTATATCCTATTTAATGGATACCGCTATTATGTTTGTTGGGATTTCATTATTAGCGGGTCCCAACATGGTCGTTAAAATTATCGATCAAGTTGTCGTTATTTTAGCCAATTATATTTTTAGTAAATGGATTTTTAATCAAAAATCGGGGGATTAACATGCGTAAGACCATCTCAATCATTGTACCGTGCTATAACGAACAGGAATCAATTCCACTTTTTTACGCCGCCGTTGAAAAGGTGGCCGCGACACTCACCAATCATCAAATCGAATATTGGTTCGTTAACGATGGCTCAAGTGATCAATCGCTCGCCGAAATGCGGGCTTTACAAACCACTGATGTGGATCACGTTCATTATATTTCTTTCTCACGTAATTTTGGCAAGGAAGCGGCGCTCTATGCGGGACTTCAAGCTGCGACTGGTGATTACGTGGCCGTAATGGATGTCGACTTACAAGATCCGCCCGCACTTTTACCTGAAATGATCAATGGTATCGAACAAGACGGTTTCGATTGTGTCGGTACCCGGCGAACAACCCGGGTTGGTGAACCACCAATTCGCTCTTTCTTTGCCAAACAATTCTACCGAATCATCAACCGGATTTCCCAAACTGAAATCGTTGATGGCGCCCGTGATTACCGTTTAATGACCCGTCAAATGGTTGATGCAATCCTCGAAATGTCCGAATATAACCGTTTTTCTAAGGGTATTTTCAGTTGGGTTGGTTTCGACACTAAATATCTTGAATATCAGAATCAAGATCGCGTGGCCGGCACCACTAGTTGGTCTTTCTGGGGACTATTCAAATATTCCTTAGACGGGATTGTTACCTTCTCAGAAACACCGTTAGCTATCGCCTCATTTATCGGCTTCTTCTCGTTTATCATTGCGAGTCTAGCCTTAATTTTTATCATCATTCGCGCCTTAATTTTCGGCGACCCCACTAGCGGATGGCCATCATTGATTTCAGTCATGTTAATGGTCGGTGGCCTACAACTCCTCTGTCTAGGAATTGTCGGTAAATACATCGGTAAAATCTACCTAGAAGTTAAAAATCGCCCGGTATACATTGTTAAAGAAAAGAAATGAAGTGCTGACTGAGCTGTTCAGCTTCTGAGTATAGCCTAGATTAGTGAATTATGACCGGACTTTGGTCATAGTTTACTAATCGTAGCTAGACGGAAGAAGCTAGCTCAGAAGCACGTTAAAGAGAAATGAGTGCTAACTTAAGTTGGTCAGGCTTTGAGGATTAACCTAAAAATCAGCGTTATGATTTGCACTCTGAATCATAACGCTGATTTTGTAGTTAACCGGAAAAGGCTACTTGAGAAGCACGTTATAATCGAAGTGCGACTTCTCACGGGTAGTTTCTGAGCATTAGCCTAGTTTTGCAAACAAAGGTCGAATTATGACCTTTGTTTGGGAAACGTAGCTAAGCACAGGAAACTGTGAGAAGGAACACGTTACAAAAATGAGTGCTCTCTCAAGCGTTTAAACCTTGAGCCTAACCTAAGAAACGCAATTATGGTTGAACTTGACCATGATTGTGTTTCTGTAGTTAGGCGGAAAGGTTTGCTTGAGATAGCACGTTAAAGAAAAAAATGAAGTTCTCACTCGAACGGGTAGTTTCTGAGCATTAACTCAAAAATAAAAGGTAGTATTGCGACCTAGGAATCTAGGTTACAATACTACCTTTTTAAATTATTTTTAAAATTCTTCTGGTTTCTCAGTTGTTTGACCAAAATGATACGCAATTGCATCTAAAATCCGCTTAGAGGCAAAACCATCACCATATGGATTTTTAGCTTGGGCCATGGCATCATAGACTGCTTGATCATCCAATAATTCAACCATGGCGTCATGGACTGCTTCTGGTTGAGTCCCCACTAATTTCAAGGTTCCAGCCGTCACGCCTTCAGGACGTTCAGTTGTATCGCGCAAAACAAGTACTGGTTTGCCTAGTGAAGGGGCTTCTTCTTGAACACCACCTGAATCAGACATAATGAAATAGCTACGAGCTGCTAAATTATGGAAATCAACAACATCTAAGGGATCAATTAAATGAATCCGAGGGTGATTGCCCAAGATACTTTGCGCCGCTTCTTGCACAACTGGATTTAAATGGACCGGGTAAACAATTTCAACATCTTCATGGCTTTCGACCACTTGACGCATCACTTTAAAGACCCGCTTCATTGGTTCTCCCTGATTCTCGCGACGATGCATCGTTACTAGAATCATTCGTTTATCTGCATCAACAACCTTTAGAATATCGTGATTATATTCAGTTTGAACAGTTTGTTTCAAAGCATCAATCGCCGTATTTCCTGTAATAAAGACTGCTTTAGCTGGATGATTCTCTTGTAATAAATTAGCTTTACTTTGACTAGTTGGTGCAAAATAAATATCACTCAATACATCCGTTAATTGACGATTCATTTCTTCAGGGAATGGTGAATATTTATCCCATGTCCGTAAACCGGCTTCAACATGTCCGATGGCTGTTTGATTATAAAAAGCACTGATACTAGCCGCAAAAGTGGTCGTTGTATCGCCATGAACTAACACAATATCAGGTTTTTCAGTGGCAATCACGTGGTCTAAATTCATTAAGACATTACTCGTAATTTCACTCAACGTTTGTCGTTGTTTCATAACGTCTAGATCATAATCCGGTTTAATTTTAAAAATCTCAAGCACTTGATCTAGCATTTGCCGATGTTGTGCGGTCACGACTGTAACTGCTTCAAACTCGGTATGGCGTTTCTTCAATTCTAAAACAAGTGGTGCCATTTTAATTGCCTCTGGACGTGTGCCAAAAACAGTCATTACTTTAATCTTAGACACAAATAAACCTCCTACTAATTCTGATTGCTATCCCTTACTATGCTACACGTTTCACCTACAATTGACAATTAATATTATCATAATTTAAAAAGATTTAGCGATATCATATCTAACCCAAAAGAGAAGTCTCATCCAATTCGGATGGACTTCTCTTTTAATTTGTCACTGGTTCGCCTTCTAAACAACGTTTCAACATCCGTGTCAATAATGCATAGACTTCATCTTCAGATAGTGATACCAAGCTCGTGTTCAATAACGTCGCAATCCCCGCGATAATCACACCCGTTTCGACACTAATTCGTTTACGCTCTGCTTCGGGTTTATTCATCAGTGGCTCGTATTTACGAAGGGCCTGAGTCGCTAGTTGGCTGACGAACGATTTCGTCTTATCTTCACCAAAATGGTTATCAATAAATAACGCTCGATACAACTGTGGTTCAATAGTTGCAAACCGCATATAGCCCATTCCCAAGTTAACCAACGGATTATCGGTCCGTTGCTCTTCACTGACGTACCAAATCAGGCGCGCCTTGGCTTCTTCTAAAACAGCATTCTTAAGATGGTCCATGCTCCCAAATTCCAAATAAATCGGTTGCGTTGAACAGTCTAACTCGGTGGCTAACTTACGCGCCGTGATTGATTTCAAGCCATCGGTCAACACCATTTCATACGCTTTATCCAAAATTTGTTCCGCTTTAATTCGCTTTTTTCGTGCCATCTTAACAACCCCTCAAAATTTCAGTTTACGCCGTTCATTACAGTAACTCTAACACAAATTAAATAACAATGAAAACGTTTTAACTGATATTGCAAGTTTTTTTAGACGGCTTATGCTATGATGAACGTATTAAAAGCATTTAAGGAGGATTTTTTATGACAACTTTTGAACACAATCTTGAAAAATACGCGGCATTAACGGCCAAAACTGGGATTAATGTCCAATCCGGTGACACCATCGTCATCCAAATCGCAGTCACGCAATCTCAATTGGCCCGCGATATTACCGCAGCTTGTTACGATCTCGGTGCCGCTGAAGTCATTATTAAATGGCAAGATGATTTAGTTGATCGCCTCAATATGCAACACAAGGATGAAGATCGGTTACTGAATGTCCCCGACTTCCAAACACAAGAATACGATTATTGGCTAGAACACGGCGCTAAACGAATTTCAGTCATGTCGAGTAATCCCGACAACTTAAAAGGCTTAGATAGTGATCGGGTCGCTGCCGTTCAAAAGGCGAACGGCCAAGCCATGCTTAAAGTCCGCCAAGCGACACAAGCCAACAAAAATAGCTGGATTGTGATTGCTGCTGCTAGTCCTGCCTGGGCGCATAAAGTTTTCCCAGACGATGATTTACAAACAGCCACTGATAAATTATGGACCGAAATCTTTAAGACCACTCGGATTGACCAAGATGATCCAATTAAGGCTTGGGAAGCACACGGCCATAAACTCCAAGCCAAGGCTGCTGAATTAAACGCTGCCCAATTCAAAGCACTCCACTACACTGCGCCTGGTACTGATATTACAATCGGTCTCCCTGAAAATCATATCTGGATTGGTGGTCCTAATGAAAGTAGCGATGGACGGCCATTCGTGGCCAACATGCCAACTGAAGAAGTCTTCTCAGCTGCCGATGCGAACAACATTAATGGTTATATCTCTTCGACCAAACCGCTCAGCTATGCGGGTAATACGTTAAATAACATGAAATTCACTTTCGAAAATGGTCGTGTGATTAAAGCGACTGCTGAAGAAGGCAATGATGTGCTACAAAAATTATTGCAAACTGACGCGGGTGTTAAGAGTTTAGGCGAAGTGGCTTTAGTTCCTGATCCTTCACCAATCTCACAATCTAAGATTACGTTCTTCAACACACTATTTGACGAAAACGCATCTAACCATCTTGCTTTAGGTTCTGCTTACGCCTTCTCCATTGAAGGGGGCACTAAGATGACCGAGGAACAATTAAAAGCGGCTGGCTTGAACCGTAGTCAAGCCCACGTTGATTTCATGGTTGGCTCTAGTCAAATGAACATTGACGGTATCAAACACGACGGTTCAGTCGTCCCAGTCTTCCGGAATGGTGATTGGGCGGATTAATCAATGATAGTTTGGCTCATGCTTTTAGGTATCGCCGTTTGTTTGACCACTTTTTTCATTGGTCTGACAATTTATAGTGGTTGGCAACGGCAAAATATTAAGGGATTAATCCTGATTTCGCTGATTGGTTTGTTGGCTGTGATTATTTGTTATTACTTTTTTAACCAGGCCCTCCAACAACCCCAGTTATAAATAGAACAAGCTGTGACAGAACTCGGTTATCAATTGAGTATCAAGTTGAAATAACTGATTATCCCGAACTTAGGATAATCAGTTATTTTGATTTGAACGGAAATTGATGAGTTCTGGCGCGCGTCAAAGAAAAATGTTCATTTAATCTCAGAATGTTGAGACTTACGTCGATACCGGTTTTTTTGCGCTTATTAAGAATCGTTAAAAACTAATTGGTTAATTAATTTTACACGATGATTTCTTTGTGACGAATTTCGTTAAATCAATTGATAACGTTTCTCAATTAGGTATAATATAATTAAACTTATCATGTTAGGAGCAATTATCTGATGAAAGAAATCACGACTACCAAACCACTAAACCCGCATCTTTGTTTATCTGAACGTTTGAATATTATTCGCGCGGGCGTCCTAGGCGCCAACGACGGTATTATTTCCGTCGCTGGGATTGTCGTTGGCGTGGCTAGCGCGCACCAAAGTCAATACACCCTCTTTTTAGCCGGCGTTTCTGGCATGCTTGCGGGCGCCTTTTCAATGGGTGGCGGTGAATACGTATCGGTTAGTACCCAACGTGATACTCAAAAATCAATGATGCGCCTGCAAAAGGAAGCCATCCAAAATGAATACGCTGATGAAGTCGCTAGTTTAACCCGGACTTATGAATCTAAAGGGTTACCCACACCACTTGCCAACCAAGTCGCCAACGCTTTTATGCAAAAAGATAGTTTAGACATCACCTTACGTGAAAAATACAACATTGAACTCCACCACTATTTCAACCCGTGGCACGCCGCCTTTTCATCCTTCTTCTCATTCATGTTTGGCGCGCTCTTACCGCTACTGGCGATTACGTTGATTCCTTATCCCTATAAAGTCAGCGGCACGATTAGCGCGGTCATTCTAGCGCTAATTATGACTGGTTTTACCAGTGCTCGCTCGGCCACGCTAACCGTTTAAAAGGTATTTTACGCAACGTCTCAATCGGTCTGTTAACGATGTTCGTCACCTATCTGATTGGCAGCGCAATCGGCTAATCTGCAATCAATTCTAAACCTAGCTAATCTCAAGAAAATCTTGATGATTAGCTTTTTTTGATGACTTAAACAACAAAAAAAGCCCAACCGAAGTTGGACTTTGAATTTAATTTGATTATTTAACTTCTGGCGTACCGAACCATTCGATACGATCTTTAACAAGATCAGTAATAGCTTGAGTACCAGGTGCAAATAACTTACGAGGATCAAAGCCTTTACCTTGTTGATCTTTGCCAGCTTCGATATATTCGCGAGTTGCTTTAGCAAATACTAATTGACATTCAGTATTAACGTTAACTTTTGAAATACCCATTGAGATAGCTTTGATGATTTGTTCCTTAGGAATACCTGAACCACCGTGTAATACTAAAGGAATCTTGATAACTGAAGCTAATTCTTCAAGACGTTCGAAGCTTAAGCCTTTCCAGTTAGCAGGGTATACACCATGAATATTACCAATACCAACTGCTAAATAATCAGGACCAGCAGCTGCTAATTGTTTAGCTTCTTCAACGTCAGCTAATTCGCCAGCGCCAACGATACCGTCTTCTTCACCGCCAATTGAACCAACTTCGGCTTCAACTGAGATGCCTTTAGCATGTGCTAAAGCAACGATTTCTTTTGTCTTTTCTAAGTTTTCTGCAAATGGTAAATCATGACCATCAAACATAACTGAGTTGTAACCAACTTCGATACATTCTTTAGCAGCTTCGTAGTTACCGTGATCTAAATGCATGATAACGGGAACAGTGATGTTCATTGCTTTAACAGTTTGTTCAACTAAGTTTAAGCATAATTCGTAACCGCCCATATATTTAGCAGCACCCATTGATGTTTGGATCAAGATAGGTGTGTTTGTTTCTTGACCTGCAGCCAAGATAGCGCGTGTCCATTCAAGGTTGTTTGTGTTGAATGCACCAACAGCGTAATGACCTTCACGAGCAGCTTTGAAAATTTCTGTACCATTAACTAATGACATGAAAAAGCCTCCAGATTAATTGCAACTTTTTGAAGTTGCGATTTTTGAATACGAATCTATTTTAACATATTTTTAGCAAATAAGAATCAACTTTGCTAACTTTCTGAAAATGAAAACGTAACCAATTATTTCACAAAAAAAGGCTGAGCGAATTCACTCAGACCTTCTTGATGCTAAAATCGGCTATTACCAATGTCCCCGGCCAGAATCGAACTGGCAACCTATCGCTTAGGAGGCGATTGCTCTATCCAGTTGAGCACGAGAACGCTACAAATAATATTGTCGCATTCAAGGGATTAATTGTAAAGTCGATTTATTCAATCGGTTATTGATTTAAAGCTTGGTGCATTGTTTCTTCCCCTAAGGTTAAAACAGCTCCCGCAGCGATTAAAATCGCGGCCGTGAAGATGCCAAAAATAATCGGTAAGCTAACTTGACGGCCGATTAAGGTGCCGACCATCAATGGTCCAACAATCCCGCCAATTCGGCCGACAGCGGCCGCTAAGCCACTGCCGCTACCACGGACGGCTGTTGGGTATTGTTCTGGCGTATAAGCATACAACGCGCCCCAAGCCCCTAAATTGAAAAAGGATAATAACGCTCCGGCTAAAATTAATAACCCGACACTATTCGCCGTCCCAAAAGCTAACGCGCTGACTGCGGTCCCAATTAAGAAAGTCCCAAGCACCAATTTACGACCCCATTTTTCAATCAACCATGCGGCAACGAAATAGCCGGGTAACTGCGCTAAGGTCATGATTAAGACGTATTCAAAGCTGTGCACTAAACTGAATCCTTTTAGCACCATGACACTTGGTAGCCATAAAAACATCCCGTAATATGAAAAGACAACTAAGAACCAAACCAACCACAACATGATGGTTCTTCGGCGATACGTTTCTGACCAAAGGGTTGCTAAACGTTGCCCTAACGAAATTTTCCGGTTAATTAACTGCGGTTCGTGTTCCTGTTTAATATGTTTCCGCAAGATCAACGTGTAAACAGCGGGTAACGACGTGATCAACAAGACCACTCGCCAACCCCACGTTGGAATCACAAAGTAAGCTAGTAAACTTGCGACTAACCAACCAGCCGCCCAAAAGCTTTCCAATAAGACCACTGCACGACCCCGTGTTTCGGCCGGCGTGTTTTCAGAAATCAGAGTTGACGCCACTGGTAATTCCCCACCAAGGCCGGCACCGACTAATAACCGTAAAACTAAAAATAAACTCAATGAGGTACTAAAAGCCGAAATCCCATTACCAATTGAAAATAACAATAACGAACATAATAAACTATTCTTGCGCCCAATTTTATCCGCGAGAATCCCAAAAACAACGGCGCCAATTGCCATTCCGACTGAACTGATACTCCCAATCAGACCCATTTGGCTACTATTCAATTGCCATTCTTTCGCTAAGGCCGCGATGACGAAAGAGAGTAAACCAACGTCCATTGCATCAAATAACCAAGCCCCACCTGCTGCCCATAATAATGTCCTGTGTTCTTTTTGCATCTGTCATTCCCCTTATCCATACCCTTTTATGTGACTACAGGCATTATCATACGGAAAAACCAGACACGTGTCAAGACACCTATTTATTTTTCGTAACGCACACCAAGTTCTGATAGCGCCGTTAATATCCGTTCAAAATCCTGTTCTGATGCACATTCTATCGTATGCAAATGAACCCCATCGGTTAGCGTTGCTAATAACCGTTGTTGTGGATTGGCTTTTATTTTTTGCATAAATTGGTTGACATCTGTCAAGGTCGCAATCCCTAATTGACCCGTTAATTCACCGTATAAGATGATCCACCGTCACATCGACGACTCGACCCCCATTTTTAACAATTACCAGCAATTCAGCACGCGTTTTGGCGGGCGTATGTTGGCAAACAACTTGACCACGGTAATATTGTTGCCGTTGTTGGACCGTCTGAATATAATAACCGCTGACCGTCGCAATCACGTTGGCCCCCTGTGCGCGAAGTAACGCAATATCACCCACAATTGTTTGACGACTCACTTCGTATTGCTTGGCCAACGTTTTAGCGCTAATCGGTTGCGAACTATCCTGAATAGCGGCTAAGACGGCCGCACGTCTTTCTTGAGTTGTCATATTTACGCCTCCGTTAATTTAGTTAGTGCTTATTTTAAGCGTCATCGACTAAAAAAGCTATCCCAAAAAATGGCATAGCTTGTCTAGTTTAAATTATTTCACCGTTACTTTGAATCACTTTTTGATACCAATAGAAACTATCCTTAGGATACCGGTTCAATTCTTTTTCATCCGTTTCGTCGCGATCGACGTAAACAAAACCGTACCGTTTTTGATAACCGTTCGTCCAACTTAATAAATCGGTAAAACTCCAAGTCGTATAACCGATAACGCGAACGCCATCGGTAATGGCTTCTTGAATCGCTTGAACATGGGCTTTCAAGAATGCAATCCGATAAGTATCATGAATTTCACCGTCAGTTTCAAGCGTGTCATAAGCACCCAATCCGTTTTCAGTAATCAGAACTGGTAGGTGATAGCGACTTTCAATCCGGCGTAACGCGATTCGCAAACCTTCAGGATCAATATTCCAATCCCAATCGGTTTGTTGCATGTACGGATTCTCAGCCGTCTTATAAGCGCCAGGCACGCCACTAGCTTGACTTGTTCCTTTTTTACCAGACGTATTCTGTTTCGTCAAACCAACACCATCTTCTAGCGAATTCGCCGTTACCGTATTCGTTTGATAATAATTCATCCCCATAAAATCAGGATGCGCTAATGGGTCACTCAGTAACGCTTGGTCGGCTTCTGTGACTTCAGGGGCAATTCCTTGGTTTTTCAGATAAGTCATCACTAGGGCTGGATAACGGCCCCACGCGTAAACGTCTAACCATAAGTCAGCGCTCAATTGTTCCGCATTGTCCGCAGCCACCTGGTTAACCGGATTTGCATCTAACGAATAGGTTGGGCTGTAGGCAAAACTAGGTCCAATACCGCCTTGATACCCTTTTTCGTGGAATAATTTAATCGCACTCGCATTGGCCAAATTAGCCATGTGATTGGCTTGATAAGTCCGTTTAGCGTCCATCACTGCTGGCGGATGCTCCGCCGTTAAATAGCCGTGGGTAATAAACACATTTTGTTCATTCAAAGTGACCCAATGACTGACTCGATCACCAAAACGTTCGAATAATAACTGCGCATACGCTGTAAAATCATCGACTATCTGACGTGATTCCCAGCCACCGTATTCATCTTGGAGCGCTTGCGGTAAATCCCAATGATAAATCGTGACAATTGGTTCAATGTGATTGGCTAACAGTTCGTCAATCAACTGGCTATAAAATTTAATGCCAGCTTCATTAACCGTCCCACGACCAGTTGGCAAGACTCGAGGCCAAGAGATTGAGAAACGATACGCTTTTAAACCGGCTTTGGCCATCAAAGCGACATCTTCACGATACCGGTGAAAATGATCAACCGCAACGTCGCCATTTGTCTTTTTAAACGTCTTTCCCGGAATCCGTACAAACTGATCCCAGACTGATAACCCTTTTCCTTCGGCCTGATAAGCCCCTTCGATTTGATACGCTGCTGATGCTGACCCCCACAAAAAATTAGTGGGGAAAGGTGCTAATTTAGGATATTCCATCTTAATTTGCTCACTTTCAAAATGATTTGTAAAGGCGGAGACGCGCTTCTACACACAGGTTCCTGTGCTTAGCTACGTCTGGCAAACAAAATCCATAAACCAGACTTTATTCACCAGACTAGGCTAATGCTCAGAATCTATTCGTGTGTATCAGCGCTCTATTTTTAAACGCGCTTCTCGAACAGCCTTTTCCGGTTAACGACAGGATTCAAATTATGGTTAAGTTCAACCATAATTCGCATCCTTAGGTTAATCCTCAAAGCCTACCCGTTCGAGTCAGCGCTCTATTCTGAAACGCGCTTTTCCTTACAGATTCCTGTGCTTAGCTACGTTTCGTAAACAAAGTCCATAGCCCGGACTTTATTCACGGAACTAGGCTAATGCTCAGAATCTACCGTAAGCAAAAGCGCTCTATTCTGTGTACGATTTTTCAATCTGTTTTAGCATTTTTTTGAAACCGCGTTTGCGCATGAAGCCCATGATGACACCCATGAAGGCGTCGTTGGCTTGTTGTAATTTACCGCTGGCTTTGGCGCTTTCGCGATAGATAACTTGAATTGAATCGGCATTGTTGGCAAAAATATCATAACTCGCTTGATAGGTTCCCCGGGGCGAACTTGTTTCATAATGGTAGCTTTGATCTTTAATCAACTGAGTGACCTTAATCGTTGCTTTGCCATTGTTGCCAAAACTTTTATCGTACGCATAATTCATTAATTGCGCAGCCGTCATCGTCTGGCCCGTTTGTTTGCGAATATCAAATAACACAGAATCAATGACTTTTTGATAAAAATAACTAGCTGGGATATTTAACGTTTGTTTAATTTCCATTGATAATCACCTCATCTGATTTAAATTTCTGAAATTATTGAACAACCCCTGCTTGGAAGAATAAGACAGCGCCCCATGATTGGGCTTTAATGGTCGCCTTAGCTACCTTAACGGCTGCTTCTAAGTCAGTCTGGTTGGTTTCAAACAATAATTTCATTGGTGCTTCTTTTTTAACATACTTGAACGTGACACCATCTTGGTTATACCATCAAGCAATGCAATAATTTGCTCTTGTTGAATGGGGGCATTTAGAAATATCATCTGCTAATCTCCTTTTAAGAAAAAAGGATTGGCTGACAATTCAGCCAACCCCAATTTAATTATTTCGTTTAATAAGTATGCACTTCAAGGCCAGCCATTTTACGATAAACGTCAACCACTTCACCAGCTAAATCGCGGAACGTAATCGCATTCATTAAATGATCTTGTGAATGAACCGTTAATAAAGTCACTTCAATATGGTCGCCACTAGCTTCTTTCGTTAACATGCCAGTTTGTGAATTGTGTGCTTCAGAAAGTGCTGCATCAGCTTCTTTTAATTTAGCGGCGGCTGTTTCAAAATCGCCTTTTTTAGCGGCTTGAATTGCTTCCATTGAGCTACTTTTAGCGTTCCCGCCGTTGATAATTAAACCCATGATTGCTTCTAAATTTTGTTCTTCTGCCATTATAAAATCCTCCTCGATTTCTCTGATGATGCCAATGCTGGTCAATTATTCCTATCAAGTCTTTAAAGGGCTTACAAAAATAACCACTCTGTTAATCCTTAAACGTACCAATCAGAAAGTCTAGCCAATTAAAACTGACACTCTTATTGTAACCGCTTCAAAAATTTTGTCAATTAATTCCGCCAGTATTTGTTATTTAACAGCTAGGCCAATTAAAAAAAGCCCTAATCATTTACAATGATTTTAGGGCTTTTAGGTCTAGACCGTTAGTCGATATTTTTTTTGTGATAACCTTTGTTCTTTTGGTTACGATTGCGATTCTTCTTGTGTTTTGGCTTTAAATTCTCAGGTTGTACCCGACTTGGTTTAACCGGATTCAGCCGTTTTACCGGTTGTTTAGGCGCATCTGTTTTCGTAACGCTGACCGCTACCTTTTCAGTACCATCTGTTATTTTTTCAGTAACTTGTTCCTTTTGAACGGGTTCTGGTTTAGGCGCTACTGGGCGCGTTTCTTCCAAATGATCGCCTACTAGATAACGCGTAACTAAATCATATTCAGGCGCTAATAACTTGCGTAAATTACGACCATCATGTTGGTTCCCCAACGTTAAGACCGTGCCTTCACGACCCATCCGACCAGTCCGACCGGCCCGATGAATATAAGTAATCTTAGCATTCGGCACGTCAAAATTAATCACGTATGGTAAATCAGTGATATCCAATCCCCGACCCGCAACATCCGTCGCCAATAAGAGTTGAATCTTATTTTCGCGTAAATCTTTTAAGGCCTTTTGACGTTCTGTTTGCCGGCCTTGACCAGAAAGTGATGCGTAAGTCACTTTTTGATGGCCTAAAGTCCGCGCCGCTTGTAATAGTTGCGCTGATTGGTTAAAAATAACCAAACCGCGGAAATGTTTTTGATGGGCTAAATGCCGCAAGACATTCACTTTTTGGGCATTGCCGGTTGGAATGAAGGCGTGGAGCACTTCGCCACCGGTCCGATCGACATCGCGGACATCAATCGTTTCAACTTCGACGCCAAACCATTTTTCCAATTCCGTTAAAATTTCAGTTGAAGTCGCTGAAAAGAAGCCTAATTGGACATCGGCAGGTGATTCTTGCACAATGTGGCGGGTTTCAGTTAAACCATTATCGGTCAACAACTCATCGGCTTCATCCATGACAATTGCTTGTAAGCCATAGAATTTAATTTTGCGTTGTTCGTTTAATTCTAATAAACGACCAGTTGTTGCAACGATAATCTCGGGTTTTTCTTTCAACCTTTCGATTTGCCGTTTAACGTTGGCTTTACCCGTAATCGCCTGTACTTTACAGTCAATCGCTTTAGCGTAAGGTAGAATCACATCCCGGGTTTGAATCACGAGTTCTTGGGATGGCGCCAAAATTAAGATTTGCAAGCCTTCGCCAGGCATCACCTTCTCTAACAAAGGTAATGAAAAAGCTAGCGTTTTCCCAGAACCGGTTGGTGCTAGGCCCAGGATTGATCGATCATTTTTTAATGGTTGTTCAACGGCTAGTTGAATGGGCGATTGTTCTTTAAAACCTTGTTCGTCCCATAATGCTTGAAATGCTGGTGAAACGCTCATGTATTGCCTCCGTTAATCTGCATCAAACACAATGCCAGCAGATTGACGTAATTGGTAGACGACCTGATTGACTGTTTGACTGAGTTGTAATAGTTCATGATACCGTTTTGTGTCGCGATTAGCAATAATCTCAGCAAAAATTGTCGCTTCGGCCACCATCGGATTGGCAAGTGGCGCTTGGCCTAAAGCCGTTTTTTGCGCGCCGTCATTTTCGTAACGACTGACCGTGCCAATCGTACCCGCATTATCCAACACAATCGTCGTTTGACCGCTATAAATTTCGGAATTCAAATAAGAATCAACCGTCTTACCGAAGATCAACGTGACATCAAAATCAGCGTAGTGCAAGGTCGCAACGCCTTTACCATCGACACCGGTTGGCAAAATTTCAGCTTGATAATCAACGGATTCAGGAGCGCCAAACCAGCTGACGGCATCGTAAACCACATAGACGCCTAAATCTTGCAACGCCCCACCTGAAAAATGACGCGAGAAAATATTTGGTTCTTCCCCAGCCAAAACGGCATCGTAACGGGATGAATATTTCATGTAGGCCAATGTCGCACCATTGATTGTTGGCAAGGCTTGAATCGCTGCTTGCGCAATTTTGAAATTGGCTTCATGCACATGGCGCGCTGCTTCAAATAAAAATTGATCAGGTCGATCTTTAAGGATCGCTTGAATCGTCGCCATTTCAGTCGGATTACTGAAGGCTGGCTTTTCAACGATCACATTTTTGCCCGCTTCAAGTGCCTGTTTAGCTTGTTCAAAATGCAAGCTGTTGGGAGACGCAATATAGACGGTCGCAAAATCACCCGCGATGAAAAAAGTGGCGAGGTCGGTATAATCTTGTGCCGCACCTGCTTCATAGTCGGTTCTAAATTGTTGGGCTTTAGCCGCCGTCCGTGAATAGACTGCGGTTAATTCAAACGCTTCAGCTGTTCGGGCCGCTTCCACGAACTGTCCCGTAATCCAATTGGTCCCAATAATGCCTAATTTTTGCATGACATTCAACTCCTCATTTAAGTAAGTTCAGTATACGGGAAATAGGTCTGAAATCCCATCAAAACGTTTACAAAATATTTTATTGAAAAATCAACCTTAAGTCCGAGAACAATATCCACAAAAAGAAAGTCATTCGTGCTAAAATAGAACTATATTGAGGTGTGATTATGAGAATTTTTCGTTTTAAAAAACCAAAGGAACTTTTTGAACAGACCATTCACCAATATCAGCAAAAAGTGCGAACGGCTCAAGCCAGTAAAGTCGCAAGTTTTTATGCCGGTAATTGGTCTTTTAACGACGAACAAACCCATAAGACACACACGTTGAAGATTATGCCTAACCTCCTCGTCCAAATTGATAATAAACCACTCTCCGGTAACGTCATTCAATTAACCGAAGATGAATTGATTTTTTTAGACCATTTTGGTTACCAATTAAAAATTACCTGCGAAGATCAACATCCCGTTTCAATTTATGATGAAGCTGAAGATACTGATTATCCGATTGAATAAATGAGGATACATAACTAAAAAA
>NZ_BAMJ01000023.1 GCF_000615805.1 Latilactobacillus fuchuensis DSM 14340 = JCM 11249
ATATCGATTTCTTTACTAGTAAAATTACGATCATAATGATTCAAGTATGCCTCTAACTTGACCCCAAACACTTTAACTTTTTGATCATTTGGTAAATGATATAGATTTCGGTTACGCGGTATAAAATAATATTCATCATCATTTTTACTCGTCAACATATGCATGAACATGTTAACCGCTTGTACGGGCTCTATTTTGTTTGGCTCTTTAAATGCAATATTGTTAAATTCATCAAACATACCTACAATTGTGCTGTCAGACACTTTAACCTTAAAAGTCTTTTCTCCATCCTCTTGAGTAATAGAATCTATCGTATCAAAAAGATCTAGTAATGAATTATAGCGTTCATCCAAGTTACCACCTACAAATTGAAATGGATATACACTAAGATTCGCGTCATCCTGAAGATCCTTCATCAATTCAAGATCTTCTTTATAGGCAGAGCTAGGAGCTACATTCCAGTTGTAATCACCATCAAGGTATTTGTAAAAATTACTTGCTAACAAAATAAATGACTGATCCTCATCAGCGCCTACAATTACTGTCGGCATTTGTGCAGTACTACTGTCTTTAAACTTTTTCATATAATGAACAACTTGACAAGTTATTCTCGCACGATCATACGTTTTAGTTAAATCTGTATCGTACTTAAATTCAAGCAATATCTTTAAAGCAAATAAAATCGAACCAGAATTAGTATAAATAAAACCATCAACATTATTTTCAGAAGAAATTTGATAATCTTCTTTTCCGTTATCAATATAATACTGTACAAAAATCTTTCTCCATGCATTTTCAACATCTTTTTCACTAGCCGAAACTTTTAACGAATCAAATAGAACCTTAGCTGCTTTCTTCGTAAGTCTAGATTTAAGTTCTTTACGACGACGCTTATCTTGTTCCTCTCTTTGCTTTGCACCACACCAAGACAATTACGCCACCATCCCTTCAATAATAAGAATAATTACTAAATTTTTATTCTTATACTCATCTTTAACCATATTAATGTATTTCATTTATTATTCCTCTTTTCAATTGAAATTAAGTTCAAATAACTCTTCATATCTATCCTACTCAATATATCCCTATCACTAACTTTTCAATCTTTTCTTAATGTATTATACTGCTTACAGAACTTCAATTTCCATTAAGGTATCTGCCTACCGTCTAAATTCAACAAATAAAAGATTGATCACTTACCGCAGCCAAAAGCGGCCTTTATTCGCCAGACTAGGCTAATGCTCAGAACCTATCGTGCGGCTTCGCACTCTTTTATTTTGAAATGTGCTTTTCGTTGCAACAACTTCCGCCTAATCTAAAATATCCAATAATCTTAAAACCAAGATTATTGGATATTTATAATTAGTGCTCAGTTGCTACCCGCAACGAAAAGCACTCTTTTATTTTGCTGCTCTTTTGACGTATGTGCCTTCTTGGGTGTTGATTTCTAGGACTTCGTCAGCACTGATGAAATCTGGGACGCTGACGACTAGGCCGGTTTCCATTGTCGCTGGTTTGCCTGAACCGGTCACTGTTGCGCCTTTAATTGAAGGTTGTGTTTCAACAACGCGTAAGTTAACCGTTGATGGTAATGTCACACCGATGACTTCTGAACCGAAGAATTGAATTTTGCAGTTCATATTTTCTAGCAAGAATTTAGTGGCTTCTTCGATGACATCGGTTTGGATTTCATATTGTTCATATGTTTCCATATCCATGAAGAATGCGACATCGTCTTGTGTGTATAAATATTGAACATCTTTTGTATCGATCATGGCTTGTTCAACTTTAACTTCAGGACGCATCGTTGTTTCGACGATTGAACCTGTCCGTAAATCACGTAACTTAACGCGCATAACAGTATTGCCCTTACCTGGTTTATGGTGATTAGCTTCTAGAACTTTAATTAATTTGCCGTCTTGTTCAAAAGTCATGCCGGCTCTCAGATTAACTGCTTCAATCATGATTAAATATCCCCTTTAATTTCAGAAATGGTTACTCTCTAACTTTAACAAATGTAAGCCGTTTACGCTACTCTATATCTAACTTCGGCACACTTGTGCTTGACTGTGGCGTGTAGTGTTGATACATCTTCGTAATTGGGACGGTTGGCAACCCGGTTTTAATTAAATAAACGTGTTGTTTCAAATAACGTTTGTCCGCCGAGTTTTTAAGTTTGTAACATTGAATCGCCATCTTACCAGTACTATTGGCGTTATCTTGCCCTTCGAATTGGACTTTGGCCAGCGGTAAGCTAATCACGTCTTGATTCACTTTAAAATACGCCTGGTCTTGATTACTACCGAGATAACTGGTTTTGGATGTGCCTGCTGGTTGATAGAATTGTTTAATCTGTTTCAAACTGTGATCATCGACCATTTTAACGACCTGCGCATCACCCTTGAAAAGTTGCAAACCGGTTAAATCGTTGCGCACATTTTGCGAACTCATCATCAACCAAACAATCACCAAAATACTGATGAAATAAACGATATGCAAGCTTAGACTACTAGCCGCATGGGATAATTTAAAGATATAACTTTCTTCTAAATCTTTATCCATCACTTGGCGCATGATGCGGTGTGCAATTAACTTATACGATAAATACCAAATCGCTAAGGCCACTACCGTTGAAGCCAGTGCCGTTAAAATAGTATTATTTAAAATTTCTGAATCGGTCATCAACGGACTAAATCCGCTCACGATTTTGACCGTTAAGCCCCCTAAGACTACGATAACAATCATCTGTAAGGCAAAAAAGCGTGTTCGAATACTACTACTAATGGCCGTTGGTGTGACCGTTTTATCTGATTTATGCATGCCAACAAATCCTCCCTCATTAACCTACCCATATTTTAGCATAACCGACGCTCACTAGCTTGTTTAAACCGACTGAATCCCCTTATTTTCGCCAAGACAATAACGTATAAGTCATCGTCGTTCGGCTCATTAAAGTCGCTTGATTTTGGAATAATCGGTCTAACTCGCGCTTTAAACGGCTTGATCTGAATAATCCGCATAATATTCAGCAACTAATTGGCGTTCAATCAATTCCGAATACTGATATTGAAACGGCTGTTCAACAACTGATTCTGGTAATTGCTGTTTAAAAGCCGCAATGATTTGTGCATCTACATTTGGATCGAACTCGTCAATCCCTAGGCGTCGGGCGAGCGGACTAAATAAATCATCTTCATTTAACGTTAATCGAAGCAATACCGTCCACTTTTGACTCTTTTGACTAATCGCTTGAAGCTTATCAGGTGATACACTTGGGTTTAAAGCGCTAAAAACAACCTGATAGGTGTCATTGGGCGTCGTCGTCAACCATTGGTCTAGCGATTCTTGACGGTAATCAACATTAGTCATCTGATTTTTCTGGGCTTCTTGTTGCGCGTAATTTAACATCCCACCTGAAATATCAGAGATCGTATACTGTTGGCTGTTGCTTGCTAAGGCCGGCAAGTAACGCCCACTGCCTCCGCCTAAATCCAAAAGTGATTCGGTTGGTAAAATCCGTTGTGCTTTTAAAAACGCCAGAACATCCTGGACGATCGGCACTTGCGACTCCTGTTGAATCTGATAATAATCGGCCGCAAAATCATCCCAGAATGTTTGAACATCATCGTCCATCTTCACTACCTCGTCTTTTTCCGCTAACTGTCCCCCTAGCTTACCAAATAATTCGTCAAACGCCAAAAAGCAGCCTTCTGGTTTGGAAATCAACCAGAGGACTGCTTTTTAAAATCGGTTAAATTTTATTACTGCTCAACTATTCCTGCAACCAACGCGCTCTTACTTGAAACGCGCTTCTCAAGTAGCCTTTTCCGGTTAACTACAGAACCCCCATCATGGTTATAGATCGAACCATAATTGAGTTTCTTAGGTTAATCCTCAAAGCCTGACCAACTTGAGTCAGCGCTCTATCTGAAACACGTTCCCGAACTAGCTTCTTGAGCAATCCTCTCCGCCTAACTACATAATGACAATTATGGTTAAGTTCAACCACAATTGTCATTATTAGGTTATGCTCGAAGATTAACCGCTCAATCAGCGCTCTGTTCTAATCTTCAAACCCATCTTTATCCGCTACTTGTTTGAACCAGTGGCCCGACTTTTTGATTGTTCTTTGACAGTCGTTGTCTAAATCGACTGAGATGAAACCGTAACGGTTCTTGTAGGCGTTGGTCCATGACCAGTTATCCATGCAGGTCCACATATGATAACCCAGACAGTGGCTGCCTTCTTGAATGGCTTGGTGGACGTATTTCAAATGATCTTTGACGAAATCAATTCGATAATCGTCGTCAATCTGACCATCTGCATTACGGTACCGTTCTTCACCTTCGACACCCATCCCATTTTCTGAGATGAAACAATCGATGTTGCCGTAATTTTCGCGAACATTGGTCAAAATATCGTAAATCCCTTTTTCGTAGATTTCCCAACCACGATACGGATTAATCTTTTTACCCGGCATCTCGTAATTATCGAAGAAATCATCTGGCATAATCCCGTGCGTATGATCAATTGGCGTTTCTTTGGCTTTCACCCGGCGTGGTTGGTAATAATTAATCCCCAACAAATCAACCGTATTGGCCTTAACTGTCGCTAAATCACCGTCTTGATAATCAGGGAGTAATTGATTCTCTTTTAATAATGCGACTAAATCACTTGGAAATTCACCTTTAACTGCGGGATCTAAGAATGATCGGTTGAAAAAGGCATCTGCAATCTTGGCCGCCTTAACATCAGCTGGATTCTTGGCATCGCGTGGATAACTGGGCGTTAAATTCAAAACAATCCCAATTTGACCACCTTGATTGAGCGCATGATAGGCTTCAATCGCTTTGGCACTCGCCAACGTTTCGTGATAACCGACTTGAACGGCGTGTTGTAAATTAATCTCATTAGGATAATGGAATTGGTACAAATAACCCCCTTCAACGGGCACGATTGGTTCATTATGGGTAAACCATTTCTTGACGCGGTCCCCAAATAATTCAAAACAGGTTTGCGCGTAATTCACGTAAGCATCGACTGTTTTACGATTCAACCAACCGCCTTGTTCTTGGAGCGCCATTGGCATATCAAAATGGTACAAATTCATAAACGGTTCGATGTCGTTGGCAATGAGTTCATCAATGTACGCGTTGTAGAAATCAACCGCAGTTTGATTGACCGCACCCGTACCTTCTGGAAATAAACGACTCCATTGAATTGAGGTTCTAAAAGAGTTATGCCCCGTTTGTTTCATTAATTGAATATCAGTTTTAAATTGTTGATACACATCTGACGTTTTGGCTGGTCCGACTTGGTTAAAGAATTTTTCTGGCGCTTGTTGATACCAATAGTCCCAGATATTATCCCCTTTACCATCGCCGTCAATCCGGCCTTCTGTTTGCGGACCGCTCGCAGCTGATCCCCACCAGAAATTTTCTGGAAATTTATAAAATGTCATCGTCAATCCAGCTCCTTCTTATTTGAATAAATTTAGTATAACAACGTTTTCATCAAAAAGCCATTCAAATATTTATAATGTCTAGACTTTTATTATTGTGCGTGGTATATTAAGTTTTGTAATCGATTACAAATTTATTTAAGGACGGTGCTTGCCGTGAATCATTTTATGGACATGCTTAACAAACATATCATGCCACTTGCCACTAAGCTTGGTCAAAATCGTTATTTAACTGTTTTGCGTGATGCTTTTATGCTCTCATTCCCTCTTACAATGTTTGGTTCAATTGTTGTTGTTATTACTAATTTACCTTTCTTTAATGATGCGACTAAAGCGACTTTAACGTCACTACTAGGCAATGGTCAAAATGCGACGATGTCGATTATGACTGTTTTCGTCACCTTCGGGATTGGTTATTACCTATCGGATTCCTACGATGTTGATGGCATATTCGGGGGCGCAGTTGCCTTTGCCAGCTTCCTGATTCTAACGCCATTTATGATGACGACTGATAAAGGCGTCGACGTTTCCGGCGTTTTAAGTCTCGATCGACTGGGTGCTAAAGGGATGTTCCTTGGCATGATTGCCGCGTTTATCGCTGCTGAACTTTATTGTCGCTTCACTAAAAAAGGGTGGCAAATTAAAATGCCTGACGGTGTTCCGCCAGCAGTTTCCAAATCTTTTGCCGCTTTGATTCCAGCCGTTTTAACATTAACGATTTTCTTAGCCGTACAAGCTGCCGTTACTGGCTTATTCAATGTCAACTTACACGATGTGATTTATGAAGTCATCCAAAAACCATTAGTCGGTTTGGGTAGTAGCTTACCCGCAACCTTAGTGGCCCTCTTCTTTGTCCAACTACTCTGGTTCTTCGGACTTCACGGTCAAATTATCGTCAATTCAGTGATGGATCCCATCTGGAACACACTGATGCTCGAAAACTTAGATGCTTATAAAGCCGGCCGTGCACTCCCACATATCATCACTAAACCATTCATGGAAACCTTCACCGTCGGATTAGGCGGCTCTGGGATGACTTTAGCAGTCGTTATCTTGATGGCCTTCGTGATGAAGAAGAAACAATATCGTGATGTCGGTCGACTCGCATTAGCGCCTGGACTTTTCAACGTTAATGAACCCGTTATTTTCGGGATGCCAATCGTGTTGAACGCTTCAATCTTCATCCTTGGTTAATCGCACCCCTCATCGTAACCGTTCTTAATTACGCTGTTATGGCGATTGGTTTGGTGCCAGCGCCAACTGGGGTTTCCGTTCCTTGGACGGTCCCAATCTTCTTCAGTGGGATGTTAGCCACTAACTCAGTGCTCGGTGGGATTCTCCAATTAATCGACGTGGTGATTGTCGGATTAATCTGGTTCCCATTCCTTAAGATGTTAGATCGTCAAAAAGATCCCTTAACGAACTAAAAAGATTGTCTTACCCCGCACTTTCTACTACACTAGAGAAAGAAAGCGGGGTATTTTTTTGCCAAAATACGAAGAAATTGCGAATACATTACGCCAACGGATTAAAAAAGGCGTTTATCCGGCCAATACACTTTTACCTAATCAAATCGACCTCGTTCAAGAATTCGGCGCTAGTCGGATGACTGTTAAAAAAGCCATTACGATTTTAACCATGGAGGGTCTCGTTTTAGCACGTCGGGGTGCCGGCACAAAGATTCTGGACCATTCTTTTTGGAATAAGGCCGCGATGCCGGCAAATCAATACGACGGTATGGCCGCGGACATTGCCCGTTTAGGTAAGACCTTAACCAGCGAAATCATTCAATTTGAAGTCGTCTTCCCCACACCTGAAATCCAAGAATATCTGATGCTTGCCGATCAAGAACCGGTTTATGAAATTATTCGGTTGCGGATCATTGATGGTGTTAATACGACGCTTGAACACACCTACATGCCCGTCACTCGGGCCCCCGGTCTAACCGATGACGTTCTAAAGCATTCGGTGTATAACTACTTGAAAGAGACCTTACACCTAACATTTGCGGGCGCTTTTCGGAATATTCAAGCTGATAAGTCTGATGAATACGATCAGAAATATCTCGATTGCGCACCGACAGATCCCGTCCTAGAGGTCGAACAAGTGATTTATTTGGATAACGGTGAACCGATAGAATATTCACGTAGTCGCAACCGTTATGACCGCCGGAGTTATACGTATCTCGATGTTAAAAGTTAAAGACACAAAAAAAGCTAACCACCTGGTTAGCTTTTTTATTTAGTGCTATTTTTCAACATCTTGTAATTTTTGATTATCATCTAATTGCGAAATACCGGCTTGGCCGATTTTTTGCAAATGAGTCATGCTAATCCATAATAGCACGAGCGCAATCGCGATGAATAATAAGAGTACAAAGAATGTTTGGGCAATTTGACCGTTACCTAAGCCAGACGTAATCGCTTGTCTGAAGCCTAAGATTGAATAGCTCATTGGTAAGAATGGATGGATCACATTGTAGAAATGGTTCGTGATTTCCATTGGGAACGTCCCACCAGAACCACCTAATTGTAACATCAGGAGTACCATGGCTAAGAAACGACCTGGATTATCGAAGGCCATTGATAAGAACATGATAATCGCCATCGAGGTTAACGCGAAGGTGACTGAGATTAGGAAGAATTGTGCTGGATGATCGACGTTTAAGCCTGCAACCATCATCAAAGCTGGTTCAATTAAGCCCATACCGATTGCGACAATTGCGCCAACTGCAATTTTACTCAAGAACCAAGCAGTTGCTGATTGACCTTCCATTGAAATCTTACGAATTGGATAAGCAAAGTTAAAGACGATTGCCCCAACGAATAACGCTAATGATAAAACATATGGCGCTAAAGCATGGCCGTAATTTGGCACATAGCTATAGTTAGAATGTTTCAAATCACTTGGTGCCGCAAACATGTCGGCAGTACTATTCGTTAATTTAATTGAGTTGACTTTATTCGCACCAGAATTCAAACCAGTGGTTAAAGTCTTGTTACCGTTCTTCAATTGAGTGGCCCCAGAGTTTAACTTAGTTGAGTTGGCCGCTAATTGACTTGTGCCATCAGCTAATTGATCAACCCCACTTGTTAAAGCTGGAATCTTGCCATTCAATTGGACTAAACCACCATTTAAGGTTGTTGAACCAGTGGCTAATTGACTCACACCACTCGTTAATTGTGGGACTTGGCTGTTCAATTGAGCAGTCCCAGCCGCTAATTGACCTGAACCGCTAGCTAATTGACCAATGCCGCCGGTTAAAGCAGGAACATTACTATTAAGTTGGTTAGAACCGTTAGAGGCTTGAGCAACACCTGCCGTATAAGCTTGTAACCCAGGTACTAAACCAGGTTGCGTGCTCGTCCCGTTTAAACCTTCTTGAACTTGTTTCAAACCTGCGTTAATAATAGTCGTTGCTTGGATTGCACCAAATGGTTTAGCAACACTGCCATCACCTGTTTGTGATAAACCAGTATTAACTTTAACTAGTCCAGCTGTCAATGTACTAATCGCCTCATTAACACCAACATTAGCTGCTGTTGCGCCTGTACTTAATTGACCAACACTAGTCTTTAATGTTTGTAAAGTACCCATTAAGGTAGTTAATTGGGTTTGAACGTCTTTTAATTGAGCACCAGTACTAATTGTATTCGTCTTAATCAGGTCTAAATCAGCACCTGCACTGGTTAAATCAGCCCCAGATGACTGAATTTGAGTTGATGTTTGGGTAAGACTCCCACTAGCACTTTCTAAGGCAGCCTTTAGTTGTGCAGCAAGTGCTGGATTTTTAGCTAATGCCGCTTGAACATCCGCATTATTCGTGACCGCAGCAATTGTTTTTAATTGTGCACCAACATTGCCAACTTGGCTGGCAACACTACCACTTGAGTTTGTGTCATAAACTTTTGTTTTTACTTGACCTAATGATGTTCCCGCTTGAGCTAAAGCAACACCAGTACTTTGAGTATTGTTCCCAATCGTCGTTAAATCAGTTGTAATTTTTTGTGCGATAACGGTTGTTTCAGAACCGTTCATTGCTGCATTTAACTGACTAAGACCTGTATCTAACTGATTCATGCCTTCTTTAAGCTCATCAATTTTAGGCTGACCTGTAGATAAGCTTGTTGTAATTTCTTTTGATGCATCGGTTAACGCAGTATTTAATTGTTGACTTCCGGCTGATAATTGCGTAATTCCAACCTTTAATTTATCAGCACCGCCATTTAAATTAGCACTATTATTATTAAGTGTTTGCAAGCCTGTGTTCAACTGACTCACACCAGTTGAGAGTGCACCGGTCTTGCTATTTAACGTTTGTAAACCAGTATTTAATTGGCTAGCCCCACTATTTAATTGACTGGCACCTGATGCTAATGTGCCGGTCTTGCTGTTTAACGTTTGGAGACCTGTATCCAATGCTTTTGAACCCGCGGCTAACTTCTGAATGCCATCTGATAATGGCACAACGCTTGTTTTCATCGTCATGACACCATCGTTGACTTTGTCGACACCCGCCGTATAAGTGTTTAAACCGTCCGCTAACGTAATTGAACCATCCGTTAACTTCTTAGCGCCCTTAGCAGCGGTTGTGAAACCTTTGCCGGCCGTCTTAACTTGTTTAAACATGACTTTAGCATATGACTTCGTAACGGTTTCCCGTAATTCAGCATTGACTTGTTTAGCGCCCGCTTCACTAATGACTTCAGCGATGAAGTTTAATGAGTCGTTCGTTTTATAGTTGATTTGCATTTTCTTAGGATGCTTATCTAAAACGGTGGCCGCATTGGCTGAGAAGTTTTTAGGTAAGGTAATTACGGTGTAATATTCCTTATCCTTTAACCCTTGTTTGGCCTTTTTAGCTGACACAAAACGCCAACCGATTTGGTCGTTTTTCTTTAATTCTTTGACCAAATCTTTCCCTGCGTTTAATTTTTGACCTTCATAAGTGGTTGGGACGTCATTATTGACGACGGCCACTGGTAGATTTCCGGTACTACCATACGGATCCCAAACTGATTTCAGGAAGAAGATACTATACAAGAACGGAATAATCATGATCGCGATTAACGAAATCAAGATAATTTTGTTCTTAGCAATGAACTTAAATTCATTTTGAACCATTTTCATTTCTGCCAAACTCCTTATATACTTTTGTTTTACAATCAATTACATTTAATATCCATAATAACTTGACTATCTTACCGCTTTTTTTGAAAACTTTCAAGTCCTAAATACCTATTGTCTGAAAATAGCCAAAAAAACACGACTAATTAAGTATATTAGTCGTGTTTCTTCTATAAATAGGTTATTTATTGTGTGATGACGGTTCCGACCGTTTCAGCCGCACTGACGGTTACGTCTGCTGCTTTTTCAAAGGTCAACGTCTTGACGCGATCCATATTCGTGACCAAGACTAACACCGTTTCGGCTTTTTGACTTTCACGAATCATTTCGAAATCAACCTTCGCTAGTTGCGTAGTCGTTGAAACACTCTGACCTTCTTCAACTAAAATCTCGAAGGGCTTGCCTGCTAATTCGACCGTATCTAAACCGATATGCACGAGGATTTCTAACCCGGAGTCCGTTTTAATACCTAACGCGTGTTTGGTTTTAAAGATATTCGTAATTGTCCCACTAACGGGTGAATAAACCGTATCACTAGTCGGTTGCACACCAAAGCCGTCACCGGCCATCTTTTGTGCGAAAACAGGATCAGCAACTTGGTCTAACGGTACAAACTGGCCCGTAATTGGTGCTGCTAATTCAGTACTGACTTCTTTGGCTTTAAATAGTTTAAACATCTGGTTTCCTCCTAATCGTCGCGTCCTAATATTTGATTGATTTCTTGACTTAATAAATCAGCTTTCCCGCCAAAGACGGCTTGAATCCCACCGTTGACTTCGAAAACAGCTGTGGCGCCCAATTGTTTAATTGGTGCCTGATCAACAAGCTTGCCATCAGTGACGGCAACCCGTAAACGCGTGGCACAAGCTGCAACGGTTTCGATATTCGCATCCCCGCCGAGCGCTTCAATAATGATTTGAGCTTCATCGTTTAACGTTGATTTTTTGCCAGTTGTTTTTGGCATCGCCGCGGCATCAGCCACAATATCATCTTCCATCCCAGGAATCGCCACTTTGAACTTGCGAATTGCAAAACTGAAGACGAAATAATAAACAAGTGCCCAGACAATCCCGACTGGAATCACTTTCAACCAGTTGGTCTTGGCTTCGCCTTGTAAGACCCCGAATAATAGGAAGTCAATTAAACCGCCGGAAAAAGAATTCCCAATCCGAATGTTTAAAATATCGGCAACGAAGAATGAACAACCATCTAAGAAAGCGTGGATTACGTATAACCATGGTGCAACGAATAAGAACGTGTATTCAACGGGTTCAGTAATCCCCGTCAAGAATGACGTGAGTGCGCCACTAAAGTAGAGACCACCATTCTTTTTCCGATTAGCTTTAGGAATAGCGCGGTACATCGCCAAACAAGCGGCTGGAATCCCAAACATCATGGTTGCAAACCGACCGGCGAAGAACCGCGTGCCATAAGTGAATAGACCCGTATGGTTTGGATCAGCTAATTGCGCAAAGAAGATATTTTGGGCACCCGAGATGGTATGACCCGCAACGACTTCGGTGCCACCTAATGAGGTGTACCAGAACATTGGATAAATCGTATGGTGCAAGCCAACCGCACCGGTTAACCGTAATAGGAAACCGTATAGGAATGAACCAAAACTCCCCATTTGGGCAATTTCTTTACCGGCGACGACTAAAACGCCTTGAATTGGTGGCCAGATCATATAGAAGAAGGCCCCCAAGATAATTGCAGCAAACGATGAAACAATCGGGATAAAACGCGAACCACCGAAGAATCCCAAGAATTGTGGCAATTCAATTTTACGATAACGATTATGCAAGAACGCCACCGTACCACCAATCACGATTGAGCCGACAACACCGGTATCAATCGTTGCGCCTTTAGCGGCAAACATCTGCAACAAACCACTAATCGTTGCGGTGTAGACTAGAAAGGCTACCCCACCGGCTAATCCGGCAGTCCCTTTATCACCCTCGGCTAACCCGACGGCGATCCCAATCGCAAAGATTAAAGCAATGTTGGTGAAAACGGCGTTCCCGGCAAAACTCATCACCGATAGAATCGTCTGTAACCACGTTTGATCTAAGAATGGGTAAGCCAGTAGGGCACTTTTATTAGTTAACGCCCCACCCAAACCCAATAATAGACCGGCTGCTGGTAAAATAGCGATCGGCAACATGAAGGCACGACCCAATTGCGAAAATTTCTTAAACATATTAATTCCTCCCAGAATTCAAGCTATCTTTGAGCATGACTGACTATGATTGAAGTGCTGCGATAAACCGTTGGGCAATTTCCTTAGGCCGCGTAATCGCGCCACCAACGACAATCCCAGTGGTTCCGATTGCTTTAACCGCCTTGACCTGTTCAGGTGAATGAATCCGACCTTCAGCAACCACGGTTAAATGATTGGCGACTAATTGTTCTAGTAACGCCATATCGGGGCCCTCTAGTTTGGGACTTTCTTCCGTGTAACCGCTTAAAGTTGTGCCCACAAAATCAACACCGGCTTTGGCTGCGTTCAAACCTTCTTCTAGATTTGAAATATCAGCCATCAATAATTGATCGGGATATTTCGCTTTAACGTCGCGAATGAATTCGTTGATCGTTAACCCGTCATGACGCTTGCGCAATGTACAATCCAACGCAATGACTTCAACACCGGTTGCGACTAATTCATCGATTTCACGCATCGTGGCTGTGATAAAGGGTTTTTCAGGTAAATAATCGCGTTTGATAATCCCAATCATGGGTAATTGGCAAACCGCTTTGATTTCAAGGATGTCGCGAACCGAATTGGCGCGAATCCCAACTGCACCGGCCTCTTCAGCGGCTTTGGCTAATAGTGGCATGACACCACCTTGTTCAGTATATAAAGGTTCACCAGGTAACGCTTGGCAAGAGACGATTAGACCGTCGTGAATTTGATTGATAAAAGTTTGTTTGTCCATTTCATTTTCTCTCCAATTTGTAATTATTTCGGAACTTCTCTCCGAAATAACTATAACATACTCCAAACGAAATGCAAACGCTTTATTTTAATTGACTTTGTTGGTCATTAATTGCAAACTTAGGTTACTAGTATCCTGAAAGGACAACTCATGAGCTATACACATTTAATCCGTGAACATTATCCAAAACTCACTAAATCTGAAAAAAAAGTCGCTGATTTCATCCTTTCCGCCCAAGATAAAGTCATCTATAGCACTATTAGCGACGTCAAAAAGAATACCGGCGTCGGTGATGCAACCATCATTCGGTTCTGTCAAAAACTCGGCTTCTCCGGCTTCTCCGATTTGAAAATCGAAATCGCTAAAGAGAATTTTAACCATCACGAAGCGACTGATCAAACCGTCAATTTTGCCGATGTCGTTTCAAAACGACTCGTCGATGCCGTCTTGGCGACCCAACAACTGATTAACATTGAGCATGTTGAAGCAGCCGTTAAATTGGTGACTGAAGCGCAACATATCTATATTTTCGGGGTCGGTAGCAGTGGCAACACGAGTACTGATTTGGAAGGGATGTTCTTGCGCGCTGGCGTTCAAGCCAAAGCCGTCATCGATCCCCATTTCCAAGCCCAAGTCGCTTCCCTTTTGACCAAGGACGATCTCGTGATTGCTTTCTCACTATCAGGTAAAACCAAAGATACACACGATTCCGTGACGATTGCTAAACAGAATCACGCCAAAATCATCAGCATCACCAATTATTTATTATCGCCAATTGCCCAACAAGGCGACGTCGTCTTGCAAACCGCGATTGAAGAATTCTTAAATGGTGGCTCACTAGCCGGTAAAGTTTCCCAGTTATACCTTTGCGACGTCTTGGTCAACGGTTACGAACGCGCCAACCAAATTGATACCCTCGCACTCAAAGAAACCGTCTTACGGTCAATTTTGGATAAGAGTTTGGATTAATCAATCAAGTTTTCAACGTAACTTCTAACGGGGTTACGTTTTTTTGATGTTCAAAACGACCAAAAAAGAGCCGGCAGCTGGTAGACTGTCGACTCTCATACTGATTATTTATAGTTGTTCCCCATTACTTTTAATTACCGTTTGATACCAGCCAAACGATTTCTTGCGGTACCGATCGAGCGTGCCTTGGCCCGCGTCGTCTAAGTCGACGTAGATAAAACCGTAACGTTTCGACATTTGACCGGTCGAAGCACTGACTAAATCGATACAACCCCAAGGTGTGTAGCCGATTAAATCGACGCCATCGCCGATTGCGCCGGCCATCGCTTCGATGTGTTCGCGCAAATAATCAATCCGATAATCATCGTCCACTTGGTGTTGGGCGTCGATTTGATCGACGGCCCCTAAGCCGTTTTCAACGATGAATAACGGTTTTTGGTAACGATCATAGAGTTCGTTCAAGGCGATTCGGAGGCCAACAGGATCAATTTGCCAACCCCAGTCGCTCGCTTTGAGGAATGGATTTTTGACGCCACCCAATAAATTACCGGCCACCGTTTCTTGTTCCGCCGTCACTTCAACAGCCGCCGACATGTAATAACTAAAGCCGATATAATCAACCGGATTGGCCTTTAAGAGTGCTAATTCTTCATCGTTCCAATTCAAATCGTTAAAAGTGAACCCATATTGGCGCATTAACCGGTTCGTATACGCTGGATATTCGCCGCGAATTTGGACATCCCCACAGAAATAATTGAAATCCTGATTCTGCTGGATTGTCGCCAACTGGTTCACCGGATTGGCATTGTAGCTGTAAGTCGTTGCGAACAATAACATGCACCCGACTTGTAAATGCGGATCAAGTTCATGGCCGATTTTAACCGCCATGGCGCCAGCCACAAATTGATTGTGCCACGCTTGGAAAATATTTTGCTTCTGATTGGCGCCATTGGCTGGGACTAAGCCTTGGCTCATCACTGGAAAATGCGCAGCACTATTGATTTCATTAAACGTCATCCAATAGCTGACTTGGTCGTGATATCGGGTTAAAACGGTCCGCGCA
This sequence comes from Latilactobacillus fuchuensis DSM 14340 = JCM 11249, assembly GCF_000615805.1. Lineage (GTDB taxonomy): Bacteria > Bacillota > Bacilli > Lactobacillales > Lactobacillaceae > Latilactobacillus > Latilactobacillus fuchuensis. Next base: position 15,557 of record NZ_BAMJ01000023.1, read on the forward strand.
AACCGTTCATAAAACGTGATTAATCGTTTATTAGCCCAACCGCCATATAGTTTCGCCAAGTTTAACGGCATTTCATAATGTGAAATCGTAATCACTGGTTCAATCTTATATTTCAAACATTCCGCAATCACGGCATCGTAGAACTTTAAACCGGCTTCGTTAGGTTCAAGTTCGTCACCTTGTGGAAAAATCCGCGACCAGGCGATTGAGAAGCGGTAGCATTTAAAACCCATCTCGGCAAAAAGTGCAATGTCTTCCTTGAAACGGTGATAATGGTCAATCCCCGTATGATTGGGATAGGTATACCGTTGTTCATCAATCGTCCAATCAAAATCAGGTTGTTGGACAATTTTGAAGCGGTCTGGACCGCCTGGTAAAGCGTCAGCGATTGAAAGGCCTTTACCGCCATCCTGATAGCCACCTTCTAGTTGATTCGCAGCCGTTGCCCCGCCCCATAAAAAGCCGTCTGGAAATTTTGTCATCTAAATCCCTCCTAATGTCTATACCAATATTGTACTATAATTTTAAAGCGCTTACTATTATTATCCCTAAAAAAGCTTAACCCTTTCGGATTAAGCTGTTTGGTGCGTTAGATTGCGTTCAAAATAGCGATACGCAAAACCGATCAGATAAACGACGACGACCCCGAATAAAACGAACAATAGGCGTTCGACTAACATCACATTCGGCGTTAACGACAGCGAGAAAACCGCGGCATTAAGCGCATTAACCGTATTAAAAATCATTTTAACAAAATAGGTTTTTACAAACATATAAGCGTAACTAATCCCAATTAATAAGGTGGCAAAGTAAGTTTTCGGTACTAACACTAAGAATAACAACGTGAAAACTAGCAGCCCGATGACAGTGGCGGTCAATCGTTGCCCTGATTTTTGCCGGGTGAGTGCCAAATCCGGTTGTGTTAATGAAATCACCGTTAACATAATCCAACCAACCTTAACGGCACCTAGCCACTGCCCAACCAGATAGGCGCAGAGAATTCCGGCAGTTAATTTAATAATCAGGCTTTGATTCTGTTGCAAACTTGGTTTGAAGGCGGCTTTTTCTAACGAATCGGGCCAATTTTTCGCGCGTTCTTTTCGATAAAGTACAGCCACTAGCACCACGACTAATCCACCGACTAAAGCGGCTACCAATCGCGGTCCAATTGGTGTGCGATCTTGTTGATTCAACGCAAATAACATCAAAAAGGGAATGTAACTTTGATACTGCAGGGTCCTGACCAACACTAATAGAATAATTAATACCGTGCTCGCCACTAAGAACAGCTTTACGAATTCCGGAAAAACCAATGTTAACCAATAAGGGACCACCGTTACTAACCCGTAAAACGCCGGCACCAGTAACCACTGACGTTTTAAAGAAACCCCTAATGGCATTTCTTTAAACATCAATAACCCAGTCAACACAAACACCCCAACGTATAGACTTGTCGGGCCAAAGATTCCTTTAAAGCCCCCGATAAAAACCAAAATAAAGACTAATAACCCGAACTTTCGACTCACTAATTGCCACCCTTTTTTCACGACGCTAACTCCTAACCACTTTTTGATAATTAGGAAACAGTATACAACAAAATACCGGGCAAACCTAATTAAGATTTGCCCGGTACACTGCTTTATAAATTCTGCTTGGCCATCATTCTTTGGGTTAAATAACCGAAGAGAATCATGGCAATAATTTCAAGACCGTAAACTAAACAATAATGTCCCGTAATGTTAGTATCCGCAATCGGCACAAGGTTAACAATCAAATTCGTTACTAACTGATAGACCCAAGTTAAACCGATAAACACGAGAATCGCTTTTTTAGCCCCCCGCATCCAAGTACAAGCTAAGAGCATTAGCGTGACCGTTGTTAAGTATCCAATAATCAAATCAATCACGTATAAAACAGCATGCCCTTTCGTGATTGAATACGTCATCATCGTCCATAAGCTACTGCTGAGTTGCAATTTAAGAACGAATATAATGGCTGGAATCAGCAATAAAACGAGCGCCGCTAGTACTGATAAACAAATTGCTGCGACTAATTTTGCATAAAATAAATGCTTCCGTTTAATCCCTGAAGCCATCATCAACGCTAACACATCGTTATTATAATCCACCGATAAGATATGGAATGGATACCAATATAAAAGAATAAAATTAGCGATAATTAATAAAAAGAGACTCAGCATTAGGAAAACTTCGATATCGGCGCTACTACCGAGCAACGCATCAATACTTTCCACGTTGATTGTCACTACTGTCCAGATAATATTAATTAAGGCCATAATCCCAAACGCCAATAGATAGGCTTTTTCATGGAAGAATTTAAAGAACTCCATTTTAATAATTCGTTGAACCGTCATTTTGTCACTTCCTTAATTTAACTTGTTATTCAATGCGCTGAGCACACCGATTTCATTGATTTCAATTTGTTCATTCGCCATCTGTACCTGTAATTTAGCCCAGTTAGGATCTTTAATCGACAGTTGAATGCGCCCATCGGCTAACACGTCATGCGCATAATCCAAGTCCGTTAAAATGGCTTGAACCCGCACGTTATCAGTCGTGTCCAAAATCCGTAATTTCTTATCGGTTTCAGCCGCTAAATCAATTGTTTCAATCAATTGACCGTGATCGATGACAAAAACTTCTTTGCATAACGCTTCAATATCACTTTGCACGTGGCTTGAAATTAATAAGGTCATTTCTTGTTTTTCAACCAAGGTTTGTAGATATGCTTTGAACCATTGGACCGTTTCTAAATCTAAACCACGGAATGGTTCGTCTAAGATTAAGAGTTCTGGTTGATGTAATAACGCCATTAATAGAATTAATTTTTTCTTCATCCCGTACGAATACGTTTTAACTTTTTGATTGAGGACGTTGTTAATACCGAGTTCCGTCGCTAATTCTTGCGCCCGATTACGGTCAAAATTGCCCCGTAAACCACTAAAATATTCGAGATTAAACCAACCGGTTTGGCCCATATAAACGGACATGCCATCTAAGACAATTCCGACTTTACCCAAAACGGCAGGCTGTTCACGTACATTTTGACCATCAATTTTAATCTCACCCGCATAATTAGTAATGATATTCGTCAAACTCTTGAAGAATGTCGTTTTCCCCGCACCATTATGCCCGACAATGCCGTAAGCGCCGCCGTCTGGTATCGTTAATTCGGTTAAATCCAGCGCGATGTTATTGTGGTAACTGACCACTAAGTTGTTCACTTCGATTTGCATACTGATCCTCCTTGCCTAATGAATTGTATTATAACGCTTAAAGATGACGAATTTGTGAAGGTTAATAAATTTATGGAAAATGAGACAAAAAAATAGATTATGACTAATAACTAGACATAATCTACTATTTTAGGATGTACTCAGAAGCTGACCAGCTCAGATCAGCGCTCTAAACGCGCTTTTGGTTGCAACAACTTCCGCTTAACCTAAAATCACCAATTATCTTAAGTTCAAGATAACCGGTGATTTTTGTTAATGCTCAGTTGCTACCCGCAACCAAATTAGCGCTCTTATTCGTGTAGTTCGTCAAATCCAAAGACCATTTCTAGGTGCATTAGGACTGTTGCGATTAATTCACCTGGCGCGGTTTCAATATACTTAACGGCCCGACCCGCATCCATAAAATCCATGGTTCTCACTTGAAATGGATTAACACTGCCTCGCACTTTCTCTAACCCATTAATCCGCACAAAATGCTGTTTAACATTCTTGGTTGACGTAATCGGGCACACGGCAATCATCCCCGTAACTTGATTATAATCATCGTTACTGACGACAATTGCCGGTCGTGTTTTTTGAATTTCATGACCTTTACTCGGATCAAAATTAATCGTGACAATATCACCTAATTGGGGTGTATAACCGATTTTTGTCATTTTCATATCTGTTCATTACCCGATTGACTATCGACACTAAATTCTGAACCGATATCGATTTCTTGATGATCGACCACAGCTTGTTTAAAAATATTGGGTGCCTTTTTCACGAAAGTAATCGCGTCATCGTGACCTTTGTAAGCAACATACTCAACATCACTTTGCATGTTAAACTTCGCCGGGACGATTAGAACAGTTGCATTGCCTTGTTTACGAATTCTCATTTCAACGACCCCCTTATTTATCTTTATTATAGCGCTTAAAAAAAGTGAATACAATGTATTCACTTTTTAAGCTGTTGCTTATTTTAGGAAGGACCAACACGAATCAGCGCTCTATCTGAAACGCGCTTTCCGAGTAGCCTTTTCCGGTTAACGACATAACGGGAATTATGGGTAAATCGCCCATAATCCCCGTTATTAGGTTAATCCTCAAAACTTAACCGCATGTCATTAGCGCTCTATTTCTTTTCTATCTTAGTCATGCCGCCCATGTATGGCACTAATGCTTCTGGGATTGTGACGCTGCCGTCTTCGTTTTGGTAGTTTTCTAAAATAGCGGCCACTGTCCGGCCGACTGCTAAACCTGAACCATTCAGGGTGTGGACCAAGTTAACACGGCCGTCTTCGTCACGATAACGAATTTGGGCGCGGCGTGCTTGGAAGTCAGTACAATCTGAACAACTTGAGATTTCACGATACGTATTTTGGGCAGGTAACCAAACTTCAACATCGTACGTTTTAGCGGCGGTAAAGCTAGCATCACCAGTCGCTAACGTAATCACGTGATATGGTAAGTTTAATTTCTTCAAAATATTTTCAGCATCGCCAGTCATTTTTTCAAGTTCGTTAAATGATTCTTCAGGACGCGTGAACTTAACCATTTCAACCTTGTTAAATTGGTGCATCCGGATTAATCCCCGCGTATCACGGCCAGCACTACCAGCTTCTGAACGGAAAGCGGGTGATAAAGCGGTGAAATAAGTTGGTAATTGCGCGGCGTCTAAGATTTCATCGCGGTAGAAGTTCGTTAATGGGACTTCAGCCGTTGGAATCAAAGTCATTGGTTCGCCTTCATTGGTCATGGTGTACACATCTTCAGTAAACTTAGGAAATTGACCAGTCCCAAACATTGATTCGTTGTTAACTAAATAAGGCGTGATCATTTCTTCATAGCTTCTTCAGCATGTTGATCCAACATGAAGTTATAAACGGCGCGTTCTAGACGAGCACCGGCACCACGATAGTAAACAAAACGACTACCAGAAACTTTAGCGGCGCGTTCAAAATCTAGGATGCCTAATTTTTCGCCTAAATCCCAATGGGCTTTTGGTTCAAAATCAAATTGACGAGGTGTTTCCCATTTGCGTTCTTCACGGCTGAAACTTTCGTCTGGGCCAACGGGTGCAGAATCGGCTGGGAAGTTAGGGAGACGAACTAAAATGTAATCTACCTGTTCTTTAACGGCAGCTAATTCTTCATCTAAAGCCTTAATTTGGCCCCCGACATTCTTCATCGCGTTGATTTGTTCAGTTGCGTCTTCTTTATTCCGTTTGGCAACGGCGATCGCTTCTGAAGCCGTATTGCGTTGTTGTTTTAATTCTTCAGTTTTAATAATTAATGCCCGACGCTTTTCATCGAGTGCAATCACTTCGTCCACTTCTGCGGCTTTAATGCCCCGAGTTGCTAATTTGTCTTTGGCCCATTGTGCGTTGTCACGGATTACTTTGATATCTAACATCTAAATCGCTCCCTTTTTAAAAAAATATATAAAAAAAGCCTTCTCATCCCCTAAATTGGGACGAAAAGACTTCACATTCGCGGTACCACCCAAGTTCACCCGTCACTAAAGACTGGTGCCCTTCATTGCTGATAACGGTCAGAAGCCGTGTAGCTATTCACTACCCACTATTGCGCTGGAATGTTGGATTTGATGGCTTGCACCGACCGCCACTTCTCTGTAAATCCATATAGGCGCTTATTCGCGTGTTTAAATCTTGACCATAGCATAACCTATTTACGAATTAAATTCAATCACATTCTGTTGATTTTTGTAACCAAAGTTCACGTAGAATGCCATACATCCGACCATAATGGTCACTATCCGCATTCCGACGCCATTTAAACATCACCGCTTGTGGATTAACGTCGTCTGGCAATTCAATACTCGAGGTCGTAATAATCATATCGGCGTCTTTCAAATCCGCATCTTGCATACTGATATTGACGTAGCGAATCCCCTTTAAATCCGTTAATAGATCTAAATAACCCATGTAAGATTGTTCGGCCACTAAAACAACGTTGACTCGGTGTAATGGCGCTCGCTGTTGGATCAGCTGTATGAAAACATTGTAGTAACCATTAACGATTTCATCGTGCATGTCCTTTAAGAAATCGACATCACTATTCATGAATAAATGATCAACTGTATCTTCAACGTCCCGTTTCAAGAGTTGATCCTCTTTTAAATTCAAATTGGCATCTAATAAGAAACGGTTAACCCGAGATGTCACGTCTTTTTTATAAATATAAGTTGAAGCCGTCATCGCGATTAACGTCCGTTTCAAAATATCGACTTCTGCGTCATCTAATTTCAAGAAATAATGAACGTTTAACGGAATCCGGTCAACGAAATCCGAGACAAACTGATTAATTTCAGGCACATAACGCGTATGTTGTTCGCCATCAGCTAAGGCATACCGGTTATTGCTATGCAAAAAGATGGGGCTAAAATTAAACGTATAATACATGTTCAGTGATTCTAACATGGCCTCTTGATCCGTCATTTGCATCACGCGATGATAAATCACGGCCATCGCATACCCGCCGATTTCACGAGTCAATATATTCGGTTGGGCTAATTGGAACCGTTCAACAGTCACATCAAACGCTTCCAAGGCATCATCACGATCGATTGCTTCAAACGGCCAAGAATGACCATCCGTTGCCATCCAGAAAAGCATAATCAAAATTAAGCGAATCGTACTTTCATCGCCTTCTAAACGGATTGGATCATAAAAAATCCGAACATCAAAAGAACGAATAAAATCCCGTAAACTCTTTAAATGTCGTAAAACCGTTGCTTTACTACTATTATGGTCCTCCCAGAACGTCTGGAAGCCCATTTCTTCACCAGTCAATAATATTTTTACGAAATCATAAACATCGGACTTGCTGACCAATGAAAAGTGATAAACATCGGACGGCACGCTAAATAGTAGCTGTGTTTCTTCCGTATCTTGACCCACAATCTTTTTCAAATCGTCGACAATACTCATATACATATTATATAAACTGCCATAATTGCGATTCAAAAGTGTCGCAACCTGTTTTAAATTAACGTCATCAACTAATGGATTATTATTTCTAGAGAGTTCAATCCGCTTTTTGACCGGTAGTTCATCGCGCTTTAAACTAGCGATATCAAGCAGTAAATCATATTTTTCACAATCTGATTGCATCAGATAGATATTAGTATTGTCCACCTTTTATTAGTCCTCCCAAAGTGATTCATTATCATTAATTAATTTTAACACTATTTGAATCGTAAAAATAGCTAACTATAAATAAGTTAAACAAAGATTGCTTTTTAACCCGAAAATGCTAGAATATTCTAGTGAGCTTTGCTCAATTAACACTATATATTGTATAATAACCAATAGATTACCACAATTTGCAGTTAAAAGAGGGAGACTGATGACATTGCTCGTACTTGCTGGCACAATCGGTGCAGGAAAAACTAGCTTAACTAAATTTTTAGCCGATCATTTGGGCACCGAAGCCTTTTATGAATCCGTTGACGATAACGAGGTCCTACCATTATTTTATAAGGACCCTAAGAAATACGCGTTTTTACTTCAAATCTATTTCTTAAATAAACGTTTTGATAGTATCAAACAAGCTTATGCTGATGATAACAATATCTTAGACCGTTCAATTTTTGAAGATTCATTATTATTCCATTTGAATGCCGATTTAGGTCGCGCAACGGATACTGAAGTCCAAGTTTACGATTCATTATTGGACAACATGATGCAAGAATTACCTTACGCCGCCCATAAAAAGCGCCCCGACTTACTCGTTCACGTGCGCGTCAGCTTCGAAACCATGCTTTCACGGATTCAAAAACGGGGCCGTTCATACGAACAATTGGATTACGATCCAACCCTCTATGATTATTACAAGGAATTAAACAAACGTTACGACGCTTGGTACGACGACTACGATGAAAGCCCTAAGATGCAAATCGATGGCGATCAACTAGACTTCGTCGAAAACGAAACAGACCGTAAAAAAGTCATCAACATGATCGACGAACGATTAAAAACACTAGAGAGTGACTGAGCTGTTTAGCTTTTGAGTATAGCCTAAAATGGCGAATTATGACTGTCCTTTAGTCATGGTTCACCATTTATAGCTAGACGGAAAAAGTTAGCTCAGGAACGCGTTTTAAAGAGTGTGAGTCCTCACGGGTAGCTTCTGAGCATTAGCCCAGTTCCGTGAATAAAGTCTGGGTTTTAAGACTTTGTTTGCGAAACGTCGCTAAGCACAGGAAGCTGTGATGACGAACACGTTTTAGAGCGTAACTGAGCTGTTTAGCTTTTGAGTCTATCAACATCCAAAAAGAGTACCTGCCTTTTAGCAGATACTCTTTTTGTGGTTAAACAATGGTTATTTTAGTTGGAAACTATCGATTAATCGAACGCGCCATTCGAACAATCGCATGCCGATCACCACGAATGGTCCGACTAAGTGCAAAAATATTTTCAATTGGCGATTGAATGCCCCACGCGGCGTCACCAATATGTTGAATATCAACGCCGGCAATCTTATTGCGTAGCGCAACGGCCTCGATAAAGTGTGAACCAGAACCCTCTTGGCTCGTTCCAATCGTACTCATCACTAACACACCGTGTTGATGCGCAAGTTTTACGATTGCTTTAAGTTCAGCATCATCAAATTCAGGGACAGTTCCCACAGCGGGCACTAAAATGACATCAGCACCAGCTTCAATAAAGGCGCTGACGGCCGTTTCACTAACAACCGGTTCGTTAACCCCAGCACCGTGCATCTTACCAGCAATGATTAAACCTGAGAAATTCTCTTTTGCTAATTTAATATTCTTGGCGATTTGTTCATTCGTCACACCAGTTCCTGGATTACCCGTTAAAACAATAAAGTTCAGCCTAATTGTTCTGCCGCTTTAAAAGTTTTAACACTCGCCATCCGACCTTCTGGAATCACTAACCGACTTTCAGCCATATCAGCCTCTGGATCGACGGGTTCTAAATTAACCCCAATTGGTCGACCAACTAACTTCTGTAATCGTTGAATAATCGTGCCATCGGTATGCACCTTGGCAGTCGCCATGGTTTCTTCACCTGGATAGAGTCCCAAAATTAGAGGTTTCAAAACATCTAAAGCGTTCAATAAAATTAAATCAGCCCCGAATGCCGCCGCTATTTCAGAGGTCGTAATCCCGTCCATTGGTTCGTGAACGACGACATTTTCACTGAGTACGACGCGCCCTTCACTCGCCTTAATACTTTGTTTTAGTTCTTGACCGTTCATAGCGAGTATTTCGCTACTGTCGGCACTAATTAATCGTTTCATGATTATACCACCATTTTCCTAATTTTTTGATGCTTTCTGTTCGCTGTCTTCAGCTAGCTTTTGTTGATTGTTCAAAGAAAGCATGAATGGGAAGTAAAGCAAAATATCAATAATAATATTAACGATTTGTAACAGTGAGCCGTTAATGCTATTGGTTGCTAAGAAGCCAGAAATAATTGGTGGCATTGTCCATGGAATAACCGCACCCGTACCTAGTGGGACAATCCCGCTAGCCATGGCACCGTAAGTAATGATAGCGTTGACAATTGGTGCGACAATAAATGGAATGATAATAGTCGTATTTAAGACTACTGGCAACCCAAACATCGTTGGTTCATTGATGTTGAATAAACCAGGCGTAATCGTTAATGGTGCTAATAGAGTTGATTGTTTAGAAGCTCGATGAGTTGCAACAATAATCCCAAGGGCTAAAACTAAACCGAGGGTCGCACCACCGCCACCCATATAAACAAAGTTATCTATGAAGGACTGTGTAATAATATGACCACCATGGGCAATATCTAAATGACCCGCTTTTAAGAGCAGGCGATTGTCATCAGTATTCATCAACCAAAGTGGTTGAATGATATTATTGATGACATTAGCCCCATGAATTCCGACGAACCAGAAACAACTATTTAATAGAATGGCGACAATCGTGCCACCAAGCGTATCTGATAATAGACCAAGTGGTGTTGCAAAAACATTTAATAATAGATCATGCACGTTACCCCAATTAGCCCAGGCAAAAATGGCATAAACAAGCCCGAATAAGGCGATAATGACGGCGCCTGGAATTAATGCTGAAAAACTTTGAGCAACTGCTGGTGGTACTGTATCTGGTAAATGAATTTGAATATTATGATTAATAAACCATTGGAAAATCCAACCAGTCAGTAGGCCAATGATAATCCCAATAAATAACCCTTTTGAACCTAAATAACCATAAGGCATCCCTTCTAGTGGCACCTTAGCGGCACTCATGACACTAGGCGTCACAACAAAATATGACGCAACAGCAATGATCCCCGCTGATTTACCATCAGTGTGATGCTGTTCAGCAAAACTCGATGCAATCCCAAAGGTCCCAATTAGACCAAGTAAACCAAATGAACCATTGGTGATTTTATTAAAAACATCGGCAATGCTCGTACCATTACTAGCTGTATTCGTAATCCAATCCGTCCAAGCAACCACTGGAAAGCTACCTAGAATCATGAAAAATGACCCCACGATAATGAGTGGCATCGCAAGCGTAATCCCATCACGAATCGCAATCAGCGGTTGGTAGGCCCCTAGCTTAGCAGCAACTGGCATTAAATAGTGTTCCATAAAACTATTAAATTTAGAAGTCGATTTATCCTTCACGAAAATATCCTCCTTTGATCATTCATTTCTAAAAGAAATTAAAGATATACTTTATCGGCCGATAAAAGCGCTTTATTTCCTTACAACGCTCATGTTAGTCCACCCATTGTTAATTTTCAAGAGTCTAGACCAATTATCATTCTTTTTTAATTGCTAAAAGAAAATTAAAGCGCTATGATAGTTATCAACATCAAGCGAGGTAACTTTTATGAGTGATACTAAAAAAAGACAAACTCAAAAAAAGCAAATTATCAAAATTATCACGATTCATGGCCCACTTTCGCGAGTCGATATCGCCCGGATGACCGGTATCACCCAGGCGATTACGGGTGCGATTGTCAACGACTTAATCGCCACCAATATCGTCCACGTCGTTGGCGAAACCGGGCCAACCGTTCCCGGTTCCGGTCGACCTCGCATTTTGTTAGCGGCTGTCGGCAAACGAGAATTCTTCATTGGCAGTGAACTATCGGAACGTTTCTTAACTTTTAGTCTAGTGGATAATATTGGACAAATCTTTAAACAGACTAGTATTCGTATCGACAAAACGACGTTTAATCAACAGTTAACTGGCACTTTTTATTATCAACAATTACAAACATTTATTAATATCTGCCAAAATTACCACCCCCGGGCCGTTGGGATTGCCTTACCTGGGCATTTCGATGCAGAAGCGCAACAAATTGTCAGCAATAATCCACTCTGGTTAAGCTTTGATTTAACATTGATTTTGAATAAGATTGATCTGCCAATCTATTTAGAAAATAACGTTCACTGTATGGCAATCCGCGAACGACTATTCAATGACGCACATCACGATATGAACTTCATCTTCTTCCACGTTGGTCGCGGCCTTTTTTGTTCGTCCATGAACCAAGGCCAAATTTACGGTGCTAACAATTTCTTGGTCGGTGAAATTGGCCACAATATCATGAGTCCTAATGGTGAATATTGCGAATGCGGTCGCCGTGGCTGTCTTCAGACTTACGCTAGTGAGGGTTGGTTAATCAAAAAGACCCAGTTGCTATATCAAAAATTACCCCAAAGCTATTTACATCAACTCGTCGATAACGTTGCTGATGTCACGATTGAAGTGGTTTTACAGGCCTATGAAATTGGTGACGAAGGGGTGATTAATATTCTAGATCATGCCATGCAATATCTCGCTCAAGCTGTCAGTAATATCTCAACACTTCTCGATTCCCAACAGATTATTTTACATGGACAAATATTCGTTCAGCCAGGCTTAGTTGCGTTACTCCGCCAATACATTCAACAAAATCAATTCCTTATTAATCGAACGGCCATTCAACCCGTTATTCTAAAACCCTATCAAACATGTGATGGTTCAGATGCTGCTGCAACAATGGCCTCATTGCAATATTAACTAGTCAAAAAGAAACTGTGCCATAAGTCTTAGTATTCTGATATTAAGCGAACGTTCTTCTTCGACGCGCGCCAGAACTCATCAATTTCCGTTCAAATCAAAAAATCGTCTATCCTTAGTTCGGGATAGGTGATTTTCCAACTTGATACTCAATTGATAACCGAGTTCTGTCACAGCTTGTTTTTGCTAATTAATTACTAATAGCGATTTTATTTAATCACGCTTCTTACGACGATTATAATAAACAACTCCCCCAATAATAATCAATCCGATTCCAATCCAAACCGTCGCTTTCATGAAATCTTCACCCGTTTGCGGTAAAAATTCGGTTTGATGCGATTGATTAGGTTTGTTAGGTTTGCCAGGCTTCTTGGGTTTAACCTTAGGCGTTACCCGTCGATTGGCAAAACGGCCAACGTTCACCATTGTCGGTTCGCCCTTTGCACTAGCTTGAATCTCAAATTTAATAGGTGTCGTCTTTAAAACGTATCCAGTTGGTGACTTGGTTTCAATAAAACTGTATTGACCAGGCGCTAAATGCATCGCGGTCACCAGTCCTTGTTGATCTGAAATAATATCTGCTAAACCGTCGACTGTTTGACCCTTAACATCAACCACTTTAAAGTCTGCACCCGCTAATTTCTGACCTTCAGCATCGGTCTTAACTAACTTCGCACTACCTTGGTAGTTAACAAAATGGACACTTGCAATCACAACTGCTGGTTTGCCAGAATCATTTCTTTTAATTTCAAACTTAACTGGCGTTTGATTTAAGATGTATCCCGCTGGTGCCTTCGTTTCAACGAAACTGTATGTGCCTGGCGCTAAATTTGGTGCCTTGGCAATCCCTTGCTGATTCGAAATAACATCTGATAACCCTTTAACAGTCTGGCCTTTGGCATTGATGACCTTAAAATGCGCACCTGCTAATTTTTGACCAGCGACATTAGTCTTTATCAATTTAGCAGCACCTTGATAATTGATAAACTTCGAGCTGGCAGTTACTATTACCGGTTTGCCGGCTGTGGTCGCTTTAATTTCAAACTTAACTGGCGTTTGGTTCAATAGATACCCCTCTGGCGCTTTAGTTTCAATGAAACTGTAAGTCCCAGGTATTAAATCAGCGGCTTTTACAACCCCTTGATTATCCGAAACGATATCCGCTAAACCTTTAACCGTTTGACCGCTAGCGTCAATCACCTTAAAATGCGCACCCGCTAATTTTTGACCAGCAACATCGGTTTTAATCAGTTGAGCACTACCTTGATAATTGACAAACGCGCCTAAATTAACAATCTCTGGACGGCCAATTTGAGCTTTAATCGCGAAGGCTCTAGGTGTTGTATCTAAGATATAACCCGTTGGTGCTTTGGTTTCAACCATCACATACCGACCAACTTCAAGCCCTTTAAAGACGAATTTACCAATTTTATTGGTCTTAATTTCAGTCGTCTTTTGTCCATTCACATCATAAACTTCTAACGCCGCACCGGTCGGTTGATTATTTTGACCTGCTTTGAAAACTTGATAAACGGCACCCGCTAACCCAGCTTTGTGTTCGTTTGTTTTCTGACCTTCAATTACAGATTGATAATTAGGGAAGTTCAAGTTATCAATCACTTGATTCTGATCATCATTCTTAGTAACAACAAAGTAAACGGGTTGCGCATTAATTAAACAACCTGGTGCTGCTTTGGTTTCAATCACTTTATAGTTCCCGACTGGTAAATTATCAATATTCAACACACCATTTTCAGGAACGACAATCTTCTTGACTAATGTTTCTTCACCATCGATTATCCGATAAAGTTCGAATTCGGCGCCCGCCACTTGACCATCTTTGACGATCTTCGTGATTGCTGCTTTACCCTTAAAGTTTTGGAAATAACCTAATTTGAAAACTTGGGGATCACCCGCAAATTTATCAGGAATGACCACTTTAATTAAACTGTCATTCACGACATAATCGTGCTGACCATCTAATTTAGGCGCTTTTGTTTCTTGATAATAATACGTTCCTGGCGCTAAGTCGGTAAATTTAACGACCCCAAGGTTATCACTGATTACTTTTTTATTCAGCGGCTTCTTTTGACTGTCGTACAACGTAAATTCAGCGCCTTTTAGCGTATGGAAGCTTGTATCAATTTTGACGATTTGGAAAGCCCCTTTGTAATTAATAAAGGCTTTGGCGACCTGTACCACACTTGGTTTTCCGTTTGCTTGATTCTTAATCGTAAAATCAACTGGATCAGTATTCAATAGATAACCCGTTGGTGCTTTGGTTTCAATAAATTGGTAGTCACCTGGCGTTAAATCAGTGACCTTCACAATCCCTTTAGCGTTCGACGTTAATCCCGTTTGAACTGTTTTACCTTGGGCATCAACAACTTTAAACTCGGCACCCGCTAATTTTTGACCGGTTTTATTCTCTTTAACTAATTCGGCACTCCCACGATAATTGACAAAATTATCATTAGCCATCACGGTTTGTTTGCTTGATACTTAGCCTCAATTGTAAACGAAACCGGCTTCGTATTTAGCAGATAACCGGTTGGTGCTTTGGTTTCGACAAATTGATAATTTCCTGGTGCTAGATTTTCAACCGTTACTTGACCTTGTTGATTTGATTTCAACCCAGCCTGAACCGTTTGACCCTTTGCATCAACAACCTTGAATTCAGCCCCAGCTAATACTTGACCTGTTTCTGATTTCTTAATTAATTGCGCGGCCCCTTTGTAATTAATCTTGTCGCCTAAATCGACATTCGGAATTTGACCATTGTCTTTTTGACGAACAACAAATCTAATTGGCGTCGCATCTAATACGTAACCGGCTGGTGCTTTGGTTTCAACCAATTGATAACGACCTGGTTTTAAATTTTCAATCGTTAATTGGCCGTTCTTATCCGTGACTAATCGTTCGTAGCCTTTAACCACTTTATTTTTAGCATCCCGCACTTCAAATTCGGCCCCCGCCAATGCGGATTGTACGGTTTGCCCAGCATTATTCACCAATTCACCTTTTTTATGCACCGTCACTTTGGTAGGTTGGTTCGTAATTTTTTGAATCCCAAACGTATTGGTTTCTGTATCCTTTTGGATCGTGTTTTTTTTACCTTTTAATAATTCGTCACTAATCGTGTATCCCGCTGGTGCTTTGGTTTCAACCAATAGATAGTCTTGGACCCGCAGATTGCCGAGTTTTAATTGACCCGCGGCATTTGTATCACCCTCACGGACCAATTTATCTTTTTGACCGTCTTTACCGATTGTCCATAATTGTAAATGAGCACCGGCTAATTTTTGACCCTCTAGGCCTTGTTTAACCAACGTAACGGACCCTTTAGAACCTTCTGCCGAACCACCACTGACAATCACTGACGTGTCAGTTTCAGTTTCTTGTTTGATTACTTTATTATTTTCAGCCACAATTGACGCGTGGTTGCTGACCGTATCATTGGCTTTATCAGACGTAATCAAACCCCGGTATTCAATGATGTACGGTGTTTTAATTTGATTTAAAAAATCAACTTTAATCGTTTGTTGCCCAGTTGTACTGTCGGTCGTAATACTTAACGTGTAATCTTGACCTTCTTTTAAAATTCGACTAGGGTCTTTTTCAATCTTACCGTCTTTATCGACTTTAGTACCGTAAACCACGACATCCTCTTTTGAAACATAAGTGTTCGTTGACGGTGTATCTTTGACGTGCACGTTATCTAACGTTGAACCGGAACTATTGACCGTCAAATCCCATTTAACGTAACTACTATCATCGGGATCTTGTTCCCCCGTCTTTTCAATGATACTACCAGAATGTTGGGCTTCAACGCTGGCACTTAAATCATGTGAAGTCCCGTCATTCGTGAAGTTTGCCGTATTCTTGTACTGTTCGCTATCAATTAATTCACCAGCCAAACTGGTTTCAAAGACTAAAACATAAGCTTTATGACTGCCTTCTGGTAAATTAACTTTAACTTCTGACTTCGACTTTGTTGGTTCCGTAATCTTGGCGTTTTGAACTTCACTGCCTAAAGTGTACGAACCATCTTTATTAATCGTTGCTTCATAAAGATGTGCACTACCATCGACATAGTTTTGTTTCACCGAAATTGGATCAACAATCGTTGCGTTCTTCAATTCTTGTTGATTATAGTTGACCGCCACGGTCCAAGTGATTTTCTTGGACGTTGCATTATAATCACCCGATTTTTGACCATTGTATTTAAAAGCGGGTTTGGGGTCAAAATTCTCATCGGTTTCAATATGATGTTTGCCACCATTTGCATCTTGCCAATCCATTGATGCCCCGTTGTTAAACGTCACATCCCCTTCATGACCAGTCCCATCATCAATCGACCCTGTTTCAAAATGACTCTTGTAAGTCAATTGATATTGGTGATCAGTGCCTGATTTTAACGGTTCTTTAAACGCTACGGTAAACCCATCGGCTGTCGCCACCAGTGTATATTGATTCGCTGGCACAACTTGTTTCGTCGTTTTATCCATGATTTGGAAGCTATCTGCCAAGAACGTTTGGCCTTTTGATAACGTATCGGTTAAATGCCAATTTTCCATCATGTAACCGGCATTGTTGATATCAATTTTCCACGGAATTTCGCGATTCGTATAATCAACACTTCCATCGATATTTTTAACGATACCTTCTTGGTTAGCCGTCCCTTCTGAATGGGCATCTTCACCCGTATCATTCGTGACCTTATTCGAAATTTTAGTTGGGTCATCGACGTAACCGTCAACTTTCGTTGTGTAATCAATTTTAACCGCGTAATCAATATCTTTTAAAAATTCAATTTTAAACTTATTGGGATTTTTAGGATCCGGGATTAACTTGTAATCAACGCCTTCAACCAACGCTGCCCCTTCAACTGGCTTACCGTCGTTATCAAACGTTACTTTATGCAACACAATACTATCTTGATTTAACGTTAAGCCATCGCCCATTGTATCTTCAATATAAGCGCCTTTATGATGCAATACTTCATTAAAATTGTAATCAACTTCCCATTTGTACTCTTGGTTTTCACCAGTCGAAGTGGGACCCGATTTCGTCAATGCTTTTTTATATTCAGCCGTAACACTAGCTGAAGCATCGGATTCGGTCACACCATCATCCAAGACCGCCGTGTTTTTGAAAGTGACGTCGCCACCGTTAGTTGGTTTGACGTCATCGTCAATTTTGCTGGTATATACAACTTGAAAAGCCTGATTTGTTTCGGCATATTGACCAATCAAAGTAACTTTACCTTGCGCATCGACACGGTAATCAGTGCCTTCTTTTAACGGATGCGTTTTATCGATTGGTTTAATGACATTACCTTGTGCATCCACCTTAATCGGATAAATCGCAACACTCTCAAACTTAGTCCCATTGGGCATTGGATCAGTAACCGTTGCATCGGTCATCGTCGTTAATGGTCGGTTAATATTAACTTCCCAAATCACTTGATTCGGATTAGGTGTCTTATCAAAATGACCCGCCTTATCTATTGCTTGGTCATAATCTGGTCGAACATGAACGGGTTGTCCCGGGAAATGTTCCTCCGTTGGCGTCGTAATGACGATATCCCCAGTTCCAATCGTCTTATCAAATTTAGCATCGTAATCAAACGTCCCATGAATATCATGATCAGTGTCGACTTTATCATTAAATTCAAAATGAACCGTGCCATCCGCGTTAACCGTATACGTCCCGTATTCACCTAACTTACCGCTACCCGCTTTGATTTCAACCCCATCTGGTAATTTAAAATCAAAATAATCGCCAGCTTGCATCTTTTGTAATACTTCTTCTGGGATTGACCAAGTATAGTTAACGTGGACTTGTGCATCAATTGGCACATCGGTTTGATCCGGATATGGATCACCATTCTTATCTAAATAAGTCACCGTTGCACTTTCAATAATCGTTGCTGGATCAATTCCTGCCTGAGTTAACAGATCACGAATATCTTGAGCTGTGGCTTTTTCCTGTTTAGTTTTAACGACTGCTTTAACCGAACTACTTGAGCTAGTCGTCACTGTCGATTCCGATTGACTGTCAGTTTTAACCGATTCACTCTGGCTAGTCGTACTACTTGTCGAGCTTGAACTAACTTGATTATCCGTCAATTCTGCCGTCACTTGTTGTTGATTTAAGTGCGCCACTAAAGTTGTCTGGCTCTTTAGAATTGTTGGATCTAGTTTCAAATTCAAGTCCAACGTTCCTTGTGTTTGGGGCGCAATTCTCAATTCAATTTGATTGTCTTTGATCGTATAACTAACGCCAGCAAGCGTTTGAGCTTGTTTAACGTCTAAAATATGGGCATCATCGATTTGAATCGCCTCAGTTTGTTCAGTATCCGTTTGGTTATTCACCTGTGTCTCAAGTTGTGCATCAACCGTCTGTGTCGTCGATTGCTTAACCTGCAACTTCTTCAACTGAACATAATCTGTTCGTTGCGCAATTGTTTCCGCTACAACTATTGCCGGTGTCGCCAAATATTGAACGATAATTATTAACGCCATTAATATAAAGATAGACCGACTCCAACCCTTTTTCTTTTCCATGATACCCCTCCATTACAAGCTACAATTAGTAGAACTTGCTTTCATTTTAGCACTGCAGTTGTTAAACACAACTAATCAATTGTCATATATCTGCAAAATTAACTGGTATACAATTTAATTTAAAACTATTTATATTCAAAATCCATTAACATAATTATTATTAAAAACATAATAGTATTAGGCCTTAACAGCCGATAACGGCAGTATATCATTTACGCCAGACATCGTAAACACTGTTTACAATGTTCAATTTCATAAAAATGGTTATCAGATATTGATATTATTGAGTTTCCGGATTTTTTATTAATTGCACAAAAAAACCGAATCGACTATCTTCACCATCGATTCGGTTTTTTAAATGTTATATATTAGTAAATAATAATAGTTATATTGATAATCGCCAATTGAAATCAGCGGTATAGGTGCCCACTGAATAGTGATTGCTGAACGGCAATCTAAAATACAAATATCGTTGTGTACTAACAATAGCCGGAACAGAACGATGACCACCAATCCCAGCATCCGCCATAACCCCAATTGGACTCTGATTATTTGGATCGACCATAGGTGTATAACCGCTCGTTTCACCACTCAATTGATACAATAAATTATTCGGCAAATTGAATGGCGAGTCCCCTGCCGTCAATCGACCTAAATGTAATTGGTACTGCGCTTGTAATGGATTATAAACCGCTATTTCTGGTTGTTGTGCCGTTCCATGATTGGCCACTTTTAATTGTTTTAAGCTAATCGTATTCAACAACATTTTGACATCGCTATGACCAGTTTGTCCAAGTTGTTCTGTCCCAAAATCTAATGAATTAGGCACCGAAACTTGCAAGCTCCCTTGCATCGCCAAGTTAAAGGTCAATTGACTACTCAACTGACTGCCGGTCGTATCTAAATCAGCCGTGGTCACCGTCGTCGGTGCTATTCCGAATTCAATTTGATTTTGACGTTGCATTTGATAGCCCATCACATTCGAGACACTGGCGATCGCCCCACTGCTTTGTGGCGTTATTTGATAGTCTGAATCTTTCGATAACACCGCTTCTAGATCCGGAATCGTCACCGATTCGCCACTTAGATTGGCTTGATATTGATGCCATTTCCCTTTATTTCCATTCGTGATTACTCGATAGAATAGATGATATTGATCAGCCGGATTCGTGATGTTGACCGTTGTTTGAATTCCCGAATTCGGTAACGGCTGTAAATGACTGGTTGCATCATCATAATTAAAAGTAACAGTTTGATTACTTTTAACCGTTTGTTGCTGATTGCCATTCTTAAGAATCACCGACGCTAACTGTTGTGGTAAATTAGCTGGATTATTCGGATCCAGTTTTTCAATCGTATCGGTACTCAACCCGTCAGCGTCAAACCGACTAACAAGCGAACGTTCAGCGGTAATGTTGTTATCAATTTCCAAATTACCACCAGTGATGATATTACCGAAGAAATTCCCACCAATTGCATAATCTTTCACCGTAAATTGACTGGCATAAGGCGTCAAAATCGTTCCAGAAATCAATTGATTATTCACTTGGCCATCGATGATGAAATCACCAGTCATATTGGGAAAATTATTAATAATATGACCAGATGTTAGTTTATTAATTCTATTTGTACCATCATTCGGGTTCACAACACCATTTACGCTTATTTTATACTCACTTTGCCATCCCCACGTAAATGTTTGTGTCTCAGTCCAATTCAAAAATACATATGGGCTAAATTCATAAGTTTCGTATTCGCTATCTTTAGCTGCTTTTATTTTTTTTATCGTTGTATCCTGATTCATAATATTTATCGTCACGTTTTTTGGTATACCAGATAAATTCACAAAAACTAGCGGTGGATTTGTTGCATATTTTTTTTCATATCCAGGCTTCAAAGTAATATTGACAACTGGATTTTCGCCAGTACCATCATCAATCGTAACTTTATCTACTATATCTTTGTCATAGGTAATTGGCGTAATATCAGATGTAAAACTTGAATAGAATTTACTAATTCTCTTCAGTTGTCCCGTTGCAGCGGTGAAATAGGAAGAATCATCGTTATTGGTTTCCGTCTTCGCGCCTATTAATTTCGATTTATTATCTATAAAACTTGTTCGTTGAGAGACTAGCCCCTGAATCGTTTTATCCTTTAACCGATTAATATCAACATTACTGTCCGGAGCACTGACTGAACCACTTGGTAATAAAGACCATAGTTGTTCATCATTTTTTGCATTCAAAACGTTATTAGCAACGATCTTATTTCCTAAGTTCTGGCTATCAAACATTATTTTGTTTTGAGCCGCTATTTTATTAGAAGAAGCCATCATAAACACTGCATTAGGCTTCAATTGGTTCGTCACAATAACCGGATCACTTCTAAAATTCTCAAAATACGAATCGTGATCATGTTTTGTATCGAAACTTTTCACAGCTATTCGCCCTTCAAGTTGATGAGAACCATCCCCAACCGTCAAATCCCCTCCTGCGAACACCCCGTAATACGAGGCGACACCCAGCGGATAATTATCTTGGCCGTCTTTAGTGACTGGAATCGGTAAACTATCATCATAATCACTAGCTTGTACGGAACCGCTACTCAGAAAAGAAATCGCGGTAGTGACCAGAACAACTAATAACCATCTATTAAACTGTGCGACTCGCATATTTCTCCCCCTCGGATTATTCTAGTGTTCTTTCTTGACGCGTTTTCTAGTTCCTAAATAGTAAGTTAAACCTAATAATAATACGACGATGACGATTGCCAATAACAACCACCAGAACCAATTAAACCGTTGATTATGCCGATTGATTTGAGTTGCTTGTTTTAAGCTAATCGTGAAATTTTGATTAAATGTCCAACGATATTGACTATTACTAGCCACTAAATGAACTCGGTACTGACCCGGATTTAACCATTGATCGCCAACGGGAATTTGATAATTAAAATGAGAATTTGCCGCCATACTGCGATTCGTTTGTTTTTGGCGGAAAAGCACTTTATTCGGTTGCCCCTTTTTCGTAACGATCGCATCAATCGTTAATTGACCAATTGTCGCCGGTTGATCATTCATCAATTGTGCCAGAATAGCTGGGTTGGATTGATTGTTCTGACTTAATTTGATTTTTTGCAACTGTAATTTCGGTTGCGCATGGACCGTCGCGCTTTCACGGAGAATCACGCCGATACCCATTGCAAATTTATTCTTAATACTGAACCCAGCTTGATTCGTTGCTTGCGCCTGACCAGCTACTAAATCTTCGAAATAAAAGGCCCCTTCTAGAATCCCCGAATAAGCCTTCACTGGCATTTGTGCCGTAAAAGTGACTTGCTTCGTTTCATTGGGTTTTAAAGTTATCCTTTGTACATCACCAAAAATTTGATTGAATTGATACGGCGCGGTTGATAGCACGTCTAAGTCATGTCGATTCATACTTTCTTGACCATCATCGGTCGTATACCCCGTATTGGCCTCGGCTTGATGGTCTTCGATTGATTCTCTAAATTCTTAACGGTCACTGTGAAGGTTTGTTTAGCCCCCGGCACCATTAAAACGTCAAAATAACTAACGGCTTGATTATATTGATTGCTCGGCAAATTGGCTGCAACCGTAAAGCCAGAACCCGCAGCTCGAACGGTTTGAACGCCGCCAAATAGCATCATGAAAAAAAGTAAACTACTTAATATTAATTTGAATTGTCGTTGATTACGCATTTATGCTCCTTATTAGTCATCTAAAAAAGGGCCGGCACTTTTGCCAACCCTTTTATTGCCATCATTTTAACCTTGGCTTACCGTACTTGATTGATCATTCCCTAACGTCCACGTAATTGTACCCGTGTACGTGCCATCTTGTAATCCCTTTTTGTTGGTTAAATCCAATTGTGTCCCTTGTCCCAAAGTAACTGTAGCTTGATCAATCCCGTTAGTTTTAGCCGTTTCTGAAGACCAAACTTCGGAATCAGCACTCCCAATCACACTACTTTTAAAATCAACATTTTCATTTTCCGTTGTGGCATTGGCTAAATGAGCACTCCCAGCCAACGTAATCTTACCGGTTACCTGACTTGATGAATTCTTATCATTTGTAAAGCTAGAGACGTTGCCATTTAAGTGCCATTTTGAACCAGTTCCTCGATAATCTTGAACCGTAATTGTCGGATTGGCGGATGCAGCTAGATCCATTGGTAGGCTATTCGTATCTCTTAAAATTAAATCCGCTAAGTTCGCACTTTTAAAATCTAAATTCGCTGGTACAGCTAATAATTGCAAAGTATCAGCGCCACCTTTTTCAACATTAAATTTAGCGGTTGTTTTACCAGTCACACCGTCTTCATTAATAGTCGCATGTGCGATAACCGTGTTGCCCAATACCGTTGCAGCTAGGATTGTTGTTGCTAATAACGTTATTCTTGTCAATTGCATGATGGATATCTCCCCAAATTAAATAGTTAGCGGGGTCTATACCGTTATCGCTATAAACCTGCCCAATTGAAATAATTTTAGCTTAATTTTTATCAAAAGACAATTAGTTCAACTGGTTTATCATTCATCGCAACGGTGTTTAAATTTTAAACATTCAATTATCATTTCAGCTATTTCTGGCAGACCATTTAGCCCTTAAAT
>NZ_BAMJ01000022.1 GCF_000615805.1 Latilactobacillus fuchuensis DSM 14340 = JCM 11249
CCCCTAAAATCTGGTTAAAAGGGTATTTCTAATTAATGCTCAGTTGCTAAACGCAACTCACAGCACTCTTACCAAAACGTGCTTCTCAAGTAGTCTTTTCCGGTTAACTACAAAACAGGAACCATGAGCAAAAAACGCTCATAATTCCTGTTTTTAGGTTAATCCTCAAAGCCTAAACAACTTGAGTCAGCACTCTTTAACCTTCTGTAATTTCTTTTTCTTTGTCTTTTGAAATTTCATCGATGCGTTTTGTGGCTTCGTTGGTTAATTTTTGGACTTGTTCTTCCAAGTCGTGCATTTCGTCTTCGCTAATTTCGCTGGCTTTTTCTGATTTTTTCAAATCATCCATTGCGTCGCGACGCGCGTTACGAACGGCAATTTTAGCCGTTTCTGCTTCTTTACCAACTTCTTTAGCGATTTCTTTCCGGCGTTCACCAGTCAATTGTGGAATCACTAAACGAATTACCGTGCCATCATTAGCGGGTGAAATTCCGATATCAGCCGTGTAAAGGGCCTTTTCGACGTCTTCCAAAGCGCCTTTATCGTAAGGTGTAATCATCAAGACCCGTGGTTCTGGGACTGAGATTGCAGCAATTTGGTTTAAAGGTGTTGGTGCACCATAATAGTCAACCATCACACGGTTGACTAGACTAGCATTCGCGCGACCGGCACGAATTTGGCCCAATGTCCGTTGTAATGCTGCTTCAGCTTTTTCCATGCTGCTTTGTGCTTTTTCTAAACTTTTATTTGCCAAAATTATTTTCCCCCTTTGATCGTTGTCCCAATATTTTCGCCTTCAACAACGCGTTTAATATTGTTAGGTTCATTTAAATTGAAGACAACCAATGGAATATCGTTATCCATTGATAATGTACTTGCAGTTGAATCCATGACATTTAAGCCTTTGTTGATGATGTCTAAATGCGTTAATGTGTCATACTTAACGGCTGTAGGGTCCGTGTTAGGATCAGCCGAATAAACACCGTCAACGTTGTTCTTGGCCATCAAGATGACGTCAGCGTTGATTTCAGCAGCCCGTAATGCAGAAGTGGTGTCAGTTGAGAAATAAGGATTACCCGTGCCACCAGCAAAGATGACCACGCGGCCTTTTTCTAAATGACGAACAGCCTTCCGACGAATATAAGGTTCAGCGATTTGACGCATTTCGATTGAGGTTTGAACGCGTGTTGGGACACCGATGCCTTCTAAGATATCTTGTAATGCCAAAGCATTCATGACTGTTGAGAGCATGCCCATGTAATCGGCTTGCGCACGTTCCATACCCATTTGTTCGCCAGTGACACCGCGCCACATATTACCGCCACCACAAACGATTGCGATTTGAACACCTAATTCATGAACTGATTTAATTTCAGCTGCGACTGTTTTAACGATTTCTGGATCAATTCCAAATCCTTTTTCGCCAGCTAATGCTTCACCACTAACCTTTAAAACAATCCGTTTATATTTTGTATTTGACATGATTGACATCCCTTCGTTGATTACTAGGCTTATTTTACCATATTCCGGAATGAAATAGGGTCGCCATCGTGAATTCTGATAATAGTCCGAAAAAAAAGGAGCGCAAATTGCGTTCCTTTTTTTCGGACACTCAAATAATTATTTGATTTGACCCATAACTTCATCAATAAAGTTATTTTCTTTCTTTTCGATCCCTTCACCAACAGTGAAACGAACGAAGCTCTTAACTTTGCCACCTTTTGATGCGACAAATTGAGCAACAGTTTGGTCTGAATCTTTAACAAATGCTTGGTCGTTCAAGCTGATTTCTGACAAGAACTTGTTAACACGGCCTTCAACAATCTTAGGAATGATTTTTTCTGGCTTGCCTTCGTTCTTAGTTTCTTCAGTTAAAACTTCACGTTCATGAGCTAATTGTTCAGCAGGTACATCTTCGCGAGAAACGTATTCAGGGTTAACCGCTGAAACGTGCATTGCGATATCATGAGCAGCTTCATCATCAGCACCTTCAAGGGTTACTAATGACGCAATTTGGCCACCATTGTGTAGGTATGAACCAAAGTGATCGCCATCCGCTTTTTCAACTAATTCGAAACGACGGAAGCTGATTTTTTCACCGATAACGGCTGTTAAACCAACAACTGAGCTAGCAATTGTGCCTTCGCCCATTGGTAGTTCATTAGCAGCAGCCATATCAGCTGGTTTGTTTTTAGCGATTGTTTCAGCAATCTCATTTAATAAAGCTTTGAATTGATCGTTTGAAGCAACAAAGTCAGTTTCTGAATTCACTTCAACAACTGCAGCAGTGTTACCATTAACGGCAACGCCAGCTAAACCTTCGGCAGCAATCCGGTCGCTCTTCTTAGCCGCTTTGGCCATGCCTTTTTCACGTAATGCGTCGATTGCTAAAGCAACGTCGCCATCACTTGCAACTAGGGCTTTCTTAGCGTCCATGATCCCAACGCCTGTTTTCTTACGTAATTCCATTACTTGAGCAGCTTTAATTTCAGCCATGTTGATGTACCTCCGACAATTTATAATTTATAGAGTGCGTTTCTTGTTTAAAAAAAGCTGCCTCACAAAGTCTGCAGTATTTGCGCAACCTCTAAGACAGCTTTATTTGAATCCTTATTTAGCGTCAGTGTTAGTATCGTTGTTACCTTCAACGGCTTCAACAATTTCTTCCATTGAGTCAGCTGATTTGTTTTCAGCAACGAATGTTGCTTCTTCAACATCATCTTCACCTTGACGGCCTTCGATGATGGCATCAGCCATTTTAGCTGTGATCAAACGTACAGCGCGGATTGCGTCATCGTTAGATGGGATAATAACATCAATATCATCTGGATCTGAGTTAGTATCAACCATAGCAACAACAGGAATATTTAATTTTTGAGCTTCCTTGATAGCAATACGTTCTTTACGAGGATCAACAACAAACATAACATCTGGGATGCGAGGCATGTCTTCGATACCGCCTAAGAATTTTTCAAGTTTATCTTGTTGTTTCTTCAACAAGGCAACTTCTTTCTTAGGTAAACGTTCGAAAGTACCATCTTCGCCCATTGCTTTGATTTCTTTAAGACGTTTGATACGTGTTTGGATTGTATCCCAGTTAGTCAAAGTCCCACCTAACCAACGATGGTTAACGAAATATTGACCAGCACGTACTGATTCTTCAGCAATTGCATCTTGTGCTTGTTTCTTAGTACCAACGAATAAGAATACACCTTCGTTAGCAGCTTCTTCTTTAACGAAATCATAAGCATCATCAACCATGCGAACGGTTTTTTGTAAATCGATGATGTAGATACCATTTCTTTCAGTAAAGATAAACTTCTTCATTTTTGGGTTCCAACGACGTGTTTGGTGACCGAAGTGAACACCCGCTTCTAATAATTGTTTCATTGACAATACAGCCATGTCAACAGACCTCCATATGGTTTTATTCGACCACTGATTTCACTTTTTTAGAGAACTCATTGCTGAGCACCTCTCTAGAAATCGACCAGTGTGAATTATTTTTTTGGTATTGAAATACCGTTTAAAAGTATACTAAATATTTCAGCCCACGTCAAGCCTCTTTTCAAGGCCTATTTAGTAGTGATTTTCGCTAATTTTTTAACGTACAACAGACCGGTTTGGACAACATTTGCGACCGTCACTTGCCCCTCAAAATCAGCTATTTGCTGATAGCCAGCACGTTTAGCCACCGCCTGACTATCCTCGTTGGTCATCGCAGTAATAATTCTTAATTGCGACAGACCTAATTGCTGACTAGCTAGTTGTTCAAGTTGTTGCAGCGCTTGAGCCATCACACCTTGTCCCCGTTGATTAGCGGTTAACCAATAGCCGATTTCACCCGATTGTTCAGTCGGTTCCAAATTATGAATATCAATCATCCCAACGACTTGTTGATCGACTAAAATAGTCATCATCCATAAGCCACCGTTGGCCATTTTCTGCACAGAGTAGTCCAAAAAATTCAATTCATCTTGCGCCGAATGCATCGCATCCACCCATGGTAGCCAAATTCTTAGATTGGCTCGATTGCGGTCAACCAGTTGGTATAGTGCCTCAGCATCCGTTAGCTTGACTGGCCTTATCATTACTTGTTGCTTCATGATCATTCCCTCTTTACATTTGTTTTTAAAATTGGGTCGATGCAATCCCGTGTGCTTCTAGATAACGTTCTTTTTTCAAACGGCTTTGGTGCTTAAACGCGTATTCGGCTTTGAGCGCTGCCGATTTATCCGCAAACGTTTCATAATAAAGTAGACGAACCGGTCGGCGCAATTTAGTGTACTTAGCCCCCTTACCCGTATTATGGGTGGCGACTCTTTTAGTCACGTCCGTCGTAAAGCCCCCATAGAAGCTGTGGTCGCTACAAACTAAAACGTAAAAATAATATTGTTGATCCGCTTCTTCAGTCATCCATAAATAACTTCTTTCGCATTTCTGGTGTGTATTCACTATTTTGGTCATAAATCGTCAATTCCGGCAGCAAGCGCAAACCGCCTGGTCGACCATCTTTAACCGCTTCGATTAAAACCATGCTGGCTTCTTTGCCCGCTTTCGGATAGATAAATTGCACTTTTTTCGGTTCTAAACGTGCCGCCCGTAATTCATCACAAATTTCTAAGAACCGATCCGGTCGATGCACTAAATAAGCGCGGCCATTCATTTTTAACAAGCCACTCATCGTTTGAACCACCGTCTTAAGATCCGTCGCAATTTCGTGGCGCGCCAACGCCAGATGCTGATTCGGATTTTTCTGACTTTCCGGTGTTACCTTAAAATACGGTGGATTGCACGTCACCACATCGACGCTATCCTTGGCAATCACGGTACTGACGTCTTTTAAATCCATCGTCACTATTTTTAACTGTTTTTCTAACTGATTCAATTCAATCGACCGTTGTGCCATATCGGCTAGACGTGGTTGCAGCTCAACACCAGTAATCGTCCCGTTGGTCTTATGACTCATAAATAAGCCAACCGCGCCATTGCCCGCACACAAGTCAACAATCTGGCCTTGCTTGGGTAAACGCGCAAAGTCAGCTAATAAAACGGCGTCCATCGAAAATGAAAAGACGGCCGGACTTTGAATAATTTGAATCTCTAAGCGATGCAACTGATCAATTCGTTCCCCTGTTTTTAACATTATCCGTCAACCCCAATTATATTTAGCCCATATTATAACAAAGGAAAGCGTTATTTGGTATAATGAGAAAAAAAGAAGTCTGATTTGAAAGGAATTAAAAATTTATGTTTTTCTCTTTTGCCCGTTTTATCGTCCGCATTCTCGCTTGGTTGTTAAACGGCAAACCAAACGTCGAAAATAAAGAAGCATTACCTGAAGGTACCTACGTTTTAGTGGGACCGCACCGAACTTGGTGGGATCCAATTTTCTTTGCACTCGCCGCTAGCCCACGTAAATTTACGTTCATGGCTAAAGAAGAATTGTTTAAAAACCCCGTAATTCGCTTTATTTTAAATCACGCCAATGCTTTTCCCGTTAACCGTCAAAATCCGGGCCCCTCAGCGATTAAAACACCAGTTAAAGCACTCCGTTCCAAAGACCTGTCATTGATTATGTTTCCAACCGGTAGCCGTTACGCCAGCGAATTAAAAGGTGGCGCAATCGTCATTGCAAAAATGGCGCGCGTGCCACTCGTCCCCGCTGTTTATCAAGGCCCCTTAACCTTCAAAGATTTATTGAAACGTCAGAAGATTACGATTCGTTTTGGTGAACCGATTCCGGTCGCGCCTAAATTGAAATTAAACGATGAAAACATAGCCCTAGTTGGACAACAAATGCAAGATGCTTTCGATCAGTTGGATCAAGAAATTAATCCTGATTTTAAATACGAAATTGTTGAGAAACCTAAGAAATAGTCCCCATTAAAAAGCGGCCACCAGCTAAATTCAGCTGATGACCGCTTTTTATTTTAATCCCAATACTGATTTAAGAACGCCGATACTTTTTGTTGATATTGTGTCGGTTGTTTTTCTAAAGCTGCACCATGCCCAGCCTTAGGGACAATCCATAACTGCTTTGGTTGATTGGCCGCTTTATAATTTTCGTACGCCATCTTAGTCGGCACAAACTTATCGGCGCCACCGTGAATAATGAAAATCGGTAGTTTCGATTTAGCCAGGCTCTTAGTGGCATCGCCTTCGTAGAAATTATAGCCAGCTCGTGCCCGCGCCATTAGGTTGGTCGTGTAGAATAACGGAAACTTAGGTAACCCGAATAAATCATTTAATTGATATTCTAGTTCGCCTGAAATACTGCTATAACCACAATCTTCAACCACGGCTTTGACTTGACTCGGCAACTTTTCGCCAGCCGTATACATGACGGTCGCGCCACCCATACTGACCCCAAAGAGGGCGATTTGACTGTCTTGACCATCAGTTTTAACGACTTTTTTCGCCCACTTAACGTAATCCAAGCGGTCCGGCCAACCATAACCGATATAACCGCCACCTGAATGGCCAGAGCCCCGATCATCCGGCGCTAAAACGTTGTAGCCTAAGTCATGGTACATATGGATATAGCGGGCCATATCTTCTTTTTTACCCATATAACCATGCGCGACAATGATTGTTTTTTTAGTGGCTTTGGCCGCTGGTACATAAAGTGCGACTAACTTAATATTGTCCGTTGCCGATGTCTGTTGCCATTTGGCTTGTTTGACGTTTTTAAGCCACGCTTGATTATCAATATAATCTTGCGATTTTTTACCACCATGCAGGAACGCTTTGTCGCCGGGTACAAATGCGTAATGATACATATACGTTGTTGCGCCCGCGACCCCAATCACAATCAATGCCACTAAACTAATTAAGGTCCATTTTACCCAATGTTTCTTTTTCATGCTTAAATTCCTCCGAAGTTATGCGTCACCATTTTGTAATTGATACATTTCGTAATACCGGCCTTGATCTGCAATTAACGTGGCGTGTTGCCCCGCTTCAACAATGCGACCTTGGTCTAAGACTAAAATTAAATCGGCATCCTTAATCGTTGACAACCGATGCGCGATTGCGATACTCGTCCGGCCTTGCCGTAACCGTTTCAGGCCGGTTTGAATCGCTTCTTCCGTTTCAGTATCAATATTGGCAGTTGCTTCGTCCAACACTAATATCTTGGGGTTCGTGACAATCGTCCGGGCAAACGACAAGAGTTGTCGTTGACCACTTGAAAACTGACTACCACCTTCAATCACCTTGGCGTGATACTGACCAGGGAGTTGTTCGATAAATTGATCCGCCTGCACGAACTCGGCCGCGTCTTGAATCTGAGCATCGGTAATCGATTGATCAAACAGGCGAATATTAGACGCAATATCGCCGTAAAACATGAAGGCATCTTGTAAAACCAAACCCATCTTCTGACGTAATTCAGCCATCGGATAATCCCGAATGTCGTGCCCATCAATCAAAATTTGGCCCTCATAGAATTCATAAAAGCGCATCATGACGTTGATAATCGAGCTCTTACCTGAACCGGTATGGCCCACTAACGCGACCGTTTGACCCGGCTGTGCAACAAACGAAATATCGTGCAGAATTTCATGTTCGCCATCGTAAGAAAACGAGACGTGTTTAAACTCAACTTTGCCAGCCGTGATTTCACGATTAGCGTCTGGATTTTGTTGCGGCACAAATTCGGTTTGGTCTAGGATTCTAAAAATCCGACTCCCCGCGACCATCCCGTCTTGAAGTGCTGACAAAGAATCCATCATGTTGGTCATCGGATTAAAGAAATTGCTGACATACGTGGTGAATGCATAAACCGTACCGGCCGCCACGAAGCTGTGCAACGCATCTAACCCAAACAGACTTAACACGACCACTAACGCCAATGTATACAATAGATTAACGACTGGCGCTAACAACAACGAGTTAATCCGAATCATCGCTTCACGGGTTTTTAAATAATCCGCGTTGACCGTTTCAAATTCAGCCGTCAACCGTTTTTCTTGGCGGAATTGTTGAATAATCGTAATGCCTTCGATTGATTCATTTAACTTCGTATTTAATTGACTCAACTTTTCACGCATATGGCGGTAAACCCGTGCGCTGTAGCGACTATAATACCAAATAATGATGAGTAGAATCGGTAAAAAAGCGGCGGTCGCTAACGCAATTTGCGGTGATAATAACCACATCGCGATAAAAGCCGAGATAATCGAAAACGCCCCGACTAATAACGATAAGAAGACGTTCCAATAATCAATTAACGTCATCGTATCATTGGTCACCCGCGATACAATTGAACCGGCGGGCGTCTGATCAAAATAACGCATGCCTAACCGGTGTAATTGTTGAAATAGCGACCGGCGGACATCTTCCATCGCCCGTTCCGAACCCATTGAAAATAGAAAAGCTTGAAAGAATTGGCTAATCGCTTTGATAACCACCCCGAGAATGTATAAACCAGCCACCGCTAGCAAAATGTTCAGGGTTGCATTACCATTTGTTAAATAACGATCCATAAAAACTTGTAACAAGCGGGGTAATAAAATATTGATGATGGCTAAAAAGGCCGCCGCAATAATCGCACCAATAAACTGTTTTTTATAATGTTTGGTATAGCGAAAAAGACGCCGCATAATCGTCAATTGTTCCTTAGTCGTAATGGTTTTTGACCATTCTGATTGATATTTTTGAACCATCTAATCGCCTCCCATCGCTTGATTCAATTGTTGTTTCTGCCACATTTGCGCGTACCAACCGGCTTGTGCCAATAATTCAGTGTGTTGCCCGCGTTCGATAATCGTACCTTCATCAATCACAATAATTTCATCGGCGTGCATCACACTGCTCAATCGATTAGCGGTAATAATCGTCGTTTGGTGCGCCCGCATTGTCTTGAGATTCGTCAAAATCGTTTCTTCCGTCTTAGCATCCACGGCCGATAACGAATCATCTAAAATTAAAATTTCAGGGTTGGTCATAATCGCCCGCGCAATCGCAATCCGTTGTTTCTGACCACCCGATAAGGAGACACCCCGTTCACCAACAATCGTATCGTAACCCTGTGCAAAGGTTAAAATATCATCGTGAACGGCACTTTGATTGGCGACTTTTTCAATCTGCGCTTGATCCTGTTCAAAATCCGCAAAACGAATGTTGTCGCGAACGTCGGTAGAAAATAAGAAGTTGTCTTGCGGGACGTAACCGATACTGTCCAATAACGCATCTAGTGCGTAATCTTGAATATCATGGCCACCAATTTGAATCTGGCCTTTGTACCGATCATATTCGCGTAAAAGTAGTTTAATGATCGTACTTTTACCCGCCCCGACTTTACCAACAATCCCTAACGTCTGCCCTTGCGGTAGGTTGAAATGAATATCGGTTAAAATCACTTTTGCATCATCTGGATATTTAAAACGGGTCACATCATATTGCAAATCACCCGTCGCCAATGTTTGAATCGCGTTTGGTTTTTCGATAATCGTACTGGTTTCTCGTAACAATTGATCAACCCGATCGTAACTGGCATTGCCCCGTTCCAAAACGTTGAATAAGCGACCAATCGCAAACATCGGCCAAACTAAAGCAGCAATATAACTGATGAAAGCAATCAATTGCCCGATTGTAATCATCTTGTGACTGACCAGATAGCCACCGTAGATAATCGTAATGACGTAGGTCGCCCCGATAATCAAACTAATCACGGGATCGAATAAGGCATCGACAAAATTGACTTTCTTATTAATCGCCACGGTCTTGTCGACTAAACGGTCAAAATCAGCCGTATCAGCCGTTTCTTGACCAAACGTCTTGATGACTTTAATACCGGAGACACTTTCTTGCGTTTTATCATTCAGACGCGAAAAAGCGGCTTGCGATTTACCAAACGCCGTGTGTAAGTGCGCCCCTAACTTGCGTGAAGCAACGGCCAATAACGGCATGGGGATTAACGCCACTAAGGTTAAACGCCAATCGACGAAGATTATCATCGCAATGATGGTCGTCCCACCGGTGATAATCGAATCCGCAAACGTTAGAATCCCGGCACCGGCCACTTGTTGAATCGCGGTTAAATCGTTGGTAGCATGCGCCATCAAATCGCCCGTTCGATGTTTCTGGAAGAACGGCGTATCCATCTGCATAAAATGGTTAAATAATCGACTGCGTAAGATTCGTTCTAACTTGGCGGCCCCGCCCCAGATTCGGGTGCGCCAACCATAGCGAAAGACGTATTGTAAAATCGCAGCGGCAAATAACACCACCAACCAAATCAACAACGTTTTAGCGGTTAATTTTTGAGCGGCCATTAAATCGACCAAGTTCCCAATCACTTTTGGTGGAATCACCTGAACAATTGCCACTAAGATTAAGAAGACCACCCCTAAGAAATAGCGGCGTGCTTCTTGCTTAAAATACCAACTAAGCTTTTTAAATATGCCCATAGTGCACCTCCTGTGAAAATTCGATATCCCCTATTATAGCAATCTTACTTAACGGGGACAATCATCTGTTTTTTAGAACAAAAAAACATCGCCATTAGCGATGTTTCAACGTTGATTATTTATCGTTGCTACGTTTTTGTTGAGCCTTCATTGAATTCATCATCTGATTCAATTTCTTTTCTGATGGTTTTTGACCCATCTGCATCATCATAGCTTTCAACATCTCTTCGTTAACTGGTGGATTGTCTTGGAAATACTTCTTCATGTAAGCACGTGCACCAAAGAAACCTGCTACAGCCCCTAAAAGCGCGCCAATGACAAAAATTAAAATACCTAATCCCATACCCATATCTTATGCACCCCTTTTCTTTCAGTTCACTTAAATAGTTTACACATAATTCCGGCAAAAAGAAAGCGGAATTCTCAGTTTAATTGTCACGTAACCCTTTTTCACGTTGAATATTTTTAACTTTCTCCGGCGTGACTTCTTGACCTTCCTTGTCGTAGACCTGTAACATTTCAACTTGTGAACGGAAACTAGCCCGGAAATCCTTGATGTAAGCATCGCGTAATGTTTGCCGTTCCGCCGTTTCAGCTTCACTTAACCCTTCAGCTTTAGCTTTATGGGCCAGCTCATTGATCCGATCCAATCGTTCTTGATTCATTACCATTTTAATTGCCTCCATTAAAATCTATTTCTCTATTTTGACCTATTATGGGTAAAAAGTCAAAAAACACGAACACTTGTTTGAAATAGCGCTATAGATATGCTACCATATCATTAACAGAATGAATGAGGTGCTTTTATGACTAGAACTGAATCCAAACAATTAGAAGTGTTGCGTTTCATCCATGATCGGGTTCAAGACAAAGGTTATCCGCCAACGGTCCGCGAAATTTGCGAAGCCGTTAATCTCTCTTCCACGTCCACCGTTCATGGTCACTTAGCACGTTTAGAGAAGAAAGGCTTACTTCAAAAAGATCCAACGAAACCCCGCGCCATTGAATTAACCGCTGCGGGTTTAAGTGCAATTGGCGCCACGCCTAAAAAGATTCCCGTTTTAGGCGTCGTCACTGCCGGTGTGCCCATTTTAGCCGTTGAAGAAGCCACCGACTATTTCCCCATCCCCCCAAGTTTGCAAACCGAACAAGATTTGTTCATGTTAACGATTCGGGGCGAAAGTATGATTAACGCCGGTATTTTAGACGGTGATGAAGTCATCATTCGTAAACAGGCCAACGCCGATAACGGTGACATCGTGATTGCGATGACCGCCGAAGACGAAGCGACCTGCAAACGCTTCTTCAAAGAAGCCGATCATTACCGGCTCCAACCCGAAAACGACACGTTTGAACCGATTATTTTAAACGAAGTTAGTATTTTAGGTAAAGTCGTCGGACTCTATAGAGATCGAATTTAACTGAATCTTAAAAGGCCCTCCCATCCGATATGTGGATGAGAGGGCCTTTTTACTGTGATTTGACGGCACTTCTTTGATAACGTGCTCTCTCAATTAGCCTTTTCCGGTTAACTACAAACTGGGTATCATGAGTAAAAAGCACTCATAATACCCAGTTTTAGATTAATCCTCAAAGTCTGACCAAATTGAGTCGCACTTCTTAGTAACGTGCTTTTGAGTTGCAACAACTTCCGCTTAACCTAATAATACCAATTATCTTAAAAACCAAAGATAATCGGTATTATTCTGTTAGTGCTCAGTTGCTGACCGCAACTCACAGCACTTCTTGGTAACGTGCTTCTAAGCCAACTTCTTCCGTCTAGCTACAAAGCGGGCGTCATGACTAACCCCGTCACAACGTCCGCTTTTAGGCTATACTCAGAAGTTAACCGGCTTAGTCAGCACTTCTTAATAATCCATTAGTTTGAAAATATCGTAATCTTTAATCTTTTCACGGCCGTTTAAGTCGTTTAGTTCGATTAAGAAGCTGTGCCGACGACGATGCCGCCTAGTTCTTCGACCATCTTAATCGTTGCGGCGATTGTGCCGCCGGTTGCTAATAAATCATCGGTGACTAAAACTCTTTGACCCGGTTTGACCGCATCTTTGTGCATGTATAGCGTTGATTGACCGTATTCTAAACCATAACTTGCTGAAACAGTTGGTCGTGGTAATTTACCTTTTTTACGAGCAGGTGCAAAACCGACCCCTAATTTGTAAGCCACTGGACAACCGACAATGAATCCACGGGCTTCTGGGCCCACAATCATTTCAACGCCACGATCTTTAGCGTATGCCACGATTTCGTCAGTTGCTGCCGCGTAGGCTTCCCCGTCTGACATCAATGGTGAGATGTCTCGGAAAGTGACGCCGACTTCTGGAAAGTCAGGGACACTTGCGACATAGTCTTTAAAGTTAATTGACATTTATAATTCGCTCCTTAAATCTAATAGCGATCGGCTAATCACGAAATTGTTTTTAACCAGTTCTTCAGCTCAGCAAAAGTTGAGTAAACGAGCTGTTTCTCCATTTCAATTTTAGCTAATCGTTGTTGGTAACTTGGTGCACTTTCGAGTGCATGCTTTTCTGGCTGTGGTTCGGCCGAAATCAGACCACGTTCTATTCTAACAAATCCGAGGTCAAAAAACACCTCTAACATGAAAATCATTAATGGTAATTGCATTTTTAAATAAGTTGCTAGTTCGCCTAACCGGGCTTTCTCGATACCTGGGTGTTGCCGTAAGTAACTAAGAACGTTGCAAATTGTTGTTTATTCGGAACACCATCTAAATAGGCTGAATGTTTCGCGTAACAGATAAAAGCTAACTGAGTGGCCGATTGTTGTTGATAGAAAGTCGTAAATTCGGTTAAATCGGTTGGTTCATCAACGACTGTGATGTTAGTTGCCGTTGCAACTTCTGCATCGGTCGCTAATATTGCTTGACTGCCAGCAGTAAAATACGTTTGTAATTGCGCCAATAGTTTAGGGTTAAAAAAGACATACGCCCCTGTGTTCTTAAACAATTGTTGGGTCAGATGATTACTGCGTTGATCCAACAAAATTTGACCACTGGTTTTCAAATCTTTCAACATCATCTGTAAAGTGGTTTGATTCCGCCAAGTATTTTCACTCAACGTACCGACTATTTCAATGGCTTCAACCGCTTGTAGTGCCGGCAGTAGCGCCCCACGGCTAAACGCAAGATTGGTAGTTTTTGTTGTTGATCGACGGCGGTAAATTTCAGATGTTTTTGATCCGCCCCAATTTGTTTTAGATCGGCTAATTGAGGGATTTTCAATTCAATCAATGGTTCTGGATTATCCGTCCCAAACGGCGCCAATTGTTGTAACGTCTGATATAAATCAGGGGTAATTTCCGCTAAACTGAGCGCTAAATCAATCGCTAATGGTTGTTTAGTGGTTAAATCAAGTTGTTGTTCAGTCGCATAAGTATCCATTGCCGTCTGAATCGCTTCAATCTGGTCCACAGCAACCGTTAAGCCGACTGCCATATGATGACCACCAAAATGGGTTAATAGGTCTCGATTGGCGTCTAACGCCTTAAACAGGTGATACGCTTCGACGCTACGCCCAGAACCTTTAGCCAACCCAGTTGCTTCATCAACGTTTAACACTAAAGTCGGTTTGCCCGTTTGTTCAACGACGTGACTTGCCACGATTCCCAAGACGCCTTCGTGCCAACCCGCATGGGCCAATACTAATGTTTGATGGGCTTGATTTTCCGGCGTTTCAGCCATCGCCATAGCAGCCGTCGTGATTTCTTGAACTAACCCTTGGCGTTCTTTATTTTGACTTTCGACAAACTTAGCCTGTTCGACCGCTTGTTCTTCATCAAAAGTCGTTAATAAATTGACCCCTAGAGTCGCATCACCGAGCCGGCCAATCGCATTTAACCGCGGACCGATGCCGAAACCAATCGAAGTGGCATCAATCGTGGCTTGTTCGACGCCAGCAGCTTGACACAATGCGACTAAGCCTGGGCGACTCGTATTTTGCAATTGTTGTAACCCTAAGCTGACCAACGCCCGATTTTCATCGGTTAGTGAGACTAAATCACAAATCGTCCCGATTGCGACTAAATCCAAACTTTCATACGGAATCTCATCCAATAAAGCCGTCGCGACTTTAAACGCAACTCCGACACCACATAAATCGCCAAACGGATAGTTACTCCCCGGATAACGGGGATGCACAATCGCCGTCGCCTTCGGTAGTTCGGCTGGCAATTCATGATGATCAGTCACTACAACGTCAACACCGTGTTCTTGCGCATAAGCAATCGGTTCTAGACCACTGACCCCGTTATCAACGGTCACAATCAGTTGCGTGCCATCGGCAATAATCCGTTGATACGCCGCTAAATTCGGCCCATAGCCGTCGGTAAACCGATTAGGCACGTAAACGTTGACGTCGGCGCCTAATATTTCTAACGTCTCGCGCATCAAAGTTGTACTGGTAATCCCATCAGCATCGTAATCACCGTAAACCGTTATTTTTTCGCCAGCTTCAACGGCGGATTGAATCCGTTCAACCGCTTTTTGCATATCGTTTAATAGGAATGGATCGTGTAATTGTTGACTGTTAGGTTGCATAAAATTGGTCACCGCATCATCATCGCGTAAGCCCCGCTGCCATAATAATTCAGCGATTGCTTGGGGCATTGCATCAAATGCCGTGACTGTTTTTAATTCTACTTCAGTTGGTTTTGTTTTTAATTGCCATTTATATTGGGCTTCCACATTAATCCCTCGCATTTTCAAATCATTAACTGTTCTATTATAGCAAAGTTCTTAATTTTAAGTTGCAAATCATTTCGCTAGTTTTGGTTTATTCGTCGAAATGCTATACTAATTAAGAATCAATAAGCCATTCTCTAGGAGGATATTATTTAATGTCAATTTTAGTTTTAGGTGGGGCCGGTTATATCGGTTCACACACCGTCGATCAATTAGTCAATCAAGGCTTCGATGTCGCCGTTGTCGATAGCTTAATCACTGGCCACCGCGCTGCGGTTAACACCCAAGCCCGTTTCTACGAAGGCGATATTCGCGATAAAGATTTCATGCGGACCGTCTTCGACCAAGAAGAGGTTGAAGGTGTGATTCATTTCGCAGCTTTCTCAATCGTCCCAGAATCCATGAAATCACCGCTTAAATATTTCGACAACAACACTTATGGCATGACCGCCTTATTGGAAGTGATGACGGAATTTGATGTTAAGAAGATTGTCTTCTCATCAACTGCGGCCACTTATGGCGAACCAAAATCAATTCCAATCAAAGAAAACGATCCACAAATCCCCACCAATCCTTACGGCGAAAGTAAGTTGATGATGGAAACGATGATGCGTTGGGCCGACAAAGCTTACGGCATCAAGTTCGTCGCGCTCCGTTACTTCAACGTCGCCGGCGCTAAAGCGGACGGTTCAATTGGTGAAGATCACCATCCTGAAACCCATTTATTACCAATCGTCTTACAAGTCGCTGCTGGCGATCGCGCCGAACTTTCAATTTTCGGCGACGATTACGAGACACCAGATGGTACCAACGTCCGCGATTACGTCCACGTGTTGGACCTCGCTGATGCGCACATCTTGGCCTTCAAGTATTTGGCAGCCGGTAACGGCAGTAACGCTTCAACTTAGGGTCATCAACTGGTTTTTCAAACATGGAAATCGTCAAAGCCGCCCGTAAAGTGACTGGCAAAGCGATTCCAACTCAGATCGCACCCCGGCGTGCTGGCGATCCTAGCACCTTGATTGCCGCTAGCGACAAAGCCCGTGGTACATTAGGTTGGCAACCAAAATATGACAATATTGAAGCGATTATCGAAACTGCTTGGAACTGGCATTTAAGCCATCCAGCAGGTTATGCAGATCGTTAAACACTCACTAAGCCTTGGCTAAGCAAACGTTAGCCAAGGCTTTTTTTGACAATTCTGGTATACTGAAAAAGTTATTTCAAGGAGGAGCATCATGCATTTATTAATTGTTATTTTAACCTGTCTAATCGCCATCGAACATCTTGGCATTATGGGCATCGAAATGTTTGCCAGTGACCAAACTAAAGCTAATGCTTTTGACATGCCACTTAATTTTGTCGGCTTGCCCAACGCTAAAGTCGCTTTGGGGAATCAAGGTATCTATAACGGCATGTTAGGCGTCACCATTCTTATGGCAAACCTGCTATTCAGCGGTCAAACACTAATGACCGTCTTATCGCTATTGATGTTATACATTGTGATTGTCGCATTATATGGGACTTTCACCGCCACTAAGAAAATTTTCTTCCTACAATGCTTACCTGCACTAATCACGTTACTATTGATTCTATTTTTTAAATAAACCATCCTTAGCAGTCACAATCACTTGATCGTTGATCAGTATTTTGACTGTTTTTATTTTGCATTCTAAATTGGTTTAACGACCTAACAAATTTGTTAGCTGACTGTTAGCCAAATAAATGGTGCACAAACTAATTTTCCGGCATAATAAACTTATCAACTTAGGAGGTGCCTTCAATGGCCAAGAAAATATTAATCATCGCACTCGCAATTCTAATCCTATTGGGTTTAGGAGGCATCTATCAATACCGCTACAGTCCTCACTATTATTATGTAAAGGTGACAACTAACGGACAACGTGAAGACGGCCAGGGAGATGATGGCACCAAATTCGTCAGTTATCGCTACCAATTGCAAGGGGCTGATCAAGATGGTCAGACGAAGCAATTAAACTTCACTAGCGTCAAAGAAGACAATACGCCACTCAAACGCAATGCTTATCTCAAAATCAGCTACACCCGTGCCAAAGCAGAAAATGGTTACGAAGCTGTTCCTCAAAAAGATGTCCCTCAAAAGGCTTTAAAAGTCATCGATTGATAGCAATTTAATTGACCACCTTTAGCATATCTGCTACGCTATCATTAGCAAGTAAATTAACGATTCCGAAGGAGTGTTTAATATGACAGAGCAAATCTTAATCACAACTACCGAAAAGATCCCTGGTAAAAACTACGAAGTTTTGGGCGAAGTCTTCGGTTTAACGACCCAATCTAAAAACGTCTTTAAAAATATCGGTGCTTCATTAAAAAACGTCGTTGGTGGCGAAATCGGTGCTTATACCGAAATGATGACTGAATCACGCGACGTTGCGATTAGCCGCCTCCGTAAAAATGCAGCTGAAATGGGTGCTGACGCGGTTGTCATGATGCGTTTCGATTCCGGTTCAATCGGCACAGATATGCAATCAGTTGCGGCGTATGGCACTGCTGTTCGTTATACAGACTAATTGTAAATAGCAAAAAAGTAGCTACCATATTAGTCTCAGTAATCCCATAGTCAAACGAATATTTACTTTAACGCGCGCCATAACTCATCAATTTCCGTTCAAATTTAAAATGCGGTCTATCCTTAGTTCTGGATAGACCGCATTTTTAACTTGATACTCAATTGATAACCGAGTTCTGTCACAGCTGACTTTTATCGCACCAATAAAACATCAATCTTGGCGTGCGTGCTCGCGTATTGTGCCACTGAGCCTAGGACAAAACGATCAATGGCACCTTGTCCACTGGTCCCTAAAATGATTAAATCAGTGTTTCGTGCTTCGGGAATCGTCTTCGTTAATTCTTGACGTGGTGTTGAAAATTTCAGAATTGAGTTAACATTCCGTACGCCTTGTTGCTGCGCGTATTCGACTTTTTCAGCCAATTTGGCTTGAATAATTGTTTTTTCATGTGCGATTAAATTAGCTGATAAACCAACTGCTGAAACTGCAAAATCACCATCAGGAATAATTTGAGCAATATCAAGCGTTGCCTGGTTGCCCTTCGCCACTGCGATTGCGCGTTCGAATGCGCGATCTGCCGCTTTAGAACCGTCGATTCCCACTAAAATATGTTGATAATTCATAATCATGGTAAACCCTCCTTTTGGTACTTTAAATATACCATGTAAAGCGCTTCAATCGGGGCTTTTTTAAGAAAAAAATAGCCGATTTGCCGACCTACTCAAAATCGCGTAGGCAAATGGTCGGCAAAACGACTACTTTGTGATTATTTTATTTTTAAGAATCCTTATTTACCGGTCTTATCTTCATCATTCATCTTCAAAATGGACATGAAGGCTTCCTGCGGCACTTCCACAGAACCCACGGATTTCATCCGTTTCTTACCGGCTTTTTGTTTCTCAAGTAATTTACGTTTCCGCGAAATATCGCCACCATAACATTTAGCCAACACGTTTTTCCGGAAAGCTTTAACGGTTGATCGTGCGATGACTTTATTGCCAATGGCTGCTTGAATCGGTACTTCAAATTGTTGACGCGGAATC
The DNA here is from genome assembly GCF_000615805.1 of Latilactobacillus fuchuensis DSM 14340 = JCM 11249. Taxonomy (GTDB): domain Bacteria; phylum Bacillota; class Bacilli; order Lactobacillales; family Lactobacillaceae; genus Latilactobacillus; species Latilactobacillus fuchuensis. Next base: position 18,728 of record NZ_BAMJ01000022.1, read on the forward strand.
GTTTCTTTCAACTTACCAACAATCGCCTTGCCGCGTTCAAAAGCAAAATCACGATGAACGATGAAACTCAACGCATCAACCGATTCACCATTCAATAAAATATCCATTTTGACCAATTCACTCGCGCGATAACCAGTCACATCATAATCGAATGATGCGTAACCTTTAGTATTCGATTTCAAATCATCGAAGAAATCAAAGATAATTTCGGACAACGGCATATTATAAATCACGTTGACCCGATAAGTATCTAAATAATCCATCGTGACAAATTCGCCCCGTTTACGTTGCGCTAATTCCATGACCGACCCAACATATTCATTCGGCACCATGATTGACGCTTTAACGTACGGTTCTTTAAGCTCACTAATGTTAGAAGGTTCTGGCATTTCTGATGGATTATCAACCACCACTTCGGTGCCATCGGTTAAATTAACGTGATAATCAACGGACGGCGCCGTCATAATCAAGTCTAAATTAAATTCACGTTCCAATCGTTCTTGAACGACATCCATGTGCAAAAGGCCTAAGAAACCACAACGGAAACCAAACCCTAACGCTTGGGATGATTCCGGTTCAAATTCTAAAGCCGCATCATTCAGTTGGAGCTTTTCTAAGGCTTCACGTAAATCGTTAAATTTCGCGTTATCGACGGGATACATCCCTGAATACACCATCGGTTGAATATGGCGATAACCTTTCAACGCCTCTTCAGCAGGATTATCCGCTGAAGTCACGGTATCACCAACCCGCGTATCTTGAATCGTTTTAATGCTAGCGGTAATATAACCAACATCGCCGACCATCAAAAAATCACGTTTAACGGCTTTCGGTGACATCACACCGACTTCAGTCACTTCAAATTCTTTTTCGCTATTCATTAAACGAATCCGATCACCCGGTTTAACCGTGCCTTCAAAGACGCGGACGTTTAAAACGACCCCGCGGTAACTATCGTAAACTGAATCAAAGATTAAGCTTTTAAGGGCGCCTTTAAATCACCAGTTGGGGCCGGCACGTCCGCCACGATTTTTTCTAGAATTTCTGCAATCCCAATCCCGCTTTTAGCACTGGCTAAAACGGCTTCGGAAGCATCTAACCCAATCATTTCTTCAATTTCAGCTTTAACGACCTCTGGTTGCGCAGATGGCAAATCAATTTTATTGATAACTGGCACAATTTCTAAATCATCATCGATGGCTAAATAAACGTTGGCTAACGTTTGAGCTTCGACCCCTTGCGCCGCGTCAACGACTAAGAGTGCCCCTTCACAGGCCGCTAAACTCCGCGAAACTTCATAGGAGAAATCGACGTGCCCGGGTGTATCGATAAGATGGAAAATATAAGTTTCGCCGTCTTTCGCATGATAATGCAATTCGACCGCATTTAATTTAATTGTAATCCCCCGTTCGCGTTCAAGTTCCATATCATCTAAGATTTGGGCTTGCATATCGCGCTTGGCAATTGTATCCGTCATTTCTAAGATTCGATCAGCCAATGTTGATTTACCGTGATCAATATGGGCGATAATCGAAAAATTACGAATGTGTTTTTGCCGATCTACCATTTCTGCGTAATCCATTATTGTACCTACTTCCTCTAACTGTCCTTTAAATTATACCAAGCCTGTTCTTTAAAAGCGAATTGATTTGCTAAAATTAAAAACGCATCATCCAAAATTTGCTAGATGATACGTTGAGCCTTCATTAGGCCTTAGTCTTTGATTGAGCTTGTTTGGTGACCCGTTTAAAGTCACTTGCGACTTTCTTAACGGTACTTTCAATTTCAGTCGTTAAACTATCCAGTCGTTCTTCATTCGCCATGCCGAACGCCCCCTTTTTAACAACTCCATTCTAGGCTTCACTGATACCGCTGTCAAAAAGAACAACTTGATGAGGCTTTAAACGCTCCCGATTGAACAACCACTGCTATAATAAAGTTAGTTCAATCATTACTCTATAGGAGGTCGCTACTATGTCATTCAAATTAATATTTGCCAACAATCAAACCCTCGTCGTTCAAGCCACCGATACGATTCACGCTTGGAAGAACGATACCAGTTATCTTAACGTCGGTGAGGACCAAGCTTTTTATCTGGAGGAAATTTTTAAGGGTACCTCTGAATCAATTACAACCGAAACCCACACCAATCCGCTTGCGAGTCTCGCCGGACTGTTAGCGGATGCTGATTGGCTGACTTTAGACGACCAACCCACAACCTATTATCAAACAAGCAATATTGTGTCACTCACCACTGAATAACGTTATCCAAACTAATCCCATTATTTTTCGGATTAGTTTTTTTATGCAATTTTTCACCTTAAAATCACCTGAATCAAATGTGTGTTTTTTGTGTGACACCCGCTTATTCACTTCCTTTTCAAGCCACAAAAAAATGACCCCAAACGTCGTTACGGTGACGTTTGAAGCCATTAAACAGATTTTAAAATGTTTTAAAAACAACCTTTTATGGAGGCGGCGGGGGTTGAACCCGCGTCCATGCGCATTGCCACGCCAGCTTCTACACTCATAGCCAAATCATTTGGGATTTCGCTGAATCAAAACGCCATTTGACAGGGCTAGTATGATCCAGCTAGCTTGCAAATCTCTTTTAAACACCTCAAGCGGCAATGTTTAACGTAACCTAATTAATTTGAGACCCGTATCTAACCCTTAGGTAAAGTCAGGCGGATCACGCTATGCTGGTGTTTAGGCAGCTACAGCGTAAGAATTGTTATTGTTTGCAGTTATAATTAACTGTAACGTTTTTACGTAGACGTAACCTACGAAGTGCGACTCACGCTCACCTACACATGTCGAATCCGTAACGCCCCCGATATATGCATAGCATATTTTAGCATAAATCCCGCTTAGATGAAAGACCTAGCCCTTATTAATCACTAAGCGCTTCTTAGGGATTCGCGCTTGTAAAAAGGCGACCAGCGTTTTTTGCGCCACGTTAAATTTCAATTTAGCGATTTGCATCTCACCTGCGAAAAACTTTAATTCAACCACGGATTCAACTGGTGTTAATTCAATTTTTGAAATTGCGGCAAATTGCCGAATCGTATTGACGTTAGCGACGACACTATTCTTCGTTAACCCTTTTGGCCAGAATGCTAGGACTAATAAAATCAAAGCAGACCCTAGACCGGTCACCTTATCACTTAAATCACCAATCACGACTACCGTTACCCCACATAGGATAAGCGCTGCGACCGTCATCATTGCTTGCCATAACCGATTACTTTTAGCGCGATAGACCATTTGGAATTGCGCAAAAATCCAGACGATTAATAATCCAATTGCTAATAAACCATAAAATATTGCAAATTTACTCATTGTTGCCTCCATCAAAAAAAGGTAGCAGTTTGCTACCTTTCATATTTTAAAGATTGCCTAATGTGACCACATCTCTGGCAATCATGACTTCTTCGTTCGTTGGCACTAACAATACTTTGACTTTGGAATCATCCGTACTGATAATCCGTTCTTGCGCCATCACATTGTTGCGTTCTGGATCAACTTGAACACCGAAATAACCTAAACGATCACCAATCCGTTGACGCATCAAGATATCGCCTTCGCCCATCCCAGCGGTAATGACTAGGACGTCTAAGCCACCCATGATGGCCACGTATGAACCCACGTATTTAATTAAACGGTTAACAAAAATATCAATCGCTAATTGTGATTCAGGGCGTTCTTCACGCGTTTGTTCGAGATCACGCATATCGGGTGATAAACCAGAAATACCGTAGATGCCTGATTTTTTATTTAAAATATCAATCATTTCGGCAGGGTCCTTGATGTTTAATTTTGCCATCAAGAAAGCCACTAATGACGCATCAATATCACCTGAACGGGTACTCATCGTCAACCCAGCCAGTGGTGTGAAGCCCATCGACGTATCTAACGATTTACCATCTTTGATAGCAGTCATTGAAACGCCACTACCTAAATGCATCGTAATCATCTTCAAGTCTTTCAATGGTTTGCCGACCATTTCAGCTGCGCGTTGTGACACGTAACGATGACTTGTCCCATGTGCACCGTACTTACGGGCACCATACTTGCGATAGTATTCTAGTGGCAAGCTGTATAGGTAATTTTCTTCTGGCATCGTTGTATGGAACGAGGTATCGAAAACAGCGACTTGCGGTACATTCGGCAATATCTTCCGGAAGGCGCGAATCACGCGGGCTTCTGAAGGATTGTGTAATGGCGCATATTCAGATAATTCTTCAATCCGTTTGAGTGAGTCTTCGTTGATGACTGCTGACGTTTTGAAATCTTCGCCACCAGCAACCACTCGATGACCAATCCCACTAATTTCAGCATAGTCTGCGATGATTTTGAATTCAATTAACTTTTGTAACAATAATTCAACAGCCAAATCTTGGGTTTCGATATCTTGAGTCATTGAGAATTTTTGACCATCCCCGTATTTAACTGTAAAAACAGAATCGGTTAACCCTAAACGATCAACCATCCCTTTAGCGACGACTGTTTCTTCTGGCATAATAAATAATTGCCATTTTAGTGTTGAGCTACCTGCGTTAATTGCTAATACTTTTGACATCTAATCACCTTTTCTATATGAGTTATACTAAATTTTCTTGATGCCATGTCCGAATTTTCTGTAGATAATCGGCAAAAGCCTTTTGATCATTTGAATTTGGAAACTCACCTAAAAGAATCTGTTTCGCTTGTTGGGCGCCAGCACCCTTTTTTTGTAAAATTAAGATGGCCTTTTGACCTTCTTTAGTTTTAAACAAGTTAGCTGGTAGACTCAATAACCCTTGCAGATAAACGTGTTTCGTCACCCATTTCACCAATTGCTTGGCCTCATCGGTTTCTAAAATCACGTTTGGCACTAAGAAGAAGCCAAAACCACCGTCTTGGACATAATGCATCGTCTGTTCGATCAACAAATGATGCGCATATGAATGACCGGTTTGCGCACGGGTTTCAAAGTCCTGAGCGCGCTCATCGATTGGATAAAAGCCAATTGGTAAATCAGCGACTGCTAGTCCAACGGGTTCAATCATCAAAGGTTCAATCGCGTCTTGATGAAATAACGTCGTATCCAACTGTTGTAATTCACTGCTAATCCCAGCAATCTCCAACAAACTGTCGTCGTTATCAACGGCAAACCCACGCATCGCTTGCTTGGTGATACTTTGCAAATGATTCATGACCGTCGTTAATAAATTCCCCGTTCCGGCAACCGGATCCAAGATTGTCTTAAAGGCGGTCCCGCCACTGAAAACTTCAGCTAGATAAGCGACTAGATAGCCAATCGCATCAGGTGTCATCTGCTTGTTGGGTTCAACCTTGACTTGGCGTAACCCTTTTAGTGTGACCAATTGGATTGCTTGACGAATCAATTCCGCATCATATTGCTTAAGGTTGATTTCGGCGTACAATGCGTTCAACTGACTGACCGTCTGTTGATCAGGTAAGCCGTCAACCACTTTGACCCGACCGCCATCGGCAATGTTGGCGATGGATTCAGTCAGTGCATCCAAATAAGTTGTTTCCAAATTCTGTTCAATTAATGTTGTTGTCTGATCCAATTGATCAAACAAACTTTCTACAGCACTCTTAGGCAAAATAGCCACCTCTATTCATTAGATTCCTGTTATATTTTAGCGGTAATCCAACGGCAAAGCAAGTAATACAGATGGTTATATTAAGTAGTATAGTCGATAGTAAGCGCTTTATCAAATAGTATTTTTATTTCGACTCTGTTCCACCCCTCAATCGAAACTGTTTTTGGTAACCACTGTCTAATTGCACGGTGATTTGACGCGTTTTCCAATTAATTTTAGTGGTCCCAAGCGTCGTTTTTAAGCCTTTAATGTGCCGTTTTTTTGCTGCTGATTGGGTTAAATTGGCCAAACTCTGCGCTTGATAATAGCGCGTTAACCGCGTATAGGTCAGCGCTTGTTGTTGATAACTACGCGTGACAATCAATAACAGCCCCGCCGTCACACTCAACAACAGCACCGCATTCAATAGGGCCATCCCGGAACGTTTATTGCGCATGGGATTGTTCCATGTAGCATCGATGTTGATAAACCGTCCCATCTTTAAAAGTGCCTTGCAGACTTAACACCGGTTCGTGATAGCTAAATTGAATGCGTCTTAAGTTAGCAATCAACGGCATATACCCCTCATCCTGACTGACAACGACGAGTTCCTGTTTAACCTGTTTCAAATGATAAATATTATCTGGTTCCTGCTTTTTAAAAATGATTTTATTTTGACCTTCATCCGTTTTATGCTTCATAAAATACGCCTCTTCCAAAAATCGATCGAGTTGCACCATCCCAATTTGCCAACTAATATTCTGCTGATTTGCATTCGCTAACGTTGTCATCTGACCCAATAAGCGAACGCTCACTAATAATAATTGGGTGCATAGGATTAATACCACCAACGAAATCACCATTTCAATTAAGGTAAACGCCGGTCTAGTCACCTGTCCAATGAATTTCAATTGTCTCACCCGTCTTTACTTGTTGAATCCGAATCCAATCGGTGCCTTTGCGACACCGATATGGTTGTGAACGATATTGCCATTCAGTCGTCAATTGATCCTGCGCGGCCAGCTGAGTCGTCGCCATTTTAAGCACCGCGTGGATGTCCGCTTGATTGCGCCGTTGTTGTAACGTTTGTTGATATTGTTGTAAACAAGCCGTCAATACCAAACTATTAATCAATAAAAGCGTTAAAGCCACGACGTGTTCGACTAAAATAAAGGCTTTCTGCTGTTTAAACGTGTAGCATCCCCCACATCATTTGAATTTTATAATCATAGCGTCGTTGATTAATCGTCGATTTAAACGTCAACGTCCGCGGATTGACCCCATAATCTTGTTTTAAAATCAATCCTTGCCATTGCTCAACGGTTAATTTTAAAGTCTTCGGAATTTCAATTTGACAATTATACTGTTGCTGACGAGTGACGCTAAATTCAATCCGCCGCCCTTGTGGATACATTGTAATCACCACACTATCCGGTTCGGTCGCAACATATTGGCGCATTGATTGCCAAGTCGTTTCGAACTCTTGAAAAAACAACCGTTCAGCTTGTTGGGCTTGAAACCGTTGATAACGTTGCATTGGGGACCAGGTTAATCCGACAATCAACGCTAAGACAACACAGCTCTCAATTAAGGTGAACGCCTTATTTTTTCTTAACCACCCCGTCATTAATCTCAATCCCCCGTTCTTTAGCGTGTTTAACTTGTGCTGGCGATAGAAAATCCCGACGCTGTAAATCAGCCATCGTCGGATTCCCTTTTCCGTCTTCTTTCGCTAATTCGACTTGGGTTTGAATTGTGGTGACCATCGCCTGGTCGGTTTTTTTCTCAGCCATATTTTTTTGTTGCATTAAATTTGGCGCAATCAGCAAAATTAATAACGCGATGATCGCTAACACGATCACCATTTCGATCAGAGTAAAAGCCTTTTTTCGACGCATCATGCAATCCCCTCCATTGTTTGATATAGCGGCAATAAAATACTGAGATAGGTGCAAATAATAATCAAGCCAATCAGAATAAATAGCATCGGCTGTAACCAACTTAATTGGCGTTTTAAATGATTTTGTAACACGGCATATTTAAGATCCGCCAACATTTCAACTTCTTTAGCCAATTGTGCCGGTGGGTTTCCCTTGACTAGTATTAAACGTAATTCTAATGGGTAAAAACTAGAGGCGGTTAAATGCGCAACGAGCGAATTGCCCGTTGCGAGGTCAGCCTCTAACTGTTGGACGACCGCCGCCAACCACGACTTAGTTGCTAACTTTTGCATCAGTTGGCCCATTTCAGTTAACGTTAAACCATTTTGTAAACAGGTGCCTAAATCGAAAACCAGATAGTATTGATAATATTGTTGGATGACTGGCCCGATAAATGGCAATTTAAAGCGCCATTCAAGTTGCGCTAAAACGGGTAACCGTCGTTGATAGCCGTGGAGAACCACCCCTACTAACAAACCAATCCCGACTAGGATTAGACAGACGATTAATAAATAGGTTAACGGCAAAATACCGGTTGACTGTTGTCCTAATGCTTTAATTTCCGGCAACAGGTATCCCCTTAATAGGCCAATCAGGGTCAATAAAAAGACCAACAAAAAAAGCGGATAGGCTAATAACCCCAATAATTCTTGCCGGCGCTTTTGCCGAATTTTCTGTAGCTGGCCGAGATGACTTAAACAAAGCCCCATGTGTCCTTGTAATTCGGTTAATTCAATTTGAGCAATCACATCAGCGTCAAATCCGACTGCTTTTAAACTTTGTGCTAACCCGCTACCAGCCGCTAATTGCTGATTAATTTGCATTAAGCGGGTTGTCTGTTTCGGGAAGACCGCCGGTAAAAATTGAAAGGCTTGTTTTAACGAAAAACCATTTTGTAATAACTGACCCAACATCGTTAATAACTCGGCCTGAAAATTAGCTAATTGACGGTGCTGATTAAAGGTCATCGTCTACCTCCAAATCAGCGGCCATTAAAATATCATAGTGTGCCGCCAGTTGCGCTTGTGAATTCAACACTAACGATTGATAAGCAACACACGTTAAACACGCCGTTAATTGGGCTGGTTCAATGCCTAAGTTGATTAATCGTTGGACGACCCCTTGGGCATTCCGCGCATGAATCGTGCTTAATACTAAATGCCCGCTTAACGCTGCCGTCACCGCGTGTTGGGCCGTCGCTAAATCGCGAATCTCGCCAATGATTAACGTGTCTGGTCGCAGCCGTAAACTGATTTTTAACAGCGCCGCATAACTCAATCCCGCCTCCTGATTCACTTGTAACTGTAGAAATTCAGGTTGTTTAATCTCAATCGGATCTTCAATCGTCACGACCATCCGCTCTTGCATCACCTGACTCGCTAAATAATACAAACTAGTGGTCTTCCCCGAACCGGTCGGGCCCGCAAAGAGCACCAGTCCCGATTGTTGCACGACTGCTTCCAATTGCGCCAACTGGCTAACTTGCGCACACCGATAGGCCGTTAATAACGGATAAATAAACCGAATCACTAAACTTTCCCGGTTCAAAAAATCGCCAATCGTCGCTAATCTTAAATAGACCACCTCCTGATCAATCGTGATTTCGGAACGACCAGTTTGGGGCCGTCGATTCTCACTAATATCCATCTCCGCCAGATATTTCAACCGATTAATCAACTTTTCACCGACCGCTTGATTGACTGGTTCTCGTTGCACCAGCCCCGTTGCGCGACGTTCTGCTAATTGCCAGCCAGTTGCGATTGGTCGAAAATATAAATCTTGCGTTCGGTGCTGACAACAATCAACTAACAACGTCTGTAATTCATCTTGAATTGCCATCCTGACGCCTCCCTCCTACCTTCACTTACGCAATCGCTTCAAAATTTTCGGCAACAAAAAAAGATTAACGAATTTAACCGTTAATCTTTCATTAATACGCTATTCAGCGTCTGGTAGTTCACCAGCCGTATAAACATCTTGAACATCATCATTATCTTCTAACGCATCAATCATATGTTCGAATTGTTCCACTTTATCTTCGGCAACGGGTGTCGTATTTTGTGGAATCATCGTTAATTCAGCATTTGCTAATGTATATTTCTTTTCTAAGATATCACGCACTTTGGCTAATTCTTTAGCGTCTGTGTAGATTTCAAAAACATCTTCTGATGTTTGTAAATCATCAGCACCGGCTTCAAGAATATCATCAAACATTTGATCTTCATCAACGTCTAAGCCTTCGCGGGCAATAGCAATGTAACCAAGACGGTCAAACATGTAAGCGACTGAACCAGAAGCGCCCATCGTCCCACCATTGCGGGTAAAGGCAATGCGAACTTCAGAACTGGTCCGATTTTTATTATCAGTTAACGCGTGAACTAAGACAGCCACGCCACCTGGTGCGTAACCTTCATAAGTAATTTCATCGTAATGAGCGCCATCGCTACCTTCAGCTTTATCCAATGCCCGTTTAATATTATCCTTAGGCATGTTTGCTGCGCGGGCCTTATCCATAATTAAACGTAACGAAGCGTTAGAACTTGGGTCAGGACCACCACTTCTCGCGGCCATGAAAAGCTCACGAGATAATTTTTGGAAAATTTTGCCCCGTTTTGCATCTTGTGCATTTTTGCGGCCTTGAATATTATGCCATTTTGAATGTCCTGACATATCTAACTCCCCTTTTCGTTTATAGATTGAATTACTTGACTCTTTTAGACGAATACTATGATAGCAAATTCACACGCTAAAAGCAATCACACTAAGGTTATCGTCTTTTTTTCAAGCGCCATAACCGTTCGATGATTAGAAATAACACAATACCGGTCAGTGCGCCGACACTGTCTAACATGACGTCTTGAAATAGTGGCGTCCGATCACCGGTTAACATTTGGTGGAATTCGTCAGTGGCCGCATAACCGGTCGTGGCTAACCAACTGAAAATCACCGCTAAACCGGCACCCGTCAGCCGTGGTCGCAATCCCAGATAGCTAAACAAACCTAATAGGAAATAAGTCCCAAAATGGGCCCCTTTACGGACAAAAAATTCGACAAATTTAAAATAACCACTGACTTTGATACTTTGTTCACTACCCGCATACTGAAATGAGAATTGACTCAACCAACTTTTTAACGGTTGCGCGTGTAATGATCGTTCTAGCAGCGGTACCGACGTTTGTTCATGATACGTCATCGATGAACTGTAAAATAAAACAGCCATCATCACGAGCGCTAATATTAAAAACCAATCGCTTTTTCGTTTAAACAATTATTTTGCCACCCTTATCCTCTAAAATACGTTATCGTTAGTATGCCGAATTTACAATTGAACTGCAAATAAAAAAGTCAGCAAATTAATTTGCTGGCTTTTCGAAAACGGTGATGGACCTGATCAGATTCGAACTGACGACCTCCTACTTGCGGAGCAGGCGCTCTCCCAACTGAGCTACAGGCCCAAGTGCTTACAGAAATAGTTTAGCACTTTTTGATAAAATAACAAGAGAAATTTTAATGGTGGGATGTCCGAAGATTACCGGGGCGCTTGCCGCCCTTGATCGTCCGATGTTTAAAACTCGTATGTTCTTGATCGGCAATGTATTCAAAATGTTGCATTTTACCCGCATATGGTTTGCCGCTCAAACGAATCTTTAGCCAGTCCTGCATGACAGTAATCATCACCTGTAATTTTTTGAGTTGTTCTGGATTGTCGCTTTTTTGCACTTCGGCTAACACGTCATCGGTTAAATAAAGGGTTAGTTTTTGGTGATAAGCAATCAATTCATCCGTTAAATTTGCTTGATTATATTGATTAAATAATTTTTGAACGAAACGCATGGCGTCTTTAACGTTTTGGGGTTGATAAAAACGATCTTGTTCTGACATTAAACAACCTTCTTTCGACTTGTAGTATAGCGGATTTTTAAGTTGGCAACAACTGGCAAATCTTTTTTAGTACCGTAGATAGCGGATATAAAAACATAAAAAAACAATTACTCCGCACACAACTTAATTGTTGTTAATTAATTATAAAAGCGCTATATTAATAGCAACAGTTTCCAACAGGAGGTTTTTAGGATGAACGACACTATTTTTAATCAAAAAACGCTTGCCCAATTTAACGGGCAGGATGGTCAACCGGCCTACGTCGCGGTTGACGGAATCGTCTATGACTTATCCGCAATCGGTCCTTGGGCCGGTGGCAAACACTATAAAGGTTTAAAAGCGGGTCAGGATTTAACTGACTTTTTTGCAAATTCACATCACACGCCCAAGACATTGAAGAGTGTGCCACAAGTTGGCACTTATCAAGCCTAATCAATCACGAATAACTAAAAAAGCAGCGACATCGCCTCATTAAAATAGGCGGTGCCGTTGCTTTTTTTCAATTTAGAATAAAACGGTAATTAAGATAATCGCTAAGACAACTTGGACACCAACAATTCCGCCAGCGTAAGCCATCAATTGTTTACCTTGGCTGAATAATTTCTTCAAGTTTAAACGCAAGCCAATCGCTGCCAAAGCGGTTGTTTCACACCAAGTACTCAAGAAGTGGCAAAAATCACCAAAGCCATTGGGTAAGAACCGCAAGCTATTTAAAATACAAAATGCAAGGAATCCTAAGACGTACCAAGGCACTAAACTACTTTTCTTCGCTAATAATTGTTGGCTCAATTTAACATCGCTAGCTTTCGTTTGTTGTTTCTGATGTAAATAACCAAACGTACTGACAACAAAAACTAAACAAATAATCCGTAGAATCTTAAATAGAGTTGCCGTCACAACGGTTGATTGGTTGACCATCGTGGCACTGGCGACAACTTGGCCAACGGATTGAACGGTGCCACCGATTAAAATCCCGCGCAATTGATCATTACCGTGCCATAAAAGTGTTCCGATGACTGGCAAAATTAACATCAGAACGGTCCCCATCAAATTGACCATCGTGATCGCAATTCCAGTTTCCTCATTGTCGGCTTCAACGACTGGGGCAATTGCACCAATCGCTGACGAACCACAAACTGCGTTACCTCCGGCCATCAATAGATAGGTTCCTTCGCTGAATTGCAGCCTTTTACCAAACCAAATCGCAAAACCGATCGTGCAGCTCATTTGGATTGCGGTGAATAACACCCCGTTCCAACCGATTTGTTGAATACTCTGAAACGTGATCGTCGCGCCCAATAAGAACACGGAATATTCCAATAATTTCTTTTCGGAAAATTGAGTACCAGCTGCTAAGACCGGTTGTTTGAGGCAAGTATTACCTAAAATAATCCCGATAAATAACGCAACTGTCGCGCCGCCCAACATCGGTAACCACCATTTAGCGATTAAATAACTGATAATTGCAATCGCCAATGACAACCCAAAACCTGGTAAATTCTGCAACACTTTTTTCATCTCATCAAACTCCTCTGTTAATCAATAACTTAACTATACCGAAAAGCTTTCAATTAATAAAATAAATCTTTATAATAGTTGTTATTAAAATAATTAATGGAAGTGATTAAATGTTCAAAGCACTCCAAATTTTCAAAACCGTTTATGAAACCAAAAACTTCACCACCGCCGCCCAACTCTTATTTTTATCCCAACCAACTGTTTCGGTTCAAATCAAACAACTTGAGGCAACTTTAGGGGTCACCCTTTTTGAACGCAACGGGCGCCAACAAATTAGTCCAACACCAAGCGCTGATTTATTCTACCAACAAGCACAACACCTATTGGATCTGTGGCAACAAGATTTACAAGCCTTGCAAGCACCACTAACCCATCAACCGATTCCTTGTCGTATTGCGGCTTCACACACCACCGGTATGTACCTGCTACCCGCACTATTGCAACGTCATCAAACCGATTTAAGCGGCCTCGCACTCGAAATTAGTACTTTTAATTCCTCCCAAATTGTCGAACAACTGACCCAACATAAATTAGATTTTGGTTTTATCGAAAAACCATTAACTGAAAAGAATTTAATTCGGACTACACTGCAATCCGACCAACTCGTTTTAGCGGGACAACCTAACCAACCTTGGTTATTGCGTGAGGAAGGTTCCGGGGTTTATCATTACACGATGAACTACTTGAAAGAAAATAATTTAACATTAACGCAAACGATGACTATTAAAAGCAACGCAATAATCGTACAATTATTACGACAAGGTGTTGGTCAATCACTCATTTCTAGTGCTGCACTCCTTGATTATCCAGAAATTGCTTATCAACCGCTTTCCAAACAGTATCAACGTCAGTTCTACCTTGTTGCCCGTAAAGAACTGCCGACGCCAATCCAGCACCTCATCGCACGTTTACAGGCAACCCCACTACCAATTGAATAGGAGTGTTTTAATGTCAAGTTCACCCAGTATCAAAAAAGAATTAACGGGTTACATTGTTCGAGATGTCTTTAGCTCACTCGGCCTATCAATCTATATCCTAGCCGATACCTATTTCATCGCTTTTGCGGTTGGTCCCATTGGTTTAGCCGCATTGAACATTGATTTACCAATCTTCAATTTATTCAACGGCCTTGGTTTAATGCTCGGCATCGGGGGCGCGACGATTTTCTCCATTAACAAAGTTCGCCATCCTGAAAAGAGTCAACAAATTTTTACCGAAGTCTTAACCTTCGCTATTCTATTAGGCCTAATTATTATGATTAGTGGCTTAATCTTTATCCGACCACTGTTACATTTGCTGGGCGCCAATCATGAAACGATGGCCCCTGCACTAACTTATTTGCGGATTATTCTAATTGGTAGCCCCTTATTCATTATCAATAATCTGGTTTTAAGTTTTATTCGAAATGACAGTAATCCACATCTCACGATGATTGCGACGCTTTCCCAAAGCCTATTCGTGATTGTCTTTGATTACATTTTGATGTTTCCATTGCACATGGGTATGCTAGGTGCGGCTTTAGCGACAATCTGTTCACCGTTGGTTAGTCTGCTGATTCTAACGCGCCATCGCCACCATCCTGAACGCTTATTAACCTTAAAAAAATTAGACTTAAATCTAAAACCAACCTTCACCGCCATTCATTTGGGCTTCCCGTCATTTCTAACTGAAATGAGTACTGGGGTCAGCATCTTTGTGTTTAACCTCGTGATTTTACATTTAGCTGGCAATTATGCGGTCGCGGCTTATGGGATTATCGCGAACATCTTGATTGTCGGGTTATCCTTATTTAACGGCGTTGCAGTTGGTGTTCAACCGATTGTCAGTCGTGAGTTTGGTAAACGGCATTTTGCTAACGTCCGGACGAGTCTGCGAATCGGTCTCGCTTCAGCCTTTGGCATTGCAGTTTGCTTATACCTAGTTTTAATCCTCTTCAAACAACCGATTATTGCCCTCTTTAACCACGAACAAAATCAATTATTGGTTAAATACGCTTCAGCCGGGATTCCACTAATCTTTATCAGTTTCTTTTTCTCCAGTCTCAATATCGTCAATAACCTCTTCATGACCGCCATCGCACAACCACGACTATCGTTCTTTGTCGCCATTATGCGAGGGTATATCGTCTTAATTAGTAGTGTCTTGATTCTCGCTAGTCTATTCGGTTTAACCGGGGTCTGGTTCAGTGTTCCGCTAACAGAAGTCTTAATTCTAATCGTTGGTGGACTGATTAGCCATAGTCTCCTCAACGATTTAACCGCCTAAATAATAAATCAAAAACGGCTAATCCGTCATCAGATTAGCGTTTTTTAGTACGCTATTTTTTTAGATTTGACTAGCCGGCATATCAATCATGTAATTTAACAACCGCATCGTGTAAGTATTTGGTTTAAAATTCGCTTTAATTTCAGTATTCAACGTCCCCAATTGGTCGGTAATAATCCCGTCAACATTTTTCAACATCAACTGATCCATGTCATCCGCATCGTTGACCGTCCAAGCCAACACTTTTTTATGTTGCGCATGAACGTTATCGATAAACGTATCGTTCAAGGTTGTGTATTCCATCGTGAAATAATTGGCTGTCGTTTTCGGCACGCCAACCAGATTAAACGACAAAATGTAACTCGCCCCGACTTTCGGCATGTCCCGTCGACTCTGTTGAATTAACGTATAGTCCAGCGAATGCACCAAATCCCCATTTTTACGAATGGTCGACCCGTATTGTGTTGCAAATCGCTTAACAAATCCCTTAGTCATTGCTGGCGTTTTTTTAAATTCAATTAATAATTTCTGATGAGCTTGTCGCGCCGCTCGGTAGTAATCATCAAAACTAACGATTTTAGCTGAATAGCCATTTTCGTGCACCGTTATTTTTTGAAGTTGCGCTAGCGTTAAGTCGCTGGGTGACTGATCGATTCCTGCTAGATGTTTCAAATTTTCATCATGCAACACAACAAATTGGTGATCTTTGGTTTCTTGAACATCCATTTCAACGTAGTCCGGCTTCTCACGAGCAGTCCGTTGTAATGCCGAAATCGAATTTTGAACCCCATTGCCATTATCAACCCCACGGTGGGAAATGGTCATCGGTTGTTGCGCCAAGAAACCTTGAAAATAAAGAACACTATATCCAACAAACAAGAAACCCGTGATGACGAAAAATCCGACCCAAAGACCTTGTTTTAAGCGATAATGCCCACGATTAGCAATGGCAAAATTAGGAGATTGTTGTTCAACTTCCGATAACATTAACAATGCAATCATGCTCGTCCCGTAAATACTGGCTAAGACACTAATCACTTGGGTTAAACTCAAGTTAATGATGGCCCCACTAAGCGCACCTGCGTGCCAATAATGATCCAGTCCCGATTGAATCGCTAACAAACCACCGAACGATAGCCCAACGACGACCAATACCGCTAAACCAACCGTCATAATGTAGCGCGCATAGCCCCAACTGCGGTGCGCCGTTTTCGCCCAGCTCAAGCGCATGGCTTGGCGAATCGGTTGTTGTTCCAGAATCATTAACGGTAGGACAAATAACCACCGTAAACCCAAATATAAAATGAGTAGATACAAGATGGCCACTAATCCGGCCAACATTGGATGTTCACTAATTAACCAATCCAAAATGAAGCGGGGAATTTTGACCTTACTTAATAATTGACTGGTAAAGCCAATTTGACTAAACGGTAAAATGATTAAAAAATATAAGCTAAAAAAACCGATTGCGCTAATTGGCAATTGTCTAATTTGGCTGACCGCCATCTTCATTTCGGTCCCAAACGTAACCGTCTGTCGATGACGAACATGATAAAAGCCCAATAATAGCAACGTAAATTGGGTGAAAACCAACGCTAAGATAAGCCCTAAAATGACTAATAAAGCTAAGATCACCCACGGTTGTTGTTTTAATAACTGACCCAGATTAGTGTAAGAGACGTATTTAACCCGACCTAAATTTAAAATCGTATTCGCTAACAGATTAAGCACTGGCACACAGATTAAACCGATCAATAATTCAATCGTCAAAACGACCTTGCCGTATTGCCACCAATGATGCCAAAAATGGGTGTTCTGGTGTTTAAATAATTGGAATGCTTTCATCTCACTAATCCCCTTTGCATTACCTTAAATTGGTGTTTCTCGATTAATCATCACCCGTTTCACAAACCAGATAATCGTCTGATTATCGATGAGTTCTGTATGGGCCGCTTGTGGATCATTGGTCATTAACGTGGTAAAATGGGCAACTTGATTCGTAAATATTTGACGCCCCGCTAAAACACTACTAATCGGTACAATCCCATCGCTATCACCCTCAACAATATTGCCTAACGAAAAAACAGTCAACTGCTTCGATAATTTCTTTCGATCGGCCAATAAACTTTTTAACATCGCACTTTTTTGACTCGCCTTCGGGTTTAAATCATTGTACGGCGTGCCAATCGTCATTAACCGCTTAAGGGCTGTCCGGTGACTATCCTGTTCCGCAAACTGCGTTAACACCAACCCACCATTAGAATAACCGACACCATCAAATTGCTTAAAATGATACCGTTTCTCAAGTTGACGAAGCGTGGTTTTAAATAACGCCGTTTGAAGTGCCACATTCTGATCACCGTCAGCATTATTGACAAATGCCACAACCATCAGCGGCTTTTTATCACCTGATTTCAGTTTTCCAGTCACCTTCAAATCACCGTTATCGGCGACCGTTATTTTTAGAATACTGTGTTGCTTAGTCCGATTTAACGTCTGCAACATCCGATTATAACTTTCTTGCGTTCCACCGGAACCGGGCACAAAAATCAGTGGTCGCCGTGACTGATTCGTTGCCTGATTCGACGATGCGGTTAACTGATTGACGGGCCAGACATTCCCAATCATCCCACCAATCAGCAGACAAATTAAACCCACTACTATTATTTTCCAATGTTTCATCCAATCGCCCCTTGCTGCTACTAATTTACTAAATCTGCTAGTTGTACCGTAGCCGGCAATACGGTTTGAATCTCTTCTGGGATTGGTGCGTTAAAACACTTGGTTTGTTGTGTAAAAGGATCTAAGAAACATAATTGATATGCGTGTAATGCTTGACGCTCAATCCCTAAATCAAGCGGTCCGCCATATAATTGATCACCTAACAGCGGATGCCCTAAATCGCTGAAATGGACCCGAATTTGGTGCGTCCGGCCCGTGTGAATTTGAACTTTGACCGCGGCACGATCGTTACTTTCTCCTAACAACCAATAACTCGTCCGCGCCGATTGACCAGTTGCCAAAACTTGGCGCCGAATTTCCGTAGCTACCCGACCAATCGGTGCGTTGATTTCACCTTGTGCGGCTAATCCGTTGCCCGCGACCACCGCTAAATAAAGTTTCTGTAATTGATGCTTTTCAATTTGCGGTTGCAATAAACTCTGGGCAACTTGGTGTTTCCCAACTAAGACCACCCCACTTGTGTCGTAATCTAACCGGGTGATAATATGCGGCACCAAATTTTGGGCACCTTGTTGTTGCCAATAACCTTTAATCCGATTCAACAACGTATCAGTCTGGTTAGTCGGCCCTGGAATCGTCGAGAGTCCGGCTGGTTTGTCGACCACTAACCAGTACTCATCTTCATAGATTACGCTCAGCGGGCCATGACTGATGATGACGGACTCGTCTGCCGGTTCTGCAGGTAGCTGTAAACTAACCCAATCCCCAACTTGAACGACACTGTCAGGCGTCACTTTTTTTTGATTCAAATAAAGCGGTAACTGTAACGCTTTAATTTTAGTGTATAATCGCTGACTGATACCCTGGCCCAATAAAAACTGTTTAAAACTCCGCTGTTGCCCGGCTTGCACTTGCCATTTGATTTCCATGTTGTCAGCTCCAATAATTAATTGATCGATTAGCTTTATTATACTGGTAGTCTCACTCATAATTCAAATCTGTTCGCTTAAAAGTCGTTTTATTTGCATAAGTCCCTTCACCTTTATATGCTGAAAGTATAAGTATCATTAGTTGCATCTAAAAAGTTGCGTGCTATACTAAAGTTACTTACAAAAAATAAGTTAAATTACTGGAGGTTTTTATATGTCAAAAAATATCGCTGTTTTAGTCGGAAGTTTACGCAAAGATTCATTTAGTAAAGCTGTTGCTAAGAATTTAAGCAAGCTATTCCCCGCTGATTTCAATTTAGAAGTGATCGAAATTGGCGATCTCCCTTTATATAATCAAGATTACGATGATCTTGACCAAGTGCCGGCCGCTTACACCACGTTTAGAGAAAAGATGCAAACAATGGACGCCGTTTTATTCGTGACACCAGAATATAACCGTTCAGTCCCTGCCGTTTTGAAAAACGCTTTAGACGTTGGTTCACGCCCTTATGGTGCCAGTGTTTGGGATAACAAACCCGCTGAAATTGTCAGCGTCTCACCTGGTGCTATCAGTGGATTTGGCGCCAACCATCACTTACGTCAATCACTTGTTTTCTTAAACATGCCAACGGTTCAACAACCAGAAGCTTATATCGGCAATGTCATGAATTTATTAGATGACAACGGTGATGTGAATAACCCAGACACAATCGGTTTCTTCCAAGCAATCGTGGATGCTTTTGTTGCATTAATTAAACGCTATTAATTTAAATAGTAAAAAGAAGTCTAATCGCAATGATTAGGCTTCTTTTTTTGCGTCACTTAAGGTCTTAACCCATTCAATCCTGATAAGCTAATTAATTCAAGTTGGTCTTGTGACAAATTAGTGCTGGCCATGATTAATTGTTTCAAAGCAGGCAAGCTAGCAGCTGACTTAAACTGATAACCCGCATCCCCATAAGTGCGCAAATAACTAGCCTGATCACCCAAAGCCTGTTTTAGAATCGTTTCATCAATCGGAATCTGACTCGTTAATAGATAATTAGCCGTGTCGTCTCCCGTTAAACTGGTTGCATTGGTCATGAACTTAAAATAGTCGTGTACTGCCATTTCAATCGCCTCCACTAATCGTTAATCTAGCTTGAATATAAGCGCTTTCCAGAATGAAAGCAAGTTCTTTTTTAAGCAATCAAAAAATCCGATTATCCCTAAATTCAGGATAATCGGATTTTCCGACTTGATAGACAATTGATAACGTGCCAATCCCACTGACTCCTGTGCTTAGCAACATTTCAGTTACCATTTTGTCGCGTTCCAGATGCGGCCATCCAATTCACCTTGCGTTGTTCAATTCGTTGCGCTAGTTCGTGACTGACTTGACCGAGTGCCTGATAAAAAGCTTGATCTTCATAAGTGGTGGCTTGGCTTTGTAATTGCTGAATCTGTTGTTGTAACCAATTTTCTTCAGTCATTAGCCTTCACCTTCTTCTTGCCGAATCATTTGGACTTGCCAGTTCAAATCGGTTAACAACTCGCTTTGTTCCGCTAATTGTTCCCCAATTAAGACCAACTGCTGCTGTTGCGCTTCATCTTCAGCCACCGCTTGCCGCTGGGCTAATTGTGCTTGGAACCAAGCGACTTTATCCGTTAACGTAAAGTTTTGCTGGCTAAGATAGCGTTGGTAATCAACGACCAATAACTGTTTCGCCGTTTCAGACCAATAACCCAGTTGGTGAATCACGAATGGCGTTAAATACGTCATCCCTAGTTTCCGCGCAACCAGTTCATAGGGCCTTAAAATTTCTGACATGGTCGCTTGTTCGCTACCACCAGCTTGAAAATGTTTTGCGGCAATGCCCGTTGACACAACCAGCCCAAATTCTTTACCTGCTAACGGTTGGCTCCCGTTAAACGCAAAGTCGCCGGTTAAGACGGTATCCAACCAATTTTTTAAACTGGCCGGTGCAGCGTACCAATAAAGCGGGAATTGGAGAATAATCCGGTCATGAGTCTTTAGTTGGGCTTGTTCGAAAGCTACATCTAAGATTGATGGCAAAACATGCCAAGTGACCTCTTCCAGTCCGGCACAACTTGCTTTTAAAAAGTTTTGAACCATTGAATTTTCAATTTCTGGGTGACTAACAATCACTAATGTTTTCATTGAATAAACTTCCTTTACTTAAAAGTTCATTGTACAAAAAACACTCACAAATTGCGACTAATAAAGCTCTAGGTATTGTTCACGTTCCCATTCAGACACTTGTTGACGATAAGCCGCCCATTCGAGTGATTTAGAATCCATGAAACTTTGATAGAGATAAGGCCCCATTGAATCTTTAATGATTTGATCATCAGCTAATTCTTTCAACGCATTGTGCAAGGTCGAAGGTAAATCGGTGATGTGACTTTGTTTCCGTTCCGTTTCATCCATGCTGTAGATGTTGCGGTCAACGCCAGCATCAGGTGATAATTTTTGTTCTAAGCCTGACAAACCGGCCGCTAAAATCGCACTGATGGCTAGATATGGATTGGCGCTGGGATCGACACTCCGAAGTTCCAAACGGGTTGATAAACCGCGTGATTGGGGTACTCGAATCAATGGTGAACGGTTATGACCTGACCAAGCGACGTAAACGGGCGCTTCAAAACCAGGGACTAATCGTTTGTACGAATTAACCGTTGGATTGTTGATGGCGGTAATCGCACGGGCGTGGTGTAATAAACCGGCTAAGAAATAATAAGCCGTTTCAGAAAGTTGTTCCTTGCCATTTTCATCAAAGAACGCATTTTGACCCTCTTCAGTAAAGAGTGACATGTTGATGTGCATCCCAGAACCGTTGACACCATGGAGTGGTTTTGGCATGAACGTCGCGTGCAATCCGTGTTTACGAGCAATCGTTTTAACGACTAACTTAAAGGTTTGAATATTATCGGCCGCATCGACGGCATCCGCATATTTGAAATCAATTTCATGTTGACCAGGTGCGACTTCATGATGGCTGGCTTCAACTTCAAAGCCCATTTTTTCAAGTTCCAAAACAATATCACGGCGACAGTTTTCGCCTAAATCAACTGGGGCAAAATCGAAATAGCCCCCTTGATCGTTTAATTTTAACGTTGGTTTGCCAAATTCATCTAATTTGAATAAGAAAAATTCAGGTTCAGGTCCAATGTTGAAATCTTTAAAACCCTTTGCTTGCATATCGCGGACTAATTTTTTTAAATTGTTGCGGGGATCGCCTAGGAATGGTTCACCAGCTGCGGTGTAAACTGAACAGATTAATCGGGCAACTTTGCCGTGTTCAGCTTCCCATGGGAAAATTAACCAAGTGCTTAAATCTGGCCGTAAATACATATCACTTTCTTCGATTCGCACAAAACCGTCGATTGAAGAACCATCAAACATCATTTTGTTGCTCAACACTTTATCTAATTGACTAATCGGAACTTCCACATTCTTAATAATGCCGTTGATATCCGTGAACATTAATCTCAAAAATTTAACGTTTTCTGTTTCTACTAATTGCTTGATAGTGGCTGCTGCCAATACTTTACGTGCCATTAATCCGATCGCCCCTTAATATAATTTAGATGATTGTGAAATTGCTGACCGTTGTCCAACTAAACCACTGACCGACAATAATTCTTGGGCCAGTAGCTGACGGGTTTGCGTGTCTGACAATTCAGGTTGCTGCCGTTTTTGCGCCTGCTTCTGGTAGATTTGGCGAATTTGGGCGATAGTCGCCCCTTCCGCTAAATAATCTTTAAGTTCTAACAAACGATCGACATCGTTTAATGAAAAAAGTCGTTGGTGTCCAGCAGTTCGTTCTGGTAAAACGAGTTGTTGTGCTTCGTAATACCGAATTTGGCGCGCCGTTTGACCCGTTAATTTCATCACGGTCCCGATTGGCAACACCGCTAAATTACGTCTCAGTTGTTTTTCAGCCATTGATTTCACCTCACTTGCGTTTTATCATAACAGTCACTTTTAATCCGGTCAACATTTGATGTTAGGTTTTCTAACATCAGTTAAAAATAAAAAAGAATTCGCCCCCCTTTAAGGTTCAAATTCTTTTGGCTTTTAATCTGCTAATCGACTTAATTGATCAAATTCAGCAGGCGTTAAAACAATTTCTTGCGCGGCAATATTGGCCTTTAAATGCGCAATATTACGTGTGCCTGGAATCGGCAAAATGACGTCGGAACGCTGTAATAACCAAGCCAACGCAATTTGAGCCGGTTGGGCTTGGTGGGTCTTAGCGATTTGCATCAAGATGCCATTTTCATCAGTTGCTAACTTACCAGTCGCTAACGGGAACCACGGAATAAACGCAATCCCTTGTTCGTCAGCATAGTTCAAAACCGCTTCGTCATGACGGTCGATCAGGTTATAACGATTTTGAACCGAAACAATCGGCGTAATCGCTTGGGCTTGTTTCAATTCAGAGACTGACACTTGTGATAACCCGATGTGTTTAATCTTACCCTCTTGTTGCATATCAGCTAAAACACCAATTTGCGCTTCTAACGAAACCGCCGGATCAATCCGGTGCAGTTGCAATAAATCAATTGACTCTAGTCCCAACGACCATAAGTTCAACTCAACTTGTTGGCGTAAATATTCGGGGCGACCGACAACCGTCCATTCCCCCGGTCCTTGGCGGGTAAAACCGACTTTAGTTGCAATCATTTTATGCGGTCCTCGATAGGTTTTAAGGGCTTCTTTTACATATAGATTCGCGAAAAATGGCCCGTAAGAATCAGCTGTGTCGATAAAATTAACATCGCTCGCTAAGACAGCTTGCATCACAGCCACCGCTTCTTCCGGATTTTCAGCCGGTCCCCAAACGCCTTTGCCAGGTAATTGCATCGTGCCATATCCCAAACGATTAACGACTAATTCTGGATCAAATTGAAATGTTTTTGCTGTCATTGGATGACCACCCTTCACTTAATACCGTTATTATCGCGCAATCTCACTTGACCGACAACTAATAACCCTTAGTCGTCCGCAACTTGTAACAAGCCACCGGCAAGCATCATCATGTGCGTCACAACTGGTCCGACAAACTTGAACCCGCGTTTTTTTAATGCCTTCGCTAATTGCGTACTGATTGGCGCTGACCGCTCAGTCACCCCAGAATCACTCATTAATAACAGCTGCGGTTGGCCACCGACAAAATCCCATAGAAATTCGGAGAAACTGATACCGGTCGCCTGGATGGCTAAAATCGCCCGCGCATTTTGAATCACCGCTCGAATCTTACGTGGATTGCGAATCAGCCGTTCATCTTGCTGCAGTCGTTCGACATCGGCTTCATCGAACTGCGCGACTTCTTCAATTGACATCCCCGCAAAAACAGCGCGATAAACGGGTAACTTACTGGCTGCTGCTTGCCAACTCAAGCCGACTTGAAAGACCCCCACCGTCAATAATACAAACCATAAACGGTCATCGTACGTCGGCGTTCCAAAATAGGCTTGATAAGCCTGCACCCCATCTGGATTCGTTTCAAACTGTTGTTGCGCTGATAACTCAACCATTACATTCCTCGTACGTCTAAATTTTATTTTGATTTTATCATAAAAA
>NZ_BAMJ01000021.1 GCF_000615805.1 Latilactobacillus fuchuensis DSM 14340 = JCM 11249
ATATTGTTAGTCGATACAAAGGCATTTATTTTAAAGGCGCTGATAGACGAGATACTATTTTATGTATTATTTTTAATGATTAATAAGCAAGGAACAAAAAAAGACGACTAATATTAATCGTTGTTTTTTTGCCGATTACATTTTTTGCCGATTTATATAGCAACTTATCAGATATTATCCCAATTCTGGCAGGTTATATGATGTTAAAAACAAAAAAGAAAAAAGATTATCTACTTTTTAGTGAATTGCTACTTTGTGTATTAATCATCAATGGGGTCATTGTTTTCAGCTCAACTGTCATGCTGCAAATACTACCTAGAAATCAGGTGATTGGCTTTACTCAAATTTTTATACAATTACTGATTGAAATGCTAGCCATTAGTATTATTCTTTTTTATTATCAAAAAAAGAATCTGCATATATTAAGTGAAAGATATAGTTCTGAAGCGACTTCGTTTTTAATGATGTATTTATTCCTGGTCATGTTGTTGATTACATACGCCGCTCATTATTACGATGCCTATGATCATTTTGTGATTGGGATTGATGTTTTCTTAATCATTCAAACGCTATTTGTCATCTACCTATTTATGCGAGTCCTCAATCAACAAAAAGAAAAATATGAAACACAAATCGCTAAAAAGGAACTTGACCATTTAAAGGCGTATACGGAAGTTTTAGAAAAAAATCAACAACAAATTGCTAAATTTAGACACGATTATAAAAACCTATTACTGAGTTTTAAGGAAGCGAGTAGCACCGGCCAAAACGCTAAGTTGACCGAGCAAATTGAAACACTTGAAGACTATTCGAATCGAAGTCTGCCGCAAGATGAGTTTGATTACAAAGCGCTCTATAATATCCAAAATAGTTTTATTAAAAGTCTCTTAATTGCGAAGCTCCATCGAGCAAAGGAATTGAAAATTCAATGCCATTTTGAATGTCAAGAACCAATCGAGACGTTGCCAATGCCGATTTTTGACGGTGTTCGAATGCTGGGAATTCTATTGGATAATGCGCTAGAAGCCGCTGCCGAAAGTCGGGATAAAGTGATTGATATTATGATTTATCAAGATGATTCGCAAATTGAATTTCTAATTAAGAATACTTATGAAGATGCCAGTCTGGCACTTGATCAGTTACAACAAAAGGGCCACTCAACTAAAGCGGGCCATTCAGGACTTGGCCTGAATACGGTTCAGGAATTCAAACAAAAATACACTAATCTATTCGTTCAATATCAGCGAGTAGATTCAGTATTCTCAACCCAAGTTATCTTAATGAAAGATTGAAGGCGAACAGATGTCCTATCCCATTATTCTTTGCGAAGACCAAATTGTACAATTGAATCAACTAGAAACCATTATTCAGAACTATATCCTTTTTCATACAGATTTATTTAAAATCCAATTAAAAACGCAAAGCCCATTGGAAGTGCTTAAATATCTAGAGAAATTTAATCCGAAACAGGGGACTTATTTTTTAGACATTGATTTGGCGAGTTCACTGGATGGCATCGACTTGGCTGAACGGATTCGAGCAAGTGATGTTCAGGCCAAGATTATCTTTGTAACCACCCACGATGAAATGATGCCGTTGACGCTACGACGGCGGGTTGAAGCGCTGGGGTTTGTGACCAAGGATCAACCACTAGATGATTATCGAGCTGAAATTGTTGACTTGTTAACATTGGCGCAACAGCGAATTGATGCGACTCGGGAGAGTCAATCACAGGCCTTTACATTTTCGATTGGTTCCCAGACCTTTTCAATTGATAAACAGGAAATTGAGCTAATCGAACCGTCAGACTTACCGCATCGGGTGCTGTTGAATACCAAGAATGGACATTACGAATTCTATGGCAATTTAAATGAACTAGGGGAGAAATATCCCTATTTATTTAGAATCAATCGGAATTGTCTAGCAAATCTGAACAACATGACAGAGATTGATTTTAAGTCGCGTGAAATTCATTTTGGTGCGGAGTTATCAAGACAGTTTTCGATTGGCAAGGCTAAAAAGATTAAGGCACAGTTAAAGCTGTAGTTGGTGACTACGTTGTGCTAGAGCGTATAAAAAATAAAAAGCCCACAAATTGTGGCTTTTTACATGGTGTCAATTATGACACGTCAGATTTCGTTGTAAATTCCAGATAACAATGCTATTACTGATAACCATTAATAAAAGCAACCAGTAAATAAGTCCGGTATATTCTTGAGTAGAAAAGGCCGGTAGGAATAACAGAATGACTAATAAGGCATTGGTGATTTGAGCGGCAATTAAGGTGATTCGTTTAGGGATGACGGGCATTGAAAAGCCTCCAATAATGAGTTTGAATTAATCGTGCAAAAATTTAGAACAAATCAATTGCAAGTCGATTTAAAGCAGGTCTGTCTAATTGGTTAATCGCTAACTTAGTTCTATTCAGTTTGCGCCATTTACAGGTCTATGACTATCATGTTTGGCCATGTATCATGTTTACAGGGCTGCGTACGCTAAGACATTGTGGAATGCCGAATGATTAAGTATATTCTATCGATTCTTTATCAATTGATAACCACCGATAAGCACACCCAAAGCGATTGAATAGGCTAGTGAAATATAATCTAATTTAATCATATTTTTAATCGGTATTAATACGATATAGGCTAAACCGCTCAGACAAATAATGTACAAAGTAGAGTAAAGGTACATCGTAATGTTGTTTTTATCCGAATTACGATCCTTCTTTCGATAAAACCTAATTTTTAATATCGAAAATAAGCGATAGGCCAATAATAAAAGTAAACTTTTTAAAAAAATAAGGCTCATGGTCGTATTACTTTTAAATTCAGTAACTATTAGCGCTCCTAATAAAAATAATAAACGATAATTGTCATGTTTGTTATATTGATTGAAATCAAATAATTTAATGTTTTTAATTTTAGCTCACCACCCTATCTAAAATGCGCCTTTGTCACTATTTATTTTTTGTACAAGTGAATCATAGCAGAATTTATTTAGTTGTGAGCGAAAGCTTCCTGAACCATATTAAAAAGTTTCTTGAGCCCGATAATTTGTTGGGCTTTACGTTCATGAAGCTTTTGGATAGGGCTCGGGAATGGTTTTATTGGCGGGGTGCAAAATAAGGTATATTAACTTTAGCAAAAAGGAGTTGTGACTAATAAAATTTTAGAAAAAATCAATTCGGCAATAAAGCATTAAAAGTGGGAGGTCTTGCCATGCGAATCAAATTAGAATATTCAGGTTTAGGGACTGTCTTTATGTTTTTTATCGTGTATCAATTAATGATTGCACCTGAAAGTATATTGACTATTATTAATAATACAATGGTCAGTAAGCTTCTAGAAAGCACGATGCTAATTCTAGCGACCCTATTCATTTTTTACACCTATAACTACGTTAATCAGATTAACTATTGGCAAGGAGGCCTTTTCAAAAAAAGAGAACACAGTTGGCTGCCTTTGGTTATTTCGATATGGATATTATTATTTCTACAATGGGGAGATTCATTTTTAATAGCCAAAGGAATTATTTCAAATACACAAAACCAAACCGAACTCTTAAAGAAATTTGATGATTATCCTATCTATATGTTAATTTCAGGAAACGTAATGGCACCATTTATAGAAGAATTAATCTTTAGGGGGCTATTTTATAAATTATTATTTAACGCCATCGACGCGGACCAATTTAAAAAAAGGGTTCTGTTTTTGATAATATTCTTAAATACAATCATTTTTGCAGTGCCACATCTCAGTAGTGTATCTTTTGATTTTATCCCGTACATGTTAATCGCTATCATATTTTCAATCAATTTTATTTACTACAAAAATATAGAAATCCCAATTGTACTACATATGATGAATAACCTGATTGCTAGTTTTTTAGTGTAAGGCCTTATTGTAAATACAAGACAGCAGACCATAAAATAGTTGGTGCTAAAAAGGGCCACGATTATTCAACGTTAAGTTGCTGATAATCGTGGTCCTTTTTAGGTGTTTCTTTAATGTTTCTTGCGGTGTAATTCACGTCGACTTGGTAGGTCACTGACGCTTTGCGTAGGTGCTGCGGCGGGTTCGGCCGGTTGCGGCGTGGTTGGTGTTGGTTGTTCAATGGGTGGTTCAGGTTGGACTGGTGTGGGCACTACTTCAGCAATGGGCTGGTTGGCAGCGGCCGTTGGTGGTGCGGGTGCATCAGTTAACGTAATCGAATCGGGTGTTGCTTCCGTTTCAATCGGGGCTTTTGAATCAGTTTGGACAAAGATTGTTACGTTTTTGTGATTATCAATCGTTGCTTTGGCTTCAGTCACCACTCGGAGTTGGCTTTCGACCGTTTGAGCAATAAAGCCGGCTTCTAATTGGAAATCGGGTTCATCGAAATCGTTGAGACGATCAGTCACGATTTGACCGGTTAGTGTAAAGAAGTAAGTTTCTTTTTTATGTTTGGTTAATGTTAATTGACCGAAGTTAATCTGTGCGAAAAATGTGCATAAGTCGTCAACCGAGGCGAGCGGAAATTGGGTTGCGAGTTGTTTACCGGCCCAATAACTGATTTCCGAATTTTCGCTGCCCAGAATTGCGGGTAATAGGACGTCGCGTAAGGTGGCTTGGTTTAAATAAGCAGTTGGTTGGTCGTTGTGCGTTAGTTGTGAATAAAGTGAATGAGTCACGGTGGCACTCCTTTAAGGAACAATTTTTTAATAAGTTATGGTCATTATACCGCGAAATACAATTATTTTTTAGTATTTAAAGGCTAGTCGGTTGAATTTTAATGAAAAAAAAGAGAAAATAGAGTTTACGAATGAATTCTGAGATGAAAAGAGATTTGCTGCATGAAAAAACAACCGATTGGTTTTATGGATTCAGGGGTTGGCGGGCTGACTGTGTTAAAAGAAGCGATGCGTCAACTCCCCAATGAAGACCTCATTTTTATTGGCGACCAAGCGCGCCTACCATACGGTGAAAAGCCTGCAGAAATCGTTAAAGGTTTTGCTTGGCAGATGACCAATTTTTTAGTGCGCCATGAAATCAAGGCATTGGTCGTAGCTTGCAATACGGCGACGGCTGCGGCTTTGCCCGATTTACAAGCGCAATTAGCCATTCCAGTGATTGGTGTGATTGCGCCGGGCAGTCAGTTGGCTAGTACGGTCACCAAGAATCAACAAGTGGGCGTGATTGCGACGACCGGGACGATTCAAAGCGGGGCCTATTCGCAACAGTTAAAAGCGTTAGTGCCAGAAATGACAGTCAACGGATTGGCCGTTCCCGATTTTGTGATGATGATTGAAGCCAATCAGCGTCACGGTGCTGCGGTCCAACAAAAGGTTAATCAGTTATTGGCACCGTTAAAGATGAGTCAAATTGATACGTTAATCTTGGGTTGTACCCATTTTCCATTATTAGCAACGGCGATTCAAACGGCAGTCGGTCCAAACGTGACGTTAGTCGATCCAGCGAAAGCGGCGGTTGCCGATTTAGTGCAGGTGCTATCCGACAGACAAGTATTGGCCGACACACAACAAGCTGGTCGACTCCAAACATTCACGACGGGGCAAGTCAGCGACTTCACACCAATTGCCCGTCAATGGTTGGGCTTACCTGATTTAAACGCCCAACAAGTCACAATTCAAGGAGAAAAAAATGATGGTCCGAACTGATAATCGAGCAGTCAATGATGTCCGGCCGCTGCAAGTGCAGTGGCGTTATTTAACGCAACAACCGGCTTCTGTTTTATGGCAACGGGGAATTACTAAAATAATGGTTGCTGCTTATTGGCAAACTAAGGCTGCCGGTTTAGTGGTCACGGGGACTGGCCTGACTGCTGGCCAAATAGACTGGTTACAAGCGGCGCTATTACCGTTAGTCTCTGCGGAGGCTTTGACGCAACAACAATTAGTGGTCACTATCACAACTTTAGAAAACGATGGCGGTCAATTGGCCGAAGCCTTTAACGCCACGATTGGTGCCTTACAATTGTTGCCAGATACGTTGCTGGACCAACAAGTGCCGTGCGCGGTCAGTGTTGGCGTGATGGCAGATCAAACGACATTAGTTGATTTAACCTTAGCTGAAGAAGAAATTGCCATTAGTCAAATGACGATGGTTGCCACCGCGCAGGAACAAGTTGGCGCGTTGACGTTAAGTGGACAACCTGTGGATAGCAGTCTGTTTAATGAATTAATTCTACGCGCGAGTCAAGGTTGTACGCGGACGACCGCCCAATTCCAAGCCAGTTTTCAACAAGCTGTTCAACCGGTCATGGCAGCGGGGATACCGGATGTCGGGACGATTGTGATTGCGACTAAGAATCCGGGGAAAGCGCGCGAATTCGAAGCGGTCTTTGCAAAGGCTGGTCTCAAGGTTAAAACCTTGTTGGATTATCCTGAATTACCCGAGATTGATGAAACCGGTCAGACCTTTGAAGCCAATGCGCGCTTAAAGGCCGATCAAATCGCCGCCATTTTGAAATTGCCAGTGCTGGCGGATGATTCTGGCTTAATGGTCGATGCCCTTGATGGTCGGCCCGGGATTTATTCGGCCCGTTTTGCCGGTGACCATAACGATGCGGGCAATAATGCGAAGTTATTGTTTGAATTAACCGGTGTACCGACTGAGAAGCGGACCGCCACGTTCCATTCAACTTTGGCCTTTGCTAAACCCGATCGCCCGAACGAAGATTTGGTCGTTGAAGGCAACGTTGCTGGGCGGATACTCGGGATTCCCCGGGGCGATAATGGCTTTGGTTATGACCCCTTGTTTTACGTTCCTGAATTAGATGCCAGTATGGCAGAATTATCGTTAGCTCAAAAAAATCAAGTCAGCCATCGGGCGCGGGCCATTGCGAATTTGGAACCCGTTTGGCGTGATTGGTTAGCGGATTAATTAAAGGAGGCTTTTTGATGCGTTTAGTAGTCGTTAGTGATAGTCATGGTGATCGGGATATTTTGGTACAGCTACAAGCCCATTATCAAGGACAAGACGTGACCTTTTTACATTGTGGCGATTCCGAATTAAGACAAGACGATGCGGTCTTTGAACAGATGGCCGGCGTTGAAGGGAATATGGATTGGCACGACCAGTTTCCAGATAAAGTGATGTTATCAATTGAACAACAGCGGATTCTAATGACGCACGGCCACTTATATGGCGTTAATTTCGGCTTAACCAACTTATTATTGGCTGGACAAGCCGAAGATGCTAATCTGATTTTTTACGGCCACACGCATCAATTAGCGTGTGCTACCCATGAAGGCATTTTGATGTTAAATCCGGGGAGCATTTCACAGCCACGCGGGCAATTCCAGAAAATCGGTGGGACATACGCCGTGGTTGATGTTTCCGAGCAAGCTTATGAGGTGCAATATTATAACCGCGACTTTGAAGCGGTCGAACGCCTAAAATTTAAATTCAACCGTTAAAGGTAAAGACTATCCAAAGATTACAGCAAATGGATAGTCTTTTTTTGATTCAGTTTGATACAATAACAAGGTAAAGTGGTCCAATGGAGGTTAGTGATGATAGCAGATGCATTTCAAAATTTATTATTAGAAAACAAAGAACATTTCTTGATTCCCGGTGAAGTGGTTGCCAGCGTTCAAGAAAATAATTCACTAGAACACGCGTTTATTCTATTAACGACGGTTAAATATTCGAGTATTCCGGTGCTCGACAATCATTCGAAGTTCAAAGGGATGTTGACGATGCCGCTGATTACCGAAACGATGTTGGGACTCGATCATCTGAGTTTTGATAGCCTACGCAAAATGACCGTTAAAGACGTCATGCAAACCGATGTCGTAACGATTAAAGATCCCTACGATATCGAAGAAACCTTGCACCTATTAGTCGATCACCCGTATTTACCGGTTATCTCAGACGAAGGCGACTTCACCGGCATCGTCACCCGCCGTGAGATGATGAAAAGCTTTAATCGGGTGGCTCACAATATCGAAAAAGAATATAAAATAGAAGAGCGCTAACTCGAGCGATTAATCTTCGAGCATAACCTAAAAATGCCAATTATGGTTGAACTTAACCATGGTTGGCATTTTGTAGTTAGGCGGAGAAGATTGCTCGAGAAGCGCGTTTAGCAGAAGAGCGCTGATACATACGGTAAGTTCTGAGCATTAGCCTAGTTTTGTGAATAAAGTCCGAGTTATGGACTTTGTTTGCGAAACGTAGCTAAGCACAAGAACTTGTATGTAGAAGCGCGTTTAAAAGAAGAGCGCTGATTCGAGTTGGTCAGACTTCGAGGATTAACCTAAGGATACGGATTATGGTCGGGTTTAACCATAATTTGTATCCTGTAGTTAACCGGAGAAGGCTACTCGAGAAGCGCGTTTAGAGCGCTGAGTGCGTTGGGTTGCGGTCAGCAACTGAGCATTAATAAAAAATGCTAATTATAATCGAATCCGCTAAAAAAGGTCTATTAGCCGTCTCATGTGAGACTAACTAATAGACCTTTTTTTATGGCATGTTAGATAATGTGTTTCCCAGTCAGCGCTCACTTCAAGTAACGTTTCCGTAGTTTGACCGAGATAAATTCTAAGCAGGCGGTGACTGCTAAACAAAGGTAGATGATGACGCCGATTTCGTGGAAGTCGAAGTAGAAGCTGCTGGCCGTGAAGAGTTGGTAACCAATCCCACCGGCACCGGCTGCTGCGCCGACTGCAATCGCGTTGGTAAAGTTAATCTCGAAACGAATGAAGGTCCAAGACAACAACATCGGCAAGCTGCTCGGTAAGACCGCTTGGAAGACGATTTGCCACCAGTTGGCACCGGTCGCCTTCAAGGCTTCGATGGCTTCTGGGTTGAGATCTTCAAAACTTTCAGCGTAGGCTTTCGTTAAATAGGCGATACTGTGAAAGCTCAAGCCAATCACAGCGGCGTCTGCGCCAAGCCCAATTACAATGGAAAAAATGAGCACCCACAGAATGGTTGGAATGGCGCGAATCATCGCCATCACCGTTTTAATCAGGAGGCCAATTTTACGATTTGCGAGGTTGCTCGCGGCGAAGAGGGCGATAAAGAAGGAAACAATCGCGCCTAATAGCGTGGTTAACGTCGCTAAAGCGGCACTGGTGGCGAGTGCACTCAACAGTGAACCAAAGCTATCAGTTCCCGATAAGCCCGGTTGGAGAAAAATCAATTGCGCGTTTTTGAAAAAGGCGATAGTCGCCGGCCAGAAATGGATGTTGGCGGATGAAATCGTGGCTAATTGATAGACGGTTATCAGGCCGAGGACTGCAAAAGTAGCGGTCATCGTTTTCTGACGACGATTCCATAGATGGACGCGAATCGGGGGCTTTTTGGCGGTATTGGTCAGATCAGTGATCGGTTCAATCATCGGATTAACCTCCTAATTTGATTGGCTAATAATTCGAGACAAACGACGGCGACAATAATCGTTACGGTGGTCATGCCGGCTAAGTCGAACCGGAAACTTTTGTAATACAGATCGAATAAGAAACCAATCCCAGTCCCGGTTAGAATCCCAACTAAGGTCGCATCGCGGATGTTATTTTCAATCATATATAACAACCAGCTGAGTAATGACGCTGAAATACTGGGGATAATCCCGCGTAAGACGACTTGTAAATAACTAGCGCCGGTCGTACTGAGTGCTTCGTAAATCGCGGTGGCATCGGATTCAATCAGTTCCATGAACGAACGGGTCAGATAACCAAATGAACCGAAGAAGAGGGCTAAAAAACCGGTGAAGTCACTTTGTTTAAACGAGAGCAATAAGATCATCGCCCAAGCGACCAATGGAATATTGCGACAAATCGACGCGATGACCCGCGCTAACAATTTGGTTGCGCGATTCAGACCGGTGGTGCTCGAACCGATAATCGCTAACGCCAGCGCGAGAATCGCCGCAATGACGGTCGCGGTGATTGATAAGATGATGGTTTGTCCGAGTTTGGTCAGAATCAAAGGTAAGAAGGCCATTGAGCGGGTGGTTGGCATAAAGTTGGTGGCTAACCAAGCAAAGGCCGCTGGAATCGCTTGAAAGGAGTTTAACAGATGGTAATCGACTAAGGTTGCCGCACCGTAGTATAAGGCACTAAAGAAGAGAAAGCCGAATAAAAAACGACTGCGGCGCCGGTGAAAGAAGGTTTGAACGGTCATGAGTGTTGGACCTCCCGTTTACCTTGGTAAAGTTGTTCCAAAGCATCGTCGGATAATTGATCTGGGGTGCCTTCGAAAACCACTTGGCCTTGGTTAATCCCTAAAATCCGATCAGCGTATTCGCGGGCCGCATCGACTTGGTGCAGGTTGACAATGCAGGTGATGTGGCGTTGTTTGGCGAGAAAGTGGAGGTAATCCATCACGACTTTCGCTGATTTCGGATCGAGTGAAGCAATCGGTTCGTCACACAAGAGGATTTTGGGGTCTTGCATTAAGGCCCGGGCAATCCCGACTCGTTGCATTTGACCGCCACTGAGTTCATCGCAACGGTGATACATAAAATCGGCTAAACCGACTTGGGTTAACAAATCAACGGCGGTTTCTTTTTCAGCGGTCGTGTAACGGCCGAGAATTCCGGCTAGGGTGGATTGATACCCTAGACGACCGTGTAAGACGTTTTCGAGGACGGTTAGATGGCCCACTAAATTAGCATTTTGAAAAATCATCCAATCTGTCGGCGAATATGACGTAATTGTGATTTAGAAGCGTGGCGAATATCTTGGTCGGCCAGGGTGATTTCACCAGAATCATCGGTGATTAATTGGTTGATACTTCTGAGAATGGTGGATTTACCGGCACCAGATGGCCCGATAATCACTAGGAATTCGCCAGCTTGGGCGTCAAAAGAAACGTCGGTTAGGGCTTGTTGGCCCGTCGCAAAAGTTTTATTGAGATGTTTAACGGATAGCATAATGGACCGCCTTTCAAATTTAGTTATCTTGAACGAGTTGGTGCGTTGGTTTGTACCAGTCATCAGTGACTTTCAATAATTTGGTTTTAGTCGATTCTTTTTTCCAGATAGCGGGGACTTTAGCGTTAACTGGCGATAGAATCTTCGTATTCGCCGTCATTTCTTTGCTGGTAAAGGCGGCTGTAATCTTCTTTTGATCGGCAGCACTCAAGGCTTTCGTGTTAGCGACAAAGGGCCCATTTTGGACGGGATTAACGGCAATCGAAACACTTTCAAGACCGCGAACATCGGTGAACGGTGCTGTGGCGTTGGCTTTGACCTTGAAGGTTGAACCGACTTTAGACCAGCTGCCTTGTTCGACATCGATGTAAGCACTCGTATCGATATCATCGAAGACGGCGACATCGGCATCGCCTTTAAAGAGGTTGACGGCCGAACCTTGGTGCGAATTACCGAATAAAACGGATTTGAAGAAATGGCCGCTTTGCGATAATTCATCGGTCGATTTGAGTTTGAATTGTTGTTTGATGGTCGCGACCGGAATCATGTAACCTGATGTGGAGCTGACGGAGACAAACGAAATCTTTTTGCCTTTAATATTATCAATTGAATACTGGCCGTCCTTTTGATAATCAGCGGCCTTGTCTTTGGGTACCATGAAATACGAACGGTAACTAGCATCTTTGAGCGTGCCAGATGCGCCAGAGAGGGCGACTAAGGGTTGAACGGCCTTGTTGCGGTTATTAGCTTGGACATAGCCTTCAGGTCCCATAAAAGCGAGTTGGGCTTTGCCAGAAGTAATCGCTTCGATGGCGACGTTATAATCGGTCGTCGTTTGAATTTTGACTTTTTTGCCGGTTGCTTTTTCGATTTGGTGTTGAATTTCGGCCCGTGAGGCGTTGAAATTCTTAGCGGATTCGTTCGGATAGAAAACCATGGTTAACGTTTTTTGACTCGTCGATTGGTCGTTTTTCTTGGCACAACCGATTAAAACGGCTGAAAGCGCCAATAGACAAAATAGGCTGGTTAGAATTGTTTTCTTTTTCACGAGAGGAACTCCTTAGTGGGTTAATTTTTGGGTGCTTTCAATTGCGGCTAATAATGCTGAAATTTCAGGTTGATCGACGACGCCAATCGTGCCGATCCGAAAAGACGGTGCAGCGGTTGTTTTACCGGGATAAATCACGAACTGTCGGTCTTTTAATGCTTGGTAGAAACGGTTGAAATCAAAATCGGGATTCGGGGTTTTAAACGTGGTAATAATCGGTGATTGCACCGCAGTCGGCAACAACGCTTGGTAACCAAGGGCTTGCATACCATTGACCAGTTGACGTTGATTGGCAGTGTAACGTTGGTAACGTTGCGCCACGCCACCTTCAGCGATTAGTTCACTTAAGCTTGATCGAACGCCAAGACGGTATGGGTTGGGGAAGTGAATCGCCATTTACCGGGATGCATTTTGAAACTCATGTGTTGGTCATAAAGGTCGAGCGATAGAGAGGTCGACCGACCTTGGCAAGTTTCGAGAATCGCACAATTGGCCATCACGAAGGCGAATCCGGGAACCCCTTGAATACATTTATTGGCGCTACTGATTAGAAAATCAATTTTTAAATCAAGTAAGTTGATGGGGATGCCGCCGAAACTACTCATTGCATCGACAATCGTGATAATCCCACGGTCTTTCACTTGAGGTAGAATCGTTTCAATCGGATTTAAAATGCCGGTCGTCGTCTCACAATGAATCATTGCAAAATGGGTGACCTCGGGGTGTTGGTCTAAAAAGGCGGTGACTAATGCCGCGGTGACGGGTTTTGTTTCAGGGACGATTAAATCGACGTGGTTAATTTGGAGTCGATCGGCCATCTCCGCAATGCGAGCACCGTAAGCGCCGTTGCTAGCGACCATCAGGCAGGCGTCTTTTGATTGTTTGGGTAAGAGGGTATTCAGGACGGCTTCGACGCCGTAACTGCCACTACCTTGCAATAAAACGGCTGAGTAATCGGGCGCACTCACACCGGCTAAGGTTAAGAGTTGGCTGCGAATCCGTTCGGTAATCGCCAGATAATCGCTATCCCAAGTGCTGAGATCGACTTGCATGGCGGCTTTGACGGTGTCGGAGGTGCTCAGTGGTCCGGGCGTTAATAGTAAGTAAGGTTGTGGCATTTTATTGGCCCTCCTGAACGGCTGTGTTTTGGTAGCTGGCAATCAGTGGTGCTAGTTCGCTAAGATTGAGAATCACAGCGTCTGCGCCGTTAGCCAATAAGGTTTGTTTGGCTTGGTCGAGTAAGGCGGTTCGTTGGTCAGGGGATAAGGCCGCTAATTCGTCTACCGAAAGGCCAACTAAACTACTACTTTCGAGTACGCCGACCGTAATGACACCGGCATTTTGACCTTCAAGCATGTCAACGACGGTATCGCCGACTTTAATGACTGCTTGCGAATCGGGCAGTTGCAAGGTTTGCCGAATGTGGTTGATCATGGCGGGACTAGGCCGGCCTTGTGCGACATCTTCTTTAGAGCACATTAAGTCTGGTTGGTAACCTAATTTAGCCGCTTGTTGTGCGACTAAGGTTAACATTGGCCGTGTGTAACCGGTGGTCGTCGCAATTTGAATGTGTTGTTGGCGTAAATTAGCCTGCGTTTCTAAAACAAAGGGGGTTAATTGCGTTTGTTCTGAGAGGCGTTTCAATAAAGCCGTTTCGAAATCGTTGAAGAGGGTTTGTTGATCCTCAATTGTCGGCAAACGGTGGTAACGTGTTTGCCAAGCGGTTTGGATGGCTGGTTGTTGGCAGAGTTGCGCGATGTGTTCGTGTTTTTCAATCCCCATATCTTGGCGAATCGCGGCACTACTAACCGGGATACCCGCTTTTTCAAACGCTGCTTGGAAAGCCATGACGGGATCTAGCTACCGAAATCGACAGTCGTTCCAGCCCAATCGAATATGACGCATTTAATCTGTGACATTGAATGATCTCCTTTTAAGTCAGTCTCATCGAACAATTTCTAGTATGCAATAGCATTGTAAAAACCGTGGGTAATTTGCGTAAAGCTTTTGTAATGTTATTGAAAATACTAGTTAAGGGCATCAAAAAAGACCAATCCGTTATGAACGAATTGGTCTTTGGGGCTGTTATTACCGTTTGTCAGAATTACCGTGAATGCCAGCACCTAAGCCCGATCAAAGTAAATCGTTGCGATCGCGCCTACGATAATCATTACTAAGATTAACAAAATGATTCCGATGAGTGACAATATTGTTAAGCCGATTGGCCATGCAGGTGCGACGCCGGTTTCGGCGAGAATCCAGATGGCCGCTAATACGACGCCTAAGACGCCTGCATATACGTGTTCCGCATAATGCGCTAATAAGTAGTGCATGAGCTTAGCGACGATGACGGTCCCGATTAAGGCCCCAATCATGAATGGTAACAATAACAAGACACTTTGACCGGCTTGTTGTGCTTGCGCCCATCGTCCGGTCACGAGGTACACCAGTAGATCGAGCAATTGACTGACCGCGTGGTAAACGGTCCCGTATTGTTTAATAATCATCAACATGATAGAACCTGAAATACCGGGAATCAGCATTAATGATACGGAGAAGAAACCGGCGAAGAGTAAGGTGCCAAAATCGGCGAGTGAACTTAATTGGCGAATCGCGATGTCGGATTCACTTTGATGACCACCGATTTTAGTCAGGAGCAACATAATCAGTGCAGCACCGATTAGAATCGCAATTTTTGAAAAATTGAAACCGTGAATTTTGCGCCAGATGAATGGTAGGCTGCCAATCACGAGACCGATAAAGAAACTATAAGCGGCCAGTGGATAAGCGGTGCATAACCATAAAACAATCTTGGTCGATAATAAAATCCCGATGCCGGCACCGATGCCGATTGGGCCTAAGAAGATGATCGCCTTGCGCCAATCCTTTTTGAATTGGGCAATGGCGGCTAGTAATGGTTCATAGAGACCGACGATCACGGCGAAGATACTACCAGATAAACCAGGAATGACGAGGGCGACGCCGATTAGCGCGCCTTTAATTAGATTAATGATGGGCATGAGTGTTGCTCCTTTTTTTGAGTGTTAGTTCGTTAGTGTTAGCGGACTAGCAGGCAAAGTAACACCGGCTGCTTGCAAAGCTTCAAGGTACGCTTGTAAAAAGAGACGTTGAATCGTTGTTTGCGATCCGTTGAGGGTGTGCATGACCACTTGATAGGTTAAGAGCCCGTTTTTTAAAGTGGTGACGCCTAGATTGGTGGGGCCATCTTTGATTTCGGGATGTTCGGGGACTAAACGCTCGTTGACTGTGTGCATCACCTCAACGAGTTGTTGTAAATCAGTTTCAGGGGTAATTCGAATTTCGATTAACACGCGCATGTTGTAACGGGATAAGTTACTAACAATCGAAATGTTACGGTTGGGGATGAAATTCAAGGTACCGTCTAAACTTTGGACTTGCGTCGTTCGCAAGCCAATCGCAGTCACGGTGCCTTCGACTAAACCGATTTTGACGATATCACCGACATCGAATTGTTGTTCGGCTAAGATGAAGAAGCCGGTCACGATGTCGTTGACGAATCCTTGGGCCCCCAAGCCAATCGCTAAACTGAAAATCCCGGCCCCGGCAATTAACGTACCAACGGGAACGCCAAGAACGCTGAGTAGTGCATACAGATAAAAGAAAATCAGCAGGTAGGCAAACGCGTTAATCGTCAACGTGAAAATAGTGTTCATCCGGTTACTGGCCAAATTATCTGATTGGCGATATTTACGAAAAGTCCGGCGAATCGCAAATTTACCAATCCGATTAATTAAATAAAATAAAATCGATAAGAAGATAATTTGTAAAAGCCCGGTGACAAAAGTGCTTAACAGATGATCCCAATCGATACTGGTCATGTAGCGAATCAGAATATTCGATTGCCGTTGAACAGCGGCTACCGGTGTCGCAGTTAATAAATAGATGGGCATTTTGTGCAGACTCCTTTTTTGGACATAGTCCTAGTTTAGCAAATGTTTGAAAAAATGACACCAAAAATAAAGCGGATAATTGAAGGTTGTTTTAATTAATGCTATTCTATAGATTGAGAACCGAGATAATAGATGACAAAAATAGGAGGAACAAATCAATGACGGGTGGTCAAATTGCTGCGTTAATCGCAGCAGGGGCTTTTGCAGTTTTAGTTGTTTTTCTCATTGTGATGTTATTAAAAATCACAAAGGTCCTGACGCAGGTAACGCAAACTGTGGCAGAAGCCAATAAAAGTGTCACAGTGATTACTGAAGACGTGGATATATTAGCAAAAGAAGTTGAAGGCTTATTAAACAAAGCCAATGTATTGTTAGATGATGTGAATGGTAAAGTAGCCAACTTAGATCCTGTTTTTAAGGCGGCCGGTGATTTAGGTGAAAGTGTCGCAGATTTAAACGCGGCTAGTCGGAATTTAACCACGAAGGTCTCTAGCGTGGGCAAGACCGCTGCTAAAGCAACAATGGCTTCTAAAATTAGTGCGAGCGCGTTAAAGTTTTATCAAAATAAAAAACAAACAACGGATAAGGAGTCATAATTATGGCAAAAAAAGGACATTTTCTATTAGGTGTTTTAGTAGGTGGTGCAGCAGCCATTGGTGCAACATTATTGTTAACGCCCAAGACTGGCAAGGAATTACAAGCTAAGTTAGCCGATTTAGGTGACGACTTAGCCGACCGTGCCCAAGATTACTATTATTTAATGAGTGAGACTGCCGAAGATTTAAAAAACGGGGCCAAGGTTCACGTAAACCGCGCGCAAGATTACGCAAATGACTGGCAAGATAATGCCATCGACATTAAGGAACAAGCCAAAGCGCATTTCGATGAAAAAACGGCTGATTTAAAATCACAATTTGGGAGTAGTTTAGACCCAACTAAAGATGATTTTGATGACATCGTAATCGACGGTAAGAGTGCTTTTGGACAGGCCAAAGATGATTTAGTGGAAACTGCTGAAACAGTGGCAGAAGAAGCAACTCAACCAGCTGAAGCAACCGAAACAGTTGAACCAACAGATAAATAAGCGATATGTTAAAAAGCCTAATCAAATTTTGATTAGGCTTTTTTTGCTGTCTAGCCTAAAAAATAGCGAATCATGACTAAAAATCAGTCATAATTCGCTATTTTAGGCTAATGCTCAGAACCTACCGTGAGGCCCAAGCACTCTAGTCAAAACGTGCTTTTGTTTGCAACAACTTCCGCTTAATCTAAAATAACCGATAATCTTAAAGTGCAAGATTACCGGTTATTTATAATTAATGCTCAGTTGCTCCCGCAACCAAAAGCACTCTTAATTTAAACGTGCTTCTTGAGCAGACCTTTCCGCCTAACCACAAAATATCCCAGATGGTTAAAAAGCAACCATCCGGGATATTTTTAGGTTATGCTCAAAGTCTAAGCGCTCAAGTCAGCACTCTTAGAATGTTTGTAGTTCTTTTGTCATGTGGGTGAACGATTCTGAGCCTGTTTCTGTGACGTGGATGCAGTCTTCAATCCGGACGCCAGCGACGCCTGGGATGTAGATACCAGGTTCAACTGAGAAGCACATGCCAGGTTTGATCAACATGTCGTTGCCTTCCATGATTGATGGGAATTCGTGTTCTGAAGTCCCAATCCCGTGGCCTAAACGGTGAATGAAGTATTCGCCGTAGCCGGCTTTGGCAATCACGTCACGGGCAATTTTATCCAATTGAGCTGCTGTGACGCCGGGTTTAATCGCTGCTTGGGCGGTTAAGTTGGCTTCAAGACAAACCTTATGGATTTCCAATGATTTTGCATCTGGTTTGCCAAAAGCGACAGTCCGAGAAGCGTCACTCATGTAACCTTTATGCAATGTCCCAAGATCGAATAAGACGAGGGCGTCAGGGGTTAAGATGTTGGCTTCAGGGCCACCATGTGGGTTAGCTGCGTTAATGCCTGATTGAACGATGGTATCAAAACTCATGTGCATAACACCTTTACGCATCATCGCATATTCGATTTCAGCAACAATGTCTTGTTCCGTTCTACCAGCTTTTAAGGCGTTAAAGCCGACTTCAAAAGCATAATCGGCTTCACGGCCGGCTGCTTCCATTAAAGCAATTTCTTCAGGTGTTTTGATTAATTTTAAGTTTTCTAAGAAGCGTGAGGCATTGCCAGGGAAGGTTGCATCTGGGAATTGGCCTAAGATTGCTTCATAACGTTGAACGGGTAGGTCATCTTTTTCAAGGGCCCAACGAGTGGGATTAGCCACGCGTTTTTTAATTTGGTCGGCAATGATGGCGTATGGGTCTTCATGGTCGAGATAACCGTAGACGTCCATCTTCCAACCCGCTTTTTTAGCGGATTCAACTTCAAGTTGTGGTGTAAATAGGAATGGGTCTTTGTCAGCGAATACGAATAACGCTAAAACACGTTCGGCGGGGTCGCTTTCAAAACCTGTGAAATAGAGGATGTCGGTCGGATTACTGATGTAAGCCACATCTAAGTTCTGTTCGACAACCCAATTTTGTAATTGAGCTAATTGATTGTTCATCTAAAGCACTTCCTTTACATTTGATAATTTTAGTATATCACAGTTAATGTAAACGTTAATGTAAACTCCAAATGAAAACAAAAATGTAAATTTCATGAAAAAAGTTGTTAACCGCTTGCATTTGCTTTAAAACTTTGTTAAGTTAATCAAGAAGAATAATGAAAACAATCAATATATTATATTTTTTAATTTCATCAAATGAAAGGAATCATTTATCATGGAAAAACAAACAATTACAATCTACGACGTCGCTCGTGAAGCCGACGTTTCAATGGCAACCGTCTCTCGAGTTGTCAATGGCAATCCGAATGTGAAGCCAGCAACACGTAAAAAAGTGCTAGAGGTCATCGATCGTTTAGATTACCGACCAAATGCCGTTGCCCGGGGCTTAGCAAGTAAGAAAACAACGACAGTTGGGGTCATCATTCCCGACGTTAGTGATATTTATTTTGCATCCCTTGCGCGTGGGATTGACGATGTCGCAACAATGTACAAATACAACATCATTC
This sequence comes from Latilactobacillus fuchuensis DSM 14340 = JCM 11249, assembly GCF_000615805.1. GTDB lineage: Bacteria > Bacillota > Bacilli > Lactobacillales > Lactobacillaceae > Latilactobacillus > Latilactobacillus fuchuensis. The sequence continues at coordinate 18,949 of NZ_BAMJ01000021.1, forward strand.
TAGCGAACTCAGACGAAAACAACCAAAAAGAAGTACAAGTGTTAAATACGCTATTGGCGAAACAAGTCGACGGTTTAATTTACATGGGCCACAGTATTTCGGATGAAATCCGGGCTGAATTCTCACGTTCTAAAACACCAATCGTGCTTGCTGGTTCAATCGATCCAGACGAACAAGTTGGTAGTGTGAATATTGATTACGTTGATGCTGTTAAGGATGCAACGTTGAAATTAATCAATAATGGCAACAAGAAGGTCGCCTTCATTTGTGGTAACCTCCAATTCCCAATCAATAGTAAATATCGTTTACACGGCTATAAAGAAGCCTTGAACGAAGCTGGGATTGCCTATGACGAAAGTTTAATCTTCGAAACGGAATACAGCTACAATGCTGGCGAAGCATTATTTGCTAAAGTGCAAGCTGCTGGCGCAACTGCGGCGGTCGTTAGTGATGACGAATTAGCCGTTGGTGTGCTTGACGGTGCTGTTGATGCGGGTGTCCAAATCCCAGCTGATTTCGAATTAATTACAAGTAACAATACGAAATTAACTGAAATGCTCCGTCCCCAAATGACGTCAATTTCACAACCCTTGTACGATATGGGGGCCGTAGCGATGCGTCTTCTAACAAAGATGATGAACAAAGAAGAAATTACTGATAAGACGATTCTATTGCCATACAGCATTGTCGATCGTCAATCAACGAAACATTAAGCGACTTAAAAAGAGCCTCCTCACAACCAAGATTAGTTGTGAGGAGGCTCTTTTTTGATTAATCGGAAGTTGAATTGTTCGTGCTAGTGGTTGTCTTATTATCCGCCGTTGGATCGAGTTCATCCGCTGTACTATAAGTAATTGAACCGTAGCCGTTGTTATAGCCTAAATAATGATTCCAGAACGTTTCGTAATTCTTAGTTGAACCACCAATCCCGAACTCATACGTTGTAGCCGGTGGTGTCCAATTATTATAAAGCGAAGTTGTCGTGGTGCCATCTAGCGCTTTGGTATTACCATTGAGTGAAACTGAGCCAGGTAATTGCCCGGTGAGTTTAAGCACCTTACTTGAAATCACTGTGCTAGGTTTTGTCCGGTCAGCTTCGAGCTTCATTGAATCTGGATCGAGTTGATAAACGCTATTGGCTAATTTAGCCCAATATTGTTCGTTGATACTGCTGGCACTATCGGTTAAATTCCGACCAGTACTGTCGTAGCCCATCCAAGAAGCGAGGGTAATTCCGGGGGTGCTCCCGATGAACCAGATATCACGGTTATCATTAGAAGTCCCGGTTTTACCAACCAGGTTATTCGTGTTGAAGTAGAGCTGATCAGACAACGTTGAGGCCGTCCCGTCAGTCAATACGCCGGATAACATTTGGTTCATAATATAGGAAGTCGCCTTTGAAAAGACTTTTGTTTTCTGAGACTTATGTTGATAAACAACGTTACCAGCGGGATCGGTAATTTTATCAATGACGTAAGCATCAACGTGTTGACCTTGGTCAGCAAACGTTGAAAAGGCGCTGGCTTGGTCTAAGACGCTGACCCCGTCACTCGTCCCACCAAGGGCAAGGCCGAGTTGGTTATAGTCGGTGGCGGGCAGGTTGAGCCCCATCTTGCTCATATATTTAGATGGATCACTTGTTTTACGAAGTTCATTGTACAAGTTAACGGTCGGAATATTGAGCGATTGGCTAATGCCGTGTCAGCTGGGATGAATTTGTTCTGAATCGTGCCACCGTAATCGGTCGGCGCGTAAGTTTTAAAGTTGGTTTTAAAATCGGCAAGCATGGTTTTAGAACCAATCAATTTTTGATCAATTGCGGGACCATAAACCAATAATGGTTTGATGGTTGATCCGGGGGAGCGCTTCGTTAACATGTAATTGGTTTGTTTCAATGAGAAATCACGACCACCGACAAATGAGATGATCTTACCAGTTTGGTTGTCTAACAAGACACTCCCATTTTGAACGGGGGAGGAGACTTGTTGTTGTAAACCAGTCACGGCGTCGGTTTCGGTGTCGGTATAGGTGTAACCAAAAGTGCTACTTTGTTCTTTAACAATATTTTGCATTGAATCGTAAATATCTTTGTTGATTGTACTATGGATTTGATAACCCTTCGTGCTTAATAGTTCCGTTGCTTGTGTTTGATATTGTTGGTATAACGTATTGTCACTGTTCAGTTTCTGCGTTGAAATATTAGCTTCTTTGGCTAATTGTTTCGTCATAATATCAGTGGCTTGTGATTCAAGTAAATTATAGACGTAGCCGTAACGCTTCGAAGTTGATTCGGGTTCCGTTTTTGCTTGAAACTCCGAGGTCAAATCCACTTTTTTAGCGGCTTTGTATTCGGCGTTGGTAATTCGGTGATCACGATACATCCGGAATAAAACAGTGTCTTTCCGGTCTAGTCCGTACTTTAAATATTCAGGATCTTTTAAAGTGCCATCTTGATCGTAAGGGGTGTAAACTGAAGGACTTTGGGGTAAGCCGGCGATAAAGGCTGCTTCTGCTAACGATAAGTCTTTAGCATTTTTACCGAATAAGCCTAAGGCTGCCTCTTGAACCCCAGCAATGTTTTGGCCTTTATTGTTGCGGCCTAAAGTGGCGACGTTTAAATAGTCTTGTAAAATTTCTTTTTTAGTGAAATATTTGTCCACGCGTAACGCAAGGAGGACTTCGGTTGCTTTTCGTTTGAAAGTCACCTGTGAGGTTAAGACTTGCATCTTAATCAATTGTTGGGTTAGTGTCGACCCACCGGTTTGTGAACCAAAACCAGTGACTTCGGAAATGACCGCACGTAAGAGCGCTTTAGGCACAACTCCGGAATGTTGATAGAAGTCCTCATCTTCGGTTGCAACAATCGCATCGGTTAAATAAGGGGACATCTGATCAATTTTAACGGGTGTCCGGACTAAATCGGTTTTAATCGACCCAAATTTAACGTTTTGATCGAAATATAGACCGGCCGCCTGATCCGTGTTATCGAGTTGTTGTTTCAAGACTTGATAACTGGGAATCGTTTCAGATTTCATCAATGCTGCGAAGTAACCAGAACCAATCCCGGCCACTAAGGCAAACAGAATTAAACCGATTGAGATTCCATAAAGGATGATACTTTTAATGGCCGCCAGACCGACATTAATCTTAAATAACCAACTGGATTGGCTAAGTGATTGAATGTAGTCCTTTTTTTGCGCTTTAGTTTGTTGACTGCGGCTTGGGTTAGACGGTACATGAAAAATTCGCTGTAATTTAGCTTTAGCCTTCTGGCTGAAGTGATTGACTTTAGTACGGCTTGCTTCGAGAAACTTGCGTGCTCGTTGCTGCCATTGGTCAGAACGCTGCTTTGCTCTTTCAAATAATACGCCACCTTTTTCTCATACTGTCCAATATTATATAATAGTTCATCACATTATCATACCCGATTTTCAATTTGTAAGATAAATGAAAAATTTGGCTGGCCATCAGTTGCCAAAAATCGGGGATGATTGAGAAAACGCTAACTCCCAGGTATACCAATTTATCCGCCGCTTTTTAGTGTAAAAAAGCTTGCATTTTAAAATAGGGGCGTTTATAATTGGACTATACCAATGGTTCTTTGAATTCTGGACAAAGGGAGAATATAATGATGAAAATTATTAAAGTAAAAGATCAAGTTGAAGGCGCTCAAAAAGGCTTTGAAATTTTTAAAGAAGGTTTGGCTAACGATGCCAAAGTTTTCGGTTTAGCAACAGGGAGTTCACCAATTGCTTTTTACCAAAAAGTGGTTGCTAGCGATTTAGATTTCACAGAATGTACGTCAGTTAACTTAGATGAATATGTTGGCTTGCCAGCTGAAAATGATCAAAGTTATCATTATTTCATGAAAGAAAACTTATTTAATAAGAAACCATTTGCTAAATCATACGTACCCAATGGTCTTGCAAGTGATATTCCTGCCGAACTAAAACGTTATGATCAAGTGATTGCTGATAACCCAGTTGATATCCAAATTTTGGGGATTGGTCAAAATGGGCATATCGGTTTTAACGAACCCGGCTCATCATTTGATAGCAACACACAAGAAGTTCAATTAACAGAATCAACGATTAAAGCTAACGCACGTTTCTTCGAAAACGAAGCTGACGTACCGACTAAAGCAATCTCAATGGGCATTGGCTCAATCTTAAAAGCTAAGAAAATTGTCCTATTCGCTTACGGCGAATCTAAAGCTGAAGCCATCAAAGGCACAGTTGAAGGCCCACAAACAACAGACGTACCAGCAAGTGCACTTCAATTACACGATGACGTTACAATCATCGTAGACGAAGCAGCAGCAAGCTTATTAAGCAAATAAGAGTGCTGACCAAGCCGGTTAACTTCTGAGTATAGCCTAAAATAGAAACGGGTATGACTGGTACTTTAGTCATACCCGTTTTTATTTGTAGCTAGACGGAAGAAGTTGGCTTGGAAGCACGTTTTGATCAGAGTGTGATTCTTCATGGTCAGCCTCTGAGCATTAGCCTAGTTCCGTGAATAAAGTCCGGATTATGGACTTTGTTTGCGAAACGTAGCTAAGCACAAGAGGCTATGAAGAAGAACACGTTTTGACTAGAGTGCTAACTCAAGTTGGTTAGGCTTTGAGGATTAACCTAAAAACAGGCATTATGAGCGCTTTTTTGCTCATGATGCCTGTTTTGTAGTTAACCGGAAAAGGCTACTTGAGAAGCACGTTTAAGATTATCGGTTATTTTAGGTTAGGCAATAAACTTGTCGCTGCTTTTAGCAATTTTGTACACTGAAGATAGTACAACGGATTTTGATATTGATTAAAGGAGGGGATTCAATTGCCAAAAATTGCCATCTTATCAGCAGCTAATCAAGAATATGTACCTTTTTTAAGAGTCATGCTGATTTCAACAATCACAACGATTGCGCCGGACACTCAGATCGCTTTTTACATTATTGATGATCATTTGACACCAGTTGCTAAACAACAATTGCAATCTTTAGTCGAAAACGCAGGCCACCAATTGACGTTTATCAACGTAGATGCCGAATTATTTGTCAATTGCCCCGAAAGTGATCATATTAATCAAACGGCCTATTACCGGATTGTCGCCCCTAAGATTCTAGCAAAACAGGGTTGGCACCGGGTATTATACCTAGATGCGGATACGTTTATTCAAACCGATGTGACCCCATTAGCGCTAAGTTCGCTGCACCGCAACATTATCGGTGCGGTGATTGATCCAGGACAGGCTTTAACGTTGGAAAGACTCGGGTATTCTAAAACTGAAGCGCGGCAGGCACTGTATTTTAATTCTGGCGTGATGGTGATTGATATTGATCGGTGGGAGGACGCACAAGTCAGTGAGCGGACGTTAGATTACATTAATCAATTTCCAGAACGGATTGTCTACCATGATCAAGACGCCTTGAATGCGATTTTAGCCAGCAGTACCGAGATGCTTGAACCCCGATGGAACGTCCAAACATCGTTAATATTTCAACGCCATCAACCGATTAATCAACAGTATGCGCAGTGGTATCAAGCGGCCATTCAGCAACCGGCGATTGTCCATTTTACCGGACACGATAAACCGTGGAACACGCTTAAAGGTCATCCCTATACCAGTCGTTATTTAGCGGTATTAAATCAAGATGATGGTCAGCCAAAAATTCAAATGAATCCAACAATCCGAGTGATTTCAGCGACTAATTCAGAATTTGTACCCCATCTAGCAACCCTGTGGTGTTCGATTATGACCCACAATACTGGTCGTCACCAATACCAATTTTATGTGATGGAAGATCATTTGACGATGATTGATCGACAACTCTTAGAACGAGTGGCGCGTCGCTATCAAGTGCCGGTGACGTTTGTCCAAGTTGATGAACAATTATTGGCACAAGCTGTTGAAAGTGCGCGGATTACGAAAACGGCTTATTATCGAATCTTAATTCCGACAATCATCACTGATCCGGCGATTGACCGGATTTTGTATCTGGACTGTGACTTCTTATGTCAGACGGATTTAGGTGCGTTATGGCAAACGGCATTAGGCGACCATTATTTGGCGGCCGTCGAGGATGCCGGTTTCCATAATCGCTTGGCGCAGATGCAAGTCGATTATCAAAGCAATCGGTATTTTAATTCCGGAATGTTATTGATTGATTTAGCGAAGTGGCGGGCGGCTAATATTAGCCAACAGGTGGTTGATTATATTAATCAAAATCCTGAAAAATTACGTTTCCACGATCAAGACGCGTTAAACGCGGTGTTGCACGATCGCTGGTTGGCGTTACATCCGAAATGGAATGCCCAGACCTATATGATGCTTAATGAAGTGCCACATCCTGAAGTGGCGGGCGCTAAAGCCTATATTGAAGCGCGTCAATCACCGGGTTTGATTCATTTTTGTGGTCATGCTAAACCGTGGCAAGGTCAGTCGAATCATCCGTTTGCACCGGCGTATCGCTATACGCAACAGTTATGGCAACAACAAAATTATCCGCGGTATCGCGCAATGCGCGACCGTGAAAATCAAGGTGAATAACGAAAAAAGCTGAGTGTGTTGAGTTGCGGTTAGCAATTGAGCATTAACAAAAAATCACCAGTTATCTTGAACTTAAGATAATTGGTGATTTTGTAGTTAACCGGAAAAGGCTACTTGAGACGCACGTTATGATTTGAGTGCTACTCAAGTTGGCCGGGAAGCACGTTATCAATTGAGTATCAAGTTAAAAAATCGCCTATCCCGAAACCAGAGGATAGACGATTTTTTGAATTTGAACGGAAGTTGCTACCCGCAACTCAATGCACTTACTGCTTTAATGTTGCGACTGCTTTGGCAATCACTTGTCGTTGATATTGTTGGGCGGCTTTTTTAGCAACCGCTTGTTGTTGCGCAGTCGTCATCGTTGGTGTTTGTTGCATAGCAGCCAGCACCGCTTTTTGAGCATAGGCGGTCGCTGCTGTTTTGAGACTTGCTTGTTGGTTCTTAAGTGTTTTAGCTAACTTTTTAGCTTGAACATCACTGAGTGTTAACCAGTTTTGGCCAATGTCGAATTGATTGTGCCGGCTGACGAATTGATGATCATTACCAGCTAAACCAAACCAGAATTTTGCTTGTCCGTTTTTGTAGACCCTGTATTTCGTTGTTGTGACTAATTTAGGACTGGTTCTGACCACTTTGACCGTATTGGTGGTTTTAGTCGTCTGCGTTGTTTTCGGTTTGCTTTGGTGAATGTCAGTCCGATAAAGATAGACTTTTTCAGTGCCGTTACCAAGTGGATGGTAGAGGAGCATTGAAGGACCTTGGCTGTCGGCGGTGGAGACTAGTGACGTTGTTTTCGTTTCGGTGACGGTTTTCATGCCGAAATGATTATAGTCGTTTTGCACGATGAAAAAGATTGAAGCGATGAACCCTAAACCGAAGACGGTCATTAAAACCCCGCGGGAAAGGCCGTTACTAAAGACGGAAGCCAGGAATAAGCCGAGGGTACAAAGAATTAAGGTGATGATAATCATGCTTGAGTCCCCCCTTGAATAGTTGATTTTTTAGACGTTAAGAAGAACGTGATGATGAAGCCAATCACACAGAAAATTACGGCAACGATGAACGCCGCGTGGTAACCTGAAAGTGTGGCATCAATCGCTTTATCGCGGAACGCCAATGGTAATGTTTTAAGCATGTGATTTGATGGCACATTATTCTTCGTCACACTTGAAAGCACACTGATTAAAACGGCAGTCCCAATTGAGCTTGCGACTTGACGGAACGTATTGTTGACGGCGGTTCCGTGACTGATTAAGTTCATTGGTAAAGCATTCATCCCAGAAGTCGTAACCGGCATCATGACCATTGAAATCCCGAACATCCGGACGGCGTATAAAACGACGATGTAGATGATTGGTGTTTGGGCGGTTAAGAAGATGAACGGTGCAGTTGCGGTCATTAACAGGAACATCCCGGTCATGGCTAAACGTTTAGCCCCGTATTTATCGAAAATTCGACCGGTGATGGGCATCATAATCCCCATCATTAATGAACCGGCTAACAAGGTTAAACCGGAATGGAAAGCCGATTCGCCCCGGATATTTTGGATGTATAAAGGTAAGACCATTTCAGCGCCGACCATCGCCATATTAGTGACACCACTTAAGATGGTTGCAATCGTGAAGACGGGTGATTTGAAAACCCGCAGTTCCAAGAACGGATTGGTCATGGTTAATTGACGCCAAATGAAGAGGCCAATCACGATAACCCCGATGGCTAAAGTGGCCAAGACGAGCGTATCACCCCAACCTTTATCGCCGACTGCTGAGAAACCGTAGAGTAAACTTCCGAATCCGATGGTCGAAAGAATAATCGATAACATATCAATCTTAGGTTTAGATAATTCGATGACACTCTTCATTTGGAAACTAGCAAGGATTAAGACCAAGATGACGATTGGAATAATCATGCCGAATAAAACGCGCCAGTTGTAAGAATCGATTATCCAACCAGAGAGGGTGGGTCCTAAGGCGGGTGCTAGTCCGATGACAATCCCGGACATCCCCATGGCAGTGCCCCGTTTTTCGGGTGGGAAAATCGTTAACATAATCGTTTGCAAGATTGGCATCGAAATCCCGACACCAGCAGCTTGGATTAAACGGCCGATTAAGAGGACCGCAAATGAACTCGTTGGTGCGATGTAGCAGATGATGGTCCCTAATAAGAACACACTCATGGCTGACATGTAGAGAATTTTAGAATTGAAACGGTTGATTAACCAAGCACTGATTGGAATCATAATCCCGTTGACCAGTAAGAACCCGGTTGTTAACCACTGAACGGAAGACGTCGAAACATCGAAAGCTTTCATTAAAGTGGGAAAAGCGGTGGATAAAATAGTTTGATTAAGAACTGTACAGAAAGTCCCAATCAATAAGACTAAGACTAGGACGGTCCGATTATACGGTTTACCGTGGATGTCTAATGGTTGCGAATTAGCCAAGATAAAAATCTCCTTTACGTTTAGTGATTCGATTTTAAAGTTTAGACTTTTCAGAAAACATTGTCAAGTAAGTTGACAAGAGTGTCATTTGACTTGACAAAAGTAACCAGTTTCATATAATGTGTTTAGAAGTAAGAACGGAGCTGGTGATGTGCAAAAGGATTTCTTTCTCAAATTAATAAGTACCGAACAATTGATATTTGGGATTAGCGAAGTTTGCAAGATGGCGAAGGTAACGCCCCGTCAATTGCGCTATTGGGAACAAAAGGGTTATTTACAATCACGCGAAACGGCTAACCAAAAGGCGCGTGAATACGATGCGCACACAACGATTAAAGCGATTTTAATCAAACATTTTTTGGATGAAGGGTATACGTTGGCGGTCGCGGTCCAAAAAATCCAAAAACATATGACGAATATGGAATTGGTGAAATCCGTTGTGCGAGACCATTTTGAAGGAATCGAAGAAATCGACGGGGAGACCGCCGTTAATTTGGGTTATTTCGATGATACCCAACGGCAAATTTTGTACGCAATCGTTAAAGATGGACAGTCGACCTTTAAATTGGTCGACGCACCCAAGCATTAAGACCAATTAAATAACCTAAGATTAGAATTCCAGAATGACTGTTGTGCAGTGACTGGGTGATTAATCTTAGGTTATTTTTTAAATAACAATTGAAACGACGAATGGTGTCACGGTTATTTTCTATACTAAAGTTAACGTGAACCATTCAAAAAGAGGGAGCTGGTCGGGTGTTTATTCCAAAAAATTATCGCGAAATTGTTCGGCAATTACTAATGAACCAGGAAAGTACGCAACATTATTTTAATGAACGTGAATTTAATCGTTTATTGTTACAAAATGGGATTAAATATACAGAATTAATCCGAGCAGAAATGAAAGAACAATTTCCTGAAATGTTGGCGCAATCACCAGAAATTACGCCAATGCAGGCGAGACTTGATCAGTTAGCGTTATATGCTAACCAAATTCAGTATTACTATACGGCAACAGCCATGATCAATGCCACGACCGAAATCCCCAGTGGCTCGACCGATTTTATAGCGCAACAAGCGCGTTATGAAATATACGATATTGACGGTTGTCGATGGACAGACGACATTACGCAAGAGGCGTTGCGGCAGTTAACGCTTGAAGACTTGACCCCAATTGATGAAGGTCCCCGTTTTTTAGAAGGACTTTTTAAGTTGATTCAACAAGCTTCGCAACTCGGATTTTCGATAGCTGCTTATTGGTTGTGTTACAAAGATTCTTATGAGGTTAAACAACCGGAGATTTTAAAATATTATGTGGATCGTTCATTGGTGAAAAAGGACCTTAGTTTTGAACCGATTACTGCATTTGAACCAGTGGCCATTACCGACCATCAATTTAGTTACACGACACCTGAATTTCAGGCGCCGATTCTTACTCAAATCAAAGCGGAAGAATCAGTTGATGATAATTGTTATTATTTTGAAATTAAGAATGCAGAAGGCAATCTGATTTGCTTCGATGTGACCATTGAGAATTTAGGCGCCATTTTATTTGGCCTCATTCACCAAATCGACGTTGCTTTACTTGAAAAAGCCTATTTAGAAAATCAACCGGCGGATCTGCCAATGATGTACAGTACGTACCGGTATGATCGGTTTATTCAATCTGAAGTGTTACCCATTAAAACGCTTAGCGATTTGCAGATGGTGCCAACGACGTTATTTCATAATACGACGCCAATTGGCAGACGAGGAATTTATTATGTTTGTACGGCTAAATTTTTAGACCGTTATGGGAAGCCGTTAGGTCGTCGTGCGTTCTCTGAAGCCGTTGCACAGCGAGACTCTGAAGTAAGACAAGTGAATTCAACTGTTTTTGAATCGGCAATCTTCGCCGCACTAAAGACGGCATTAGTGGGGACGCGTTTGACGGTCCATTGTGCGAAGCGGAAGAAAATATTAGTCGATGGCGTCCCTAATATTGATTTAGCACTGGAACATGATTCTGCGAAACCACAATTGTCACCAATCGAGCGACAGGTTGGGCAATGCTTAAAACGACCGGTAACCACGGTTTATAGTCTATATTCAGATCAACAACCAATACCGGGATTGGTTGAACGGCCTTTTAATGAGTTAGTGGCGGGCATTGAAGCGGTCCGTGATCACTATTTAAGGTAATCAAAAAGCGGGCGTTACATCCTTCATAGTATCCTGATATTAAAAGAACATACTGCATTGACGCGCGCCAGAACGCATCAATTGCCGTTCAAATCAAAAAAGCTGGTTATCCTGATAGTTCGGGATAATCAGCTTTTTCAATTTGATACTCAATTGATAACAGAGTTCTGTCACAGCTTGTTACTTTTTTAAAGTTATATTAACGTGTTAAACGGTAGATTGCATCTGCATAAATGGCGATTGCGTTCATGATATCTTCGATATGCATGTATTCGTTAGCTTGATGCATCACGTTTTCGCGTTCTTCAGGAAGGGCACCAAAGGCAACCCCGCGTTCAAGAATACGACCATATGTGCCGCCGCCGATTACTTGTTCATGACCTTTAAGACCCGTTTGATCTTCAAAGACTTGAAGTAAAGTAGCAACCAATGGATCGTTGCCAGCAACGTAATGAGGCCCTTGCGCGTGACCGTCAATCACAACGTCAGCAATTTCAGCTAAGGTTGTTGCCAATGTTTCGCGAGTACTTTCATCAGTGACACCTTTTGGATAGCGAACGTTCAATAGAACGGTTGCGGCACCATCTTGTGTGTAGTTGAAGACTGCTGGACAGATGGTTAAATCGCCCATCACATCATCAGTGTAGTTGATGTTCAACAAGTGACCACGTGAATCTTTGTGCATTAAACGGGCAATTGTGCCAACATAGTTGCCACCTTGTGCGTCGAATGCAAAATCAGCTAAGAAAGTTGCTAGATAAGTAGCTGCATTCACGCCAGCCTTTGGTTCTTGGGCGTGTGAGCCTTTACCGATTAAGTTAATCTTAGTATTGGCACCTTCAGCAGTGATTGAACCTTGGAGTTTGTGTTCTGCCAAATAAGCGTTAAATTGTGCTTCGAAATCAGCAGGTAATGTCCCAGCAACAACTGCTTGAGCTGTTTGAGGCACCATGTTAGCGCGTAGGCCAGATTTGAAGCTGATTAGTGTGATATCACCATCAGCACCATCGACTGGTTTGAACGTTGCAACGTATGACACAATTCCTTTTTCACCATTGATGATTGGGAAGTTAGCGTCTGGTGAAATTGCGAAATCAGGTTTTGGTTCAACTTCTAGATAACGGTTGATACCAACCCATTCGCTTTCTTCATCAGTCCCAATAATGAAATGGACGGTTTTATTTAATTCGATATTGTTGTCTTTTAATAATTTAAGCGCATAGTAAGCTGCAATTGAAGGGCCTTTGTCATCTGAAGAACCGCGGGCGTAAATTTTGCCATCTTTAATCACGGGTTCAAATGGGTTTGTTTCCCAGCCTTCACCGGCAGGTACGACATCCATGTGACCTAAAATACCGAAGATTTCGTCGCCATGACCAGCTTCAATACGGCCAGCAACATTTTCAATATTCTTAGTGGTGAAACCATCACGATCTGCGATTGCAAGCATTTGTAGCAAGGCATCACGTGTCCAGGGCCTAGTGGTGCGTCGTCAGTTTTGTGTTCAACGTCGCGTGCACTATCAATCTTTAATAAAGTAGTTAGGTCAGCTAGCATTTGATCTTTGTACTTAGCTGCTTCTTGTTGCCAATTCAATGTCATTGGAGTCCCAGCTTTCTTTGTTAAATTTTAACCAAGATTTGGTTAATGTAAAATGAAACTACTCTAATCTTAGCATATCAAACCGAATTTAGACAGCCCTTTAAAGTGAAAATAAGCATGAAAAAAGCCTAATTTAATAGGCTTTTTTTACTTATTTTTTCATAATTCGTAAGGCGTTTAAAATCGCGATTAAAGTGACACCGACATCGGCAAAAACAGCTTCCCACATTGTCGCAATCCCAAAGGCACCCAATAATAGGAAGAGTCCTTTAACAGCGAGTGCGAAAATAATGTTTTGCCAAACAATCTTACGGGTAAAACGCGCAATCGAAATTGCGGTGGCGAGTTTAGTTGGTTCATCCGACATCAAAACGATATCGGCCGCTTCAATTGCTGCGTCTGAGCCTAAACCGCCCATTGCGACCCCAACATCGGCGCGTGCCAAGACGGGTGTGTCGTTAATCCCATCGCCAACGAAGGCAATTTTGCCGTTGGTGGCGCGGTCGTCGGTGAGCGCTGCTACGAGTGCGACTTTATCTTGTGGAAGTAGTTCACTTTCAACGCGATCAATGCCGAGTGTTTGACTAACTGCACTTGCGACAGCTTGGTTGTCGCCGGTCAACATAATGGTTTGGCGAATGCCAGCCGTTTTTAATTGTTGAATCGCTGTTTGGGCATCAGGTTTGAGTGTATCGGCAATCACTAAGTAACCTAGATATTGTCCAGCGTAAGCGAGGTGGATACTCGTCCCAATTTCAGTTGGTTCAAGTGGTGTTAAACCACTTTCAGTTAACCAACTGGCTTTACCGGCTTGTAATAATTGGTCGTCAAGTTGACCTTGAACACCGTGGCCGGCAATTTCGCGAACCGCACTGATTGATTCTGTCAGTGCGGCCTGATTAGCCGCAGGATTGATTGGGCAATCGGATGGTTCGAATTTTGTTCGACCAAGGCTGCTAAATGCAATAAACGATCGCTAGTCACGCCAATCGGATGGATTGCGGTGACCGTAAACGTCCCCTTTGTTAACGTGCCGGTTTTATCAAAGACGACGGTTTGAACGTCGTTTAAGGCTTCAAGGTAGTTACTCCCTTTGACCAGAATCCCGTTTTTAGAAGCCGTGCCAATCCCGGCGAAGAAACCTAGCGGGATTGAAATCACTAAGGCGCAAGGACACGAGATGACTAGGAAGATGAGCGCGCGGTATAACCAATCAGCGAAAACCCCGCCGAAAAATAGGGGTGGCACAATGGCTAATAGGAGTGCGAAACCGACGACGATTGGCGTATAAACTTTAGCAAACCGCGTGATGAAGTTTTCCGTAGGGGCTTTTTGACTGCTAGCATTTTCAACGAGATCTAAGATTTTAGCGACGGTTGAATCCGCGTAAGGTTTAGTGACCTCGATACTGAGTAAACCAGACTGATTAATGCCACCACTTAAGATGGTGTCGCCGGATTTGAAAGCGCGCGGCACTGATTCACCGGTAATCGCGGCCGTATTGACGAAGCTAGTGCCGTCGATGACAATCCCGTCTAGGGGCACTTTTTCACCGGGTTTGACCACGATTGTCTCCCCAACCTGAACGGATTCTGGGGCGACGCGTTGCAGACCGGTGGTCGTTTTTTGATTGGCAAAGGCCGGTTTGATGGCGACCAAGCTAGCGATTGATTGGCGCGAATGGTTAATCGCCAACGTTTGGAAATATTCACCAACTTGATAAAAGAGCATGACGCCGACTGCTTCAGCGTATTGACCAATCCCGAAGGCCCCGATGGTTGCAACTGACATTAAAAAGTTTTCATCGAACCATTGACCATGGAAAATATTAAAAACAGCTTTCCAGATAATGTCGTAGCCGATGATTAAAAAGGCGCTTAGTAGTAATAAAACTTGACCAGTTGTGTGGACTGCTGGCAGATATGAAAGGCCAAGAAGCAGTGCACTAGCGATTATCCGGATTAAATTGACATTAAACGACCATTTTTGAGAGGTTGGTTCGGGTTGATTAGTTGATTGGACCATCACGTCGGGTTCTGTTTTTTTGAGTAAGTCCGCTAGCTCGGTTTCAAAAACCGTTGCTGCTTGGTTACCGGTTAATTCATAATTTAATTTCTGGGTGGCGAAGTTGACTGAACAACTTTTAACGTTAGGCAATCGCTTGACGTTACTTTCGATTTTAATGGCACAGGCTGCGCAATCGATGCCCGTTAATTGAACTTGTTTCATAATAGAAACCTCCTTATTGGTTTAAAACAACCGTTAAATTGGGTGAATGTTTTAAGTGGACATATGAGCATATATTCATACGTTACCTAAAAGATAACACCAAAAGGCTTAGAATGCAAGGCTAATGCCGATTAATTTTAACGATGATCGTTACCAAAAGAAAAGCACCCAGCGTAAGCCTTTGAGAGACTTGCGCTGGGTGCTTTTTGGCGTTTAATGTTCATTAACGTGGGCGATGACTTGTGAGAAAATATTGATCACGTGATTATCCGCTAGAGAATAGTAGACTTCTTTGCCTTCTTTGCGACTTTTAACCAATTTTGCTTGTTTTAAGACGCGTAATTGATGAGAAATAGAGGATTGCGACATCTCTAATACGTTGACGATATCGTAGACCCGTAATTCTGATTGAAATAGTGCGTAGAGAATTTTCGCACGGGTTTTATCGCCAAGTATTTTGAAAAGAGTTGAGATGTGATCCAACGTTTCTTCTTTAGGAAGTGTCTTTTGGACGGAGCGAATTAGTTGGTCGTGATCAATTGTCATAGTGAGAGCCTCCGTTAGGATTTAATAGTAGGATTCGACCAAGCGGTTGCAAATTGAAGCAACGGTTTGGGGGGCGGACTTGCTTTAACCGGGTTTAAAAAGGTCAGGGGTGTCGGCAGGATGGTTAAGTTTGTTTGCCGTAATTGTGCGGGCAGTTGACGGTAGAAATGCCAAACAAGTTGGCTTTGATCGGTACTGGGCGCTAAATTAATTTGAGTTTGTTGGCTCTTAACCCAGCCGCCTTTAACCTTAAACCAAACACGGTTGCCGACGTAGCGGACTGCCAGAATTTGATGGTGACTGTTGGCGATTAAATGACCGGTCATTTGGGTGGGATGAATCGGGCTATTCCAAGTTGGAATGCTTAACGGTTGGTTTTTAACTTGAATTGATTTACCCACTAAGAGCGCTGCTGCTTGAGCAGTTTGACCAACGTTAATTGTATCACTTAAAACGAAACGATTGGTACCAATTCGATAGTAAGTTTGATCGTCAATTGTAATGGTTTGGGTGATTTGATAGGTGTGACCCGCTTTAGCCGGGGTTTTGGCAGTCGTTAATTCGTAAGGGTTTTCGATGGTTGGGAGATTCGTTAAACTATTGACTTGACCCGTTGTATCGAGATTTTTAATATCGGCTTGATCCTGGGCGGCTTGGTAATGCCGCCCGAGTGCGGGATAATTCGTGACGACCCCATCGACGTTTAAATTAACTAGCCAGTTCCAAGTCGTTTGATTTTCAGCCATCTCGTTCCAAACATAGACTTTTTGATGGAGATAATGGAGTTGCTTAATAATTGTTGGGGTAACCAACTCGGACGAAATATTGATGCCGTCAGCGTACTTAAAGCTTTCGAACGAAATGCGTTGAAGACTACCGACGATAAAAATCCGCGGAATCTGGGGCATTAATTTCTGCATATTCATCAGACTCTTAATCGAAAATGAATGGACCATAATTCGATCTTGCATCTGGTATTTTTGAATCAGCGCGACTAATTTAGCTTCCATATCTTGTGGATTGCCTTTTTTAGTTTTCTTCGTTTCGATTAAGAATTTAGCGTTCGGATTGTTTTGATAGTGTTGAAAGAGTTGTTCGACACTATGGATGGGTTCGCCGTTACTCATTTTAAGCGTACTGAGTTTGGCGAATGTATTTTGAGAAACAATCGTATCGACACCGGTGACCCGTTGTAAATTACGATCATGAGAGATGACTAAGACGCCATCTTCGGATTCGTGTAAGTCGAGTTCGACGTAATTGGCACCTTGCGAAAAAGCCATGTCGATACTTTGAAACGTTTCTTCTGGTGCATTGATAGGATCGCCACGATGGCCAATCACGGTAAATCCGGATAATAATGAAAAACAGACGGCACAAAAGGCTAATAGCCAACGATGCTGATTATTTTTAAACAAATCAGCAACCTCCTCACATTTTAAAGCTACCTAATAAGATACCATTATTCTGAAAAAAAGCCCAGATGAGTCATTTAATTTACAGAAAAGTAAAAAAGTTAAAAATATATTTGACAACGCTTACATTAAGCGGTATATTATGTTCGTAAGGTACTTATGCAATTACCTTTTTATCAATTCTCTTTCTCTCTTATGCCAACCACTGTCTACGGATAGTGGTTTTTTTGTGTACATATTGGTAAAATAAACATAGATTAAGACGGATAAGAATAGGAAGTAACGATATGGCGGAGAAGTATCAGGTATTTGACATCATTGAAGAAATCACACGGTTAGACGGCACCACTTATTATGAGTTGGCCAATATTTTCATGAATGGTCGTGGTGAGTTAGCCGCTAATCGGGGGTTAATTAAACAAGTTCGTATTTTACAATTGAATATTCCACACTCAAATGCGGTTCAAACGTATGAACGCTACATCAACGAAACTTACACGATGCCAACTGTCGATTTTGACCATTGGGAAGAATGGCAGAAGACCGACGGCGCGATTCAAACGGCGTTCAATGAAATTTTAAAAGCGAACCATATTGGCTAGTGTTTCAATTGATGATTGAAATCGAGTTGATTTTTGGACGGATTCAGTAACGTGAGGGCAAGTTAAGCGGCGTTAAACGCTAAGAGGGTAATCAAATGGAAACAATTCATATTTTACACACGAATGATTTACATTCACATTTTGAAAACTGGCCGAGAATGCGCCGTTTCCTATTAGAAAAACAACAAACTTATCGTCAACAAAAAGAGACTGTTTATACGTTTGATATTGGGGATGCGATGGATCGCAGTCATCCCTTAACGGAAGCGACTAATGGTCAAATTAATACGGAATTGCTTAATCAGATTGGTTACGATGGTGTCACGATTGGGAATAATGAAGGGATTGGCAATAGTCATGCTGATTTAGAAAACCTGTACGACCACGCAAACTTTCCAGTCTTGTTGGCCAATTTATTCGAACAATCCGATGAACAACTAGCCGAATTTGCGCAACCGTATCAAATTATGACGACGGAAGCTGGGACTCGGGTGGCGGTCGTCGGGCTAACCGCACCATTTTTCTTAACGTATCGACCGAATGGTTGGGAACCGGTCACGATTAGCGAAGAGATGCCTAAGCTCTTAGCGACTCTGGAAGGCCAATATGACGTGCTGATTCTATTGTCCCATTTAGGCATTACGACGGATAATTGGTTGGCGGCTCATTTTCCGGAAATCGACGTCATTTGTGGGGCGCATACACACCATCTATTGAAAGACGGACTGGTGGTCAATCAGACTTTGTTAACTGCGGCTGAAAAGTACGGCCATTACATCGGCGAAATTACGTTGACACTAGAAGATCATCAGATTACCGATGAAGTGGCCCGCACCGTTTTAACGGCGGATTTACCAGTTAAAAAGACCGATAAAGCTGAAATAGAAGGTTATCTGAAACGGGGCCACGCATTACTGAAGGCCCAGACAGTGGCTGATTTACCGGAAAACTTACCGATTAAAGCGGTCGGGGAATCGCCGATGATGATGACCGGACTCAAGGCGTTGGAGACAGCGACCGAGACGGATGCGGCTATTTTAAACACCGGGTTATTCTTAACGAATTTGCCGGCGGGCGTCATCACTAAAGATGATGTCCAAACGCAGTTACCCCATCCGATGCATCTGATTAAAGTCACACTCAAAGGTTACGATTTATGGCGAATGATGCTTGAAATGGAAAAGAATCGGTTGTTTTTACGTAAGTTTCCGATTAAAGGGATGAGTTTTCGTGGTAAAATCTTTGGAGACGTTGTTTATGACGGTATCGCAGTTGATCTGAATTTACGCCGGGTCTTTTGGCACGGTCAAGAAGTGCAACCCGATCAGACGTACACGTTTGCAACGGTCGATCATTATTTATTCATTCCATTCTTCCCGACAATTGAGATTGTCGGCGAAACTGAATTTGTCTTTCCTGATTTTTTAAGAAATGCAGTTGCTCGTTATTTAGCACAAGAATACCCCGTACAACGGGAAAAGGAGGACCAAGGTGACAGAAACCAAACCAAATCCTAAACTGACTAAAAAAGTCACACAAGCGTTGGCCAAGGAAACGGAAAGTACGCCAACTGAAAAACAACCAGAAGTCCCACAACACGTGGTGGCTAAAAGTGAAACGATGTTAGAAATCGATAAATGCGCCTATGAAGTGGTGGTCAATTACCGCGATGGCTATCAGCCTGAAAAATTAAATGAACGGTACAACGATGTTTTAGCCAAATATGATTACATCGTCGCCGATTGGGGTTTTGAACAATTGCGCTTGCGGGGCTTCTATAAAACGACTAACCGGCGCGCCAACAAAGATCAATTGATTGATACGTTGGAAGATTACCTCTATGAATATTGTAATTTTGGTTGTCCCTACTTCGTGATTGAACGCCAAGGTAAACCAATCATTAAAAATGAAAACCGGCGCCACAATAATCGGCAACGGAATTCGCAAAAACGGCGTCGTCAGCAAAAACCAGGCTTTACGGAACGCCAAGTGGTTGACAGCCAAAAAGTAGTTAAAGAACAACCAAAAAAGGCCGTCACGACGAATAAAAAATCCGTTAATAAGCGGCATTTTAAGATACGACCATTAGAAAGCGACACTAAAAAGTAAATTGGAGCGTTAAAAAGCAGATGACAGATAACAAATATGCAGGCTACTTAATTGATTTAGATGGCACGATGTACCGCGGCAAAGAACGGATTCCAGAAGCAAAGGCCTTTATTGAACAATTGCAGGCGAAGCATTTAGATTTCATGTTCTTAACCAATAACACGACTAAGTCACCAGAAGCAGTCGTTCAAAATTTGGCGGATAACCACGATATTCACGCTACCGCTGACCAAGTTTATACACCATCGTTAGCGACGGCCCGCTATTTATTAAATTTAAACGGCGGTCAAGCTAACGGTAAAACGGCGTATGTGATTGGCGAAATTGGGTTAAAACAAGCCATTTTAGATGCTGGTTTTAGAACCAATGAATACGATCCTGACTACGTGATTGTTGGCCTAGACTATGACGTGACCTATCATAAGTTTGAATTAGCGACGTTAGCGATTAAACGTGGGGCGCTTTTCATCGGGACCAATGCCGATACTAATTTACCGAACGAACGCGGTTTAGTACCAGGCGCGGGTTCAGTGATTGCATTAGTGGAACGTTCGACACAACGTTCAGCCTTGTATATTGGTAAACCTGAAACGATTATTATGGATATGGCGTTAGAACAGTTCGGTTTGACGAAAGAACAAGTCGTGATGGTCGGAGATAACTATAATACGGATATTAAAGCCGGCATTAATTCAGGGATGGCCACTTTATTGGTTTACACGGGGGTTTCAACACCAGCCGACGTGGCTAAAGAAGCAGCCCAACCGACGCATATTATTAATAGTCTAGCTGAATGGCAAGCTTAAAACGGCGTGTTGTTTCGTTGAGCGGTTGGCTCGTGACGTGGTTAGCGCTACTGAGCGGGGCAGTCGTCTTGACGTGTTTATTGAGTTGGCTGATTTATCCGTTAGTCAGCAGTAGTGGTCATTTAGCGGCCAATCAACAACTTAGCCAACCGCAATTACTCAAGAATTTTAATCAATTAATGCGTTATTTATTATTACCAGGTGGCCAGTTACGCTTGCCTGATTTTCCGATGTCAACCAACGGGTACCAACATTTTGTTGAGGTAAAACGGCTCTTTTTATTGGCGGAAGTTGTTTGTCTCATAACGATTGGACCGGCGATTTGGCAATGGCGCCAGCGCAACAACAAGCAAAATTATGGCAATACATCGCACCGATGCAAATGGCATTGGTGTTGCCAATCGTCTTCGGCTTTATTGCGAGTATGAATTTTGAACGCTTTTTTATCGCCTTTCATCAATTGCTATTCCGTAATTTAGATTGGCAGTTTGATCCGGCGGTCGATCCGATCATCCTCGTGTTACCCGCGAGCTATTTTGCCATCTGTTTTGGGCTGTTTTTTATCCTGATTGAAGGTAGCTTTGGCTGGTTATTATGGCGGGGCAAAAGGGCGTTGCGTTAATCCAACATTTTTATTAAGAAAACCTAAAAAAGATTGCTTTGGCTGACCGATTCGGTATGCTAGAGAAGTTAGTGTTAAATGAAAAAGAGTATAGGAGTGTCAACATGACGCAGTTAATTGATTTTGTTTTACATATTGATGCGCATCTGGTCAATATCGTCAACCAATTTGGCAATTGGACGTATGTCATTTTGTTTGCCATTATCTTTATTGAAACCGGGGCGGTCATTTTACCGTTTCTACCGGGCGATTCGTTATTATTTGCCGCAGCAGCATTGGCGGCGCGGACTGATAATGATTTGAATATTTGGTTGTTTGCCGCGTTATTCTTGATCGCGGCGATTGCCGGCGATTCATTAAATGAACAAATCGGCCAACGATTAGGGCTGGCCGCTACGAAAAATCGGTTTTTTGGTAAATTTATCAACACCGAGAAAATCGGAGAGGCCCAGGTCTTCTTCGACAAATACGGTGGTAAGACGATTACGATTGGTCGGTTTATGCCGATTATCAGAACGTTTGTCCCGTTTGTGGCTGGTGGGAGTCAAATGCCATTTAAACGGTTCTTCCGCTACGACGTGATTGGGAGTGTGCTCTGGGTAGTTCTATGTTGCGGCGCGGGGTACTTCTTTGGTAATATCGCAGTCGTTAAAGAACATTTCTCATTAGTCGTGCTCGGAATTATCGCAGTGTCATTGATTCCGATGGTTGTCACGGCCGTTAAAGGGCAACTGAATAAAAGAAAAGTGAATTCTTAATACGAAAAAAGGCTTAATCCAATGTTGGGATTAAGCCTTTTAAATTACATAATTGACGTACTGTGCAACGGTTGACGCTTTTCAGGGAACAGACTGGTTAATAATTCGGTGACTGCAATCGGGGCTTCACCAAAACCGCTGGCGATTAGTTTAACTTTACCGGGATAAGTGGCAATGTCCCCAATCGCATAGATGTTCGGGATATTAGTTGCCATCTGTTGATTAACACTGACTTGATGGTGGTCCAAAGTTAAGTTCCAATCACGTAGAATTTTAGTGTCGGAGATGAAACCGTAGTTGACGAGCAACTTATCAACGGTCAAGGTTTCTTGGTCAGTTGATTTCATCTTTTTAAGATTTAATGTTAATTGTTGGTCGGTCTCGGTTAAAGCATCAATTAAAAATGGGGTTTTAATCTTAATTGATGAGGCTTTGAGGGCGTCGACACTACTTTCTAAACCGCGGAATTGATCGCGCCGATGGACTAAATAGACTTGCTTCGCGACTTTTTCAAGCATTAAGGCCCATTCAATCGCGGAATCACCACCACCAGCAACGGCGACGACTTGGTCTTTGAATTGGTCCATCTGTTTGGCGAAATAGTGGACATAATGATTATCCCAATCAGGGTTATAGTCGACTGCCAGTTTACGGGGAGTAAAGGCACCGTTACCGATTGCAACGATCACACCACGTGTATGTGTTGTGCCATTAGTGGTTTCAAGAATAAAAGTCCCATCAGTTTGGGGCTGGATATTTTTAACGGCGGTTGATAATTGAATCGTGGATTCAAACAAGCTTAATTGCTCGATTAAATTAGCGGTCAGTTGGTCACCAGTGATACCGCTAAAGCCGGCAACGTCGAAAATTTGTTTTTCTGGATACAGCGTTGCGACTTGGCCCCCCAATTCTGGGAGGCTTTCAATAATTTGGACATCGGCTTTGCGCATGCCGGCGTAGTAAGCGGCAAAGATTCCGACAGGGCCGCCACCGATGATGGTGATATCAAATAAATGGTTTGAATCGAGCATTTCATTACTTCCTTACTCTTATATAGTAGACTTCCTAAGCTAGTATACTAAAAAGAAATTAGGAAAGCACAATAAAAGCAATAAATATTAATAGTAATTTAAGACACAATTCGCTATGATATAAATTGAATTAAAAACTTGGAGGTAGATTACATGGCATATCCACAATTAGATTTAGAAAACTTTGCAGGTCCAACAGCAACTTTTGATACTAACCACGGTGAATTTACAGTCGCATTATTCCCAGAACAAGCGCCTAAAACCGTTGAAAACTTTATCGGTTTAGCTGAAAAAGATTATTACGACGGCATTGTTTTTCACCGGGTCATCAATGATTTCATGATTCAAGGTGGCGATCCAACCGGTACCGGGATGGGCGGCGAAAGTCTCTGGGGACAAGCGTTTGCTGATGAATTTAATCCAGAAGTATTCAATTTAAACGGTGCATTATCAATGGCTAATGCCGGTCCTAACACGAATGGTAGTCAATTCTTCATCGTGACTAATGAACATATCAACCAAAATATGTTGTCACAACTATCGGGTGCTGGTTATCCTGAAGAAGTCATCACGGCTTATCAAAAGGGTGGTACACCTTGGTTAGACTTTAAACATACTGTTTTTGGTCAAGTAATGAGTGGCATGGCAATCGTCAATGAAATTAATGCGACTGAAACAGGGATGCAAGACAAACCGGTTGAACCAGTTGTCATCAACCATATTACAATCAAACATTAAATTTAGTAACTAGCTGTGACAGAACTCGGTTATCAATTGAGTATCAAGCTGAAAATGCTGGTTATCCCGAAATTAAGGATAACCAGCATTTTTGATTTGAACGGAAATTGATGAGTTCTGGCGCGCGTCAAAAAATAATGTCCGTTTAATATCAGAGTACGACGACTTATGTCATAACCTTTTTTTGATAACATAGAAGTCTTGCCTTTTAGGATCGATAAGGCTTAAAATAGATAGGATAATAAAATGTGGAGGACAGTATGGACTATCGAATTGGACAAAAAGTGACCGGCGTTGTGACTGGGATTCAACCTTATGGCGTCTTTGTTTCATTAGATGAAACGGTACAAGGCTTAATTCACATTTCTGAGTGTGGGCACGGCTTTGTCAAGAACCTAGAAGAACAATTTACGCTTGGCCAGCCGATCAAAGTGATTATTTTAGATGTCGATGAATATACACATAAGGTTAGTTTGTCTTTGCGGGCGTTAGCACCAGAGCCTAATTTATTGGCACAACGCGCTAAAAAACATTATTGGACTAATCGGCGAGTGCAAACGGGTTTTCAACCCATTGCAGATCGATTAGCCGGTTGGACGCAAGCAGCATTAGATGATTTAGATAAGGGTGAGTATTGATGAGTGCAAAAGTAGCGGGAACAATCATGTACAAAACTGAAACGGGCCAATACGTTTTTTTGGTCAAACCACAAACAAAAGAAACGTTTGAGATGTTATCCACTGAAAAAAACAATCAACAAACACCACTTGCAGCGGTTTTAATTGCGTTGCAAGCAAAGCTGAAGATTGACGTTAACCAGTTGCGATTAACAAATTTAGCCAATATTAAGTTAGATTCTGAGAATGTTTCCTTTTTTGTTTTCCAATGGAGTGAACATATGCCTGAATTTTATACCGAACAATTGGCTTTAATTAGTGAAGCGGGTTTCCAATTCAAGACCCCTAGTGAATTCACGGCATTATTGGATAAATTAGAGGTGACCAGTGTTCCGCATCTAAATTAATTCGGACGATTGATGTATATCTATTCAATATTGTCCGCGTTTTAAATTATTTTAAGATTAATTAAAAAAAATATGAATAATTGCTTGACGGTCTAAGCTAATGTTGGTATAGTAGTCTATGTTGTCAGCGAGACAAACGGTTATCGATTTTAAAAATGTATAAGCAATCCGGAAGTTGAATATTTATTCAAAAAATATTTAAAAAAGGATTGACAGCATTTCGAGAA
>NZ_BAMJ01000020.1 GCF_000615805.1 Latilactobacillus fuchuensis DSM 14340 = JCM 11249
CCCCTTTAAAATTAATCGATATATTGTGCTAAAGTTTGGTTCAATTGTTCTTTATTATGGAAGCCGGTAATTGTTTCAACGACTTTGCCATCTTTTTTAACAATCAACGTTGGAATGGCCATAATGCCAAACTTAGCGGGTGTTTCTGGATTAGCGTCAACATCCATCTTAACAAATTTTACTTTGTCGTTGGTTTGCGCTAATTCTTCGATGACTGGGGATTGCATCCGACAAGGACCACACCAAGTTGCCCAAAAGTCAGTTAAAACAACCCCTTCATTTGTTTCAGCTTCAAAATTCTTATCTGTTAATGCTTCAACCATACGATCACCTCATTTAGATTGTTCAAAACCTATTATCACATAATGCTAGTCTACACGTTGTAGTTCTGAATAACAACTAATGTGCTTACAAAAAATCAGCATTATTTGAAAGTGACAATCGTGGCCCCGTTGCCGCCCGCATTAGACGGTGCATATTCGTATTTTTTAACTTGACGGTTGCCCTGTAGATACTCTTGAACACCTTGACGAATCGCACCCGTCCCTTTACCATGAACAATCGTCACTTGTTGATAATTGGCTAACAAAGCGGCATCGATGTATTGATCAACTTCACCCATTGCTTCTTCATACCGTTTGCCTCGTAGGTCAAGTTGCGCTTTAATGTGGCGCATACCGCCACTATTGACGGTTGTGACTTGGCGTTGTGGCCGTTGATCTTCGACCACTTTTTGTTTCTCAATATCGGCACTGTCAATCTTCATCTTAATGATGCCCATTTGGACTTCCCAATTGTGCGCATCAATTTGACGCAATAGTGTCCCGCGTTGGCCGTATGACGTAACTAAGACTTCATCGCCTTCTTTGAGCGTCTGTTGGCGTTTAGCGCGTTGTAAGACCTTATTTTTCTTCAAGGCTGTTTCTTGATGCAACTCATTCAAGGTTGTTTTAGCATCAATCAATTGGTTTTCTTTGATTTGTGCGCCCTGATTCAACTGCATCTGGCGTAAATTAGTAATCACCTTATCGGCCTTTTCCTCAGCCTTTTCCACAATTTGGTTGGCTTTTTCTTTAGCCTTCGTCATTTCGGTTTCCCGATCTTCAAAGAACTGTTGATAAGCGGTGCTTAACTGTTGGTGTAAATCGGTCGCTTCAGTGACTTCATACCGCAATGCTTGGTACTCCGTTTCAGCGGCTTTACGTTGATTTTCCAAATCGGTAATCATGTTATTCAAATCTTGGCTGTCATCAGTCATCAACTGTTTGGCCTGATTGACGATACTTTCTGGCAACCCAAGACGCGTTGAAATATCAAACGCGTTACTGCGGCCTGGTACCCCGATTAACAACCGGTAAGTTGGTTGCAAGGTCGCCACGTCGAATTCCATACTCGCATTGATGGTTTGAGGCCGATTATACCCGTAAATTTTTAATTCTGGATAATGGGTTGAAGCGACCACATTGGCCCCGACAATCCCGATTTGATCCAAGATGCAATCGCTAAAGCGGCCCCTTCTTGCGGATCAGTGCCGGCCCCCAATTCATCCAATAGGACTAAACTATGGTCATCAATTTGATCCAGAATCTGAATAATATTTTCCATGTGTGCCGAGAAGGTACTCAAGTTTTGTTCAATCGATTGTTCATCACCGATATCGGCAAAGATATCCGAGAAAACCCCGACTTGGCTTTCTTCTCGCGCCGGGATAAATAAGCCGGACTGCGCCATAATTTGGAGTAGGCCTAACGTTTTTAACGTGATGGTTTTCCCACCGGTATTCGGACCCGTTACCACAATCGCTTGATAATCCGCTCCAATGGTAATGTCATTAGCCACAATTTTCTCCGCAGCAATTAGTGGATGGCGTGCTTGTTTTAAATCAACGTGGTTCTCAAGATTAATCAACGGTTCAGTCGCTTTGAGCGTTTTGGCTAATTGCGCTTTGGCGTTGACGAAATCCAGTTCACCTAATAATTCAGCATTGGCCAAAATTTGGTGCCGTTCTGGCATAATCGCTTCGGATAATTCAGCTAAAATCCGTTCAATTTCTTGTTGTTCTTCAATCTGTACTTGACGTAGACGGTTATTTAAATCCATAATCGCTTGTGGTTCCATAAATAACGTCTGACCACTGGCACTTTGATCATGGACAACCCCACCAAATTGACCGCGGTATTCTTGTTTAACCGGGATCACGTAGCGGTCGTTACGAATCGTCACAATCGGATCACTCAAATACTTCGCCTTGCTGCCGTGCGTATAGCTATCCATCCGACTGCGAATTTGACCTTCCAATTGTTTCAAGCCAGACCGCAAGCCCCGTAACTTCGTCGAAGCGGTATCTAAGACCGCACCATCATCAGCGACTGAACTCCGGATGCGTTCCGTCAACTGCGGTAGTGTGACTAATTGATCGACCAATTCGGGCAGTGCCTGTAAGGGCATTTCACTTTTAGCGAGCTCTTCAAAAAAGCGGACCGTTGCGGAGGTTGCGCGCAAGACCCGACCCAGTTGGGCCAGTTCGCGACCATTTAACATCGCGCCAATTTCGATTCGTTTTAAATGGGGCCGCACGTTTTCCAGTTGAGGTAGCGGGATGCCACCCTTTAACCGTTCAATATCGACACCGTCTTTGGTTTGATTCAACATGACTTGAATCAATTCGGCATCATTGATTGGCGCGAGTTGCGCCACTTTTTCCTGACCAAAAGCGGTCAAAACGTGTTCCTGTAACATTTTTTTGATTTGCTGATATTCTAATGTTTTTAATATTTTTTGATTCATTCTAATCCAACTCCTTTAAAAAAAGTCTGACCTTAATCGTCAGACTCGTTTACTAACCAGCGACCCACCACTGCGTAATCTGTGAGGTTAAAATCGGGGTCTTTAAGACCATCGTTTTAGCCACCCACGAGTGGGCTAATGTATTTTGCAAGCCGTCGATTGGGACCAATGCTAACACGTATAAGAATAGAAAAATACCAATGTAAACGACCACTAAACTCAATAAACCACCCAACAATTTGTTAAACTGTTTTAATAGCGGTAAATAGGTCAACGAGTTGGCTAATAATCCGACTAAGCGAACCAATAAGCCACCGATAAACATCACGATTAAAAAGGCAACCCCGACGTAAAAAGCTTTATCCAACGATAATCCCGTGCTCTTTTGGAAAAAGGCAAAGTAACTATCTTCCGTTGCAGAAGGGTACGGCACTAACAAACTGAGCTGAGGACCCAGTGTATGACTAAGTGTTTGGGCAATCCAAAAGACGATAAAATACCCGACCGTGTAGACCATTTGTAATACAAAGCCCCGGCGAACCCCCGTATAAACGGCATATAACATCATTAAAATAATTATTAAACTTAACATATGATCCCCTTAAAGACATTCATCATTTTTAATTACCGACTATCTAGCACAATAAAAATTTGCTAGTTCAACTGAACTATTTTATCATGAAATAAGCAAAAGTGACAATCTTACCCATTTATCTGTCATTATTCAGACCTGGAGGCCATTATGCAAGCTGTGATTCAAGTGAGTCCCACCCAATTAAAAGCAATTCAAGCACAATATCCGACTAATCGTCAATTACCCCCTGGTGCAGTTTTTGCCCACAAGGCTGGCAGTCTCAGTGTGACCGGCTATCGTTCCGGCAAAGTCCTTTTTCAAGGGACTGGTGCCCAACAAGCCGCTCAACAGTGGGGCTCAGTTGCCCCGGCTAAATCAGGGACAACCACCCCAAAAACTAAAAAGGCCAAAGGCGATCAACTCCCACCCGATTTTGCCAGTTGGGCCGTGCTCGGTTCTGATGAAGTCGGCAACGGTAGTTATTTCGGTCCCCTAACAATTGCCGCGGTTTACGTCAGTCAAGCCAACCTCGATTTCGTCAGAGGTTTAGGCGTCGCCGATTCTAAAACATTAACCGATCAGCAAATTGATCGAATGGCCATCCAGATGATAGACCGCCTGCCCCACCACATCGTCAATATTATGCCGGCCAAATACAACGAAGTTCACGAGAAGATGAACATCGAAAAAATGAAGCGATCAGCCATAATTTTGCCTTATTAAAAGTTTTAAAACAGATTCAACCAGACAAACCAGCCGGGATTTTGATTGATCAATTTGAACCACGCGATATTTATTATCGCTACTTGCAAAAAGAACCCCTAGTCGTCCGCGAAAATGTTTATTTCTCAACCAAAGCGGAACAATTCCATCTCGCGGTTGCGGCAGCATCAATCATCGCGCGCCACCGCGCCAACGTTGCGATGCAAGAACTCTCACAATTAGCTGGCCGGACAATCCCGGTCGGTAGCCATAAAGTCGTGGACCAAATCGCCGCCGATTTACTCGCCAAAGGTGGCCTCGACTATTTAGGCCAATTCGCCAAGTTGCATTTCAGCAACACACAAAAAGCACAAGGACTATTAAAATGAGTGCTAACTCAGCCGGTTAACTTCTGAGTATAGCCTAGAATTGTGAATTATGACTGATTTTAGTCATGATTTGCGATTCGTAGCTAAACGGAAGAAGTTGGCTGAGAAGCACGTTATGGCAGAAGTGCTGGAACCCACGGCTTGATTCCGAGCATTAGCCTAGTTTCGTGAATAAAGGCCGCCTTTTGGACTTTGTTTACGAAACGTAGCTAAGCACAAGAATCAGTGGGTGCAAGCACGTTATCGTATGAGTGCTGACTCGAGCGGTTAATCTTCGAGCATAACCTAGAAATGCCAATTATGGTCGAACTTAACCATGATTGGCATTTCGTAGTTAAGCGGAGAAGATTGCTCGAGAAGCACGTTATGATCTGAGTGCTGACTCGGCCGGGAACTTCTGAGTATAGCCTAGAATTGTGAATTATGACTGGTTTTAGTCATGATTTGCGATTCGTAGCTAAACGGAAGAAGTTGGCTGAGAAGCACGTTATGACAGAAGTGCTGGAACCCACGCTTTGATTCCGAGCATTAGCTTAGCGAATAATAAAAATAGCACTTTAACCAATTCTGGTTAAAGTGCTATTTTTATTAATGCTCAGTTGCTTACCGTAACTCACAGCACTCTATCCAAAACGTGTTCAATCCCCACAGCTCTCTGTGCTTAGCGACGTCTAGCAAACAAAGACCAAAAAACGATCTTTATTCACTAGACTAGGCTAATGCTCGAAAGCTCCCGTGGGGTTGAACACTCTATCCAAAATGTGCTTCTCAAGCAAGCCTCTCCGCCTAGCGACGAAAAAGAGTGAATGCCCAAAATTCAGGTCATTCACTCTTTTTCTAGGCTATACTCAGAAGCTACCCGGGTTGGCAGCACTCTATTGCATGTTGTCGTCTGCTAAGAATGTGTTTAAGACTTCTTCCACCATTTCCCATTCTTCATCGTCTTCGATTGGGAATAAGTCGCCTTGACTGGCATCGCCTTCAACGTCTGAAGTGAATGCAAAAGCTTGGATATCAACTTCTTCATCATCTTGTGCGCTTGCTGGGTATAGTAACACGTATGACTTACCGTAGTCTTCTGAATCAAACGTGAAGAGGACTTGGTATAATTCTTCGTTACCTTGATCATCAATTAATGTAATTTCTTGTTCTGCATCTTGGTGGATGTTCTTATTTTCGTCAGTCATTCATCAAAACTCCCTAGTGATTATATTTAAATGCGTCTCGTGGACCATTTAGTGTTTACAATTTCGTTAAGCGACCATGCGCATCCAAATAATTTTGTAAAATCATGACAGCTGCGAGCTTATCAATGACTTTTTTGCGCTTCTTGCGAGAGGTATCGGCTTGTTCAACTAACATGCGTTCGGCTTGAACCGTCGTCAATCGTTCATCAATAAAGTCAACCGGTATTTCTGGAAAAAGTTGTTGGAGCATTTCGCCGTACTCTTGGGCTTTAATCGCCCGCGGACCAATTGAATTATTCATGTTCTTGGGTAAACCCAAAACAAAGCCGGTGACTTGGTGTTCTTTGACCAGTTCTTTAACCCGGTCTAACCCAAACTCAGCTTCATCTTCGTTAATTCGAATAATTTCAACGCCCTGTGCTGTCCAACCGAACAAATCACTGACGGCAATTCCCACCGTACGTGAACCAACATCAAATCCCATTAACCGCATTATTTCGTGTTTCCTTTATCAAGATAATTTTTGACGAGTTCTTCAATAATCTCATCACGTTCATGTTTGCGAATCAAATTACGCGCATCGTTATAGCGTGGAATGTAAGCTGGATCCCCTGATAACAGGTATCCAACAATCTGGTTAATTGGATTGTAGCCCTTTTCTTCTAAAGTCTGATAAACCGTTTCTAATGTTTCATGAACATTTTTCGGGCTATTCTTACCGAAATCAAAATGGACTGTCTTATCTAGATTCATCTCTCAACACCTCAACTTTTCGCTACTTATACAACCATATTCTACTCGAAAATAGCCTAAAGTACAACCAACACGATTATCCTGTAACAACTTTGTAAAGAGTTACTATCACATAGCTGTGACAAAATGCGATTATCAAGTCAGAAAAATGGCCTATCCTGTTTTAGGAATAGACCATTTTTCGATTTGAACGGAAATTGATGCGTTATGGCGCGCGTTGAAGCACAACCGTCATTTAATTTAGATTCCTTTAAAATAATGCTGGCCTCAATTTTTGACCTATTTCATTAAAAATTCTTGCGCAGCTGTCAATGCGGCTGGAATCCCGACTGGGTTCTTACCACCGGCTTGGGCCATATCTGGCCGACCACCGCCACCGCCACCAACAAGGGGTGCAATGTGTTTGATTAAATCGCCCGCTTTGATGCCGGCTTTAATTGCAGCTGGTGCAACAGCGACGATTAAGCTGACCTTATCGCCAGCAACCGTTGCTAACACTAAGACGTCTGAGATAGCTTTTTGTTGCCATTGATCGGCCAATTGACGGAGTTCATTCATCCCCGCCACTTTAGCGTCAGCAGCCACTAAGCGCCATTGACCCGCTTCAACTACGTTTTCAAAGACGTTACCGGCTTGTTGTTGTGCAAACTTCGCTTTTAATTGTTCATTTTCTTTTTGTTCTGCTTTTAAATCACTTTGTAATTGTTGAATTTTCTTTGGTAAATCTTTGACTTGAGCGACCTTTAATTCGCCAGCTAATTGATTAAGTAACGCTTGTTTGTCGTTGAGATAAGCAAAAGCGGCTTTCGACGTCACAGCTTCAATCCGTCGGGTGCCAGCACCAATCCCAGATTCACTTGTAATCTTGAAGAGGCCTAAATCAGACGTATTGCGGGCATGCGTCCCACCACAAAGTTCCATTGAATAGTCACCGATTTTAACCACGCGCACGGTCTTACCATATTTTTCGGTAAAGAGCGCAATGGCCCCCATCGCTTTAGCGGATTCGATATCCGTTTCAACCGTGTTAACGGGCAGTGCTGCCCAAATTTGGTCGTTGACGATTTGTTCGACTTCAGCCAATTGTTCAGTGGTTACTTGACCCAGGTTAGTAAAATCAAATCGTAAATAGTCAGGTTCAACTAGCGAACCAGCTTGATGCGTATGCTCGCCTAAGACGTCGCGTAAGGCTTGATCCAATAAATGAGTGGCCGTATGATTCTTGATGACCCCACCCCGGAAAGTTGGATCAACCACTAGCGTATAATGGACGCCACTTAACATTTCATCTAGGACTGTGACGGTATGCAATGGTTGGCCGTTTGGTGCGTATTGCACGTCAGTCACTTTAGCAACCACTTGCCCTGCCAAGTTTTTAACAATCCCTTGGTCCGCGACTTGCCCACCCATTTCAGCATAAAATGGCGTTTGGTCAAAAATCAGTTGCGCTTGGCCTTCGCTAATCATCGTTTGTTTCGCGTTATCTTGAATGATAACGGCCAATTTACTATCGGTTATCAATTCAGTGTAACCCGTAAATTCACTAGCGACCTTAATGTCCAATAGCAATTCGTTTTGAGTCCCCATTGATTGTTCGTCACTACGGGCATTCCGCGCCCGGGCCTTTTGTTGCGCCATTTCGGCTTCAAAACCGGCTTGGTCAATCGTTAGTCCTTCATCTTGCGCATATTCAGTTGTTAATTCGATTGGGAAGCCAAACGTATCGAATAATTTAAACGCTGCGGCGCCTGTAATTTCAGTTTGACCAGCGGCTTTAACGGCCGCAATCGTTTCGTTCAATAACCGTAATCCATCATTTAACGTTTCGCGGAAACGATCTTCCTCTGAACGAATGACTTTTTCGATAAAGTCTTTTTGCGCTAAAACATCAGGATAATAGCTAACCATGATGTCACCCACGATTGGCACTAATTGATACATAAACGCATCGTTAATGCCTAACTTCTTACCATTCAAAATCGCCCGACGAATTAAGCGCCGTAACACATAACCGCGACCTTCGTTAGATGGCATCGCACCGTCACCAATCGCAAACGTCACTGCACGAGCGTGATCGGCAATAATTTTGAACGCAATATCGTCAGCCGCGTTCTTACCGTATTGTTTATGGTCACTCAATTTTGCCGTGGCTTCGATCAATGGCATAAATAGATCTGTTTCAAAGTTCGTTGGGGCTTCTTGGATGACTGAAACCAGGCGTTCAAGACCCATCCCCGTATCAATATTTTTATGGGGTTGTTCAACATATTCGCCATTTGGTAAATGATTGAATTCTGAGAAGACAATGTTCCAGACTTCCAAGTAACGTTCGTTCTCGCCGCCAGGATAGTTCTCTGGGTCGTCTTCAGCCACATTGTTGAATGATTGACCACGATCGTAAAAGATTTCTGAGTCGGGACCACAGGGGCCTTCACCGATATCCCAGAAATTATCTTCAACTTCGATGACGTGATCAGCCGACAACCCGACTTTTTCAATCCAAATGCGGTGCGCTTCTTGATCTTTAGGGTAAACCGTCACGTATAATTTAGCGGGATCTAAACCAATCCACTTATCGCTCGTTAAGAATTCCCAAGCCCAAGGAATCGCGTCTTCCTTAAAGTAATCACCAACTGAGAAATTGCCTAACATTTCAAAGAAAGTATGGTGACGCGCAGTCTTCCCAACATTTTCAATATCGTTAGTCCGGATACTCTTTTGGGCGTTAGTAATCCGTGGATTTTCGGGTACCA
The DNA here is from genome assembly GCF_000615805.1 of Latilactobacillus fuchuensis DSM 14340 = JCM 11249. Taxonomy (GTDB): domain Bacteria; phylum Bacillota; class Bacilli; order Lactobacillales; family Lactobacillaceae; genus Latilactobacillus; species Latilactobacillus fuchuensis. The sequence goes on from NZ_BAMJ01000020.1 coordinate 9,146, forward strand.
CACGGCCATCAAAATACTTCTTAAGCGTTGCGACCCCAGAATTAATCCACAATAGTGTTGGATCATCGTCCGGAATTAATGGTGCACTCGGTTCAACATCATGGCCTTTTTCTTTAAAGAACTCTAAAAACATTTGACGCACTTGGGCGCTCGTTAATTTTTTCATCTAAATTCTCCTTCAAAATAATAAAACACCGCTGCAAATTCAAGGACGCATAAGCGCGGTACCACCTTGATTGCAACGATGTTAGTCGTTAACCTCTTTATGAGTTTATTGAATTGTTGACGGTTGGGGAGCACGCTCATCGACGCCGTTGCTTTCTCTCAATGAATCCAAAGCATCCCTGTCTACATTGCTGATGAGGTATATCCCAACACTTCCAAAGTATAAAAAATAATCACGAAATTGTCAACTACTCGAGCACGATTGGAATCGTCCGTCGATATTGACGAGGCACTTGTACGTCTTCAATGACCTGTGTTGCCAGTCCCGATTCATAAAATGGCGACGTCGGCAACACCTGTTCCAGTTGGTACCGGCCACCGGTGACACACGGGCCACCCTTATAGACTAACGGATCAGTCGTCAATTCGTAGCGTCGTTGACCATCAAAATCAAGACCAAATGACTGGTGCATCAATTGATTGGCGGTTGGCAAATGATTCCCCGCAACCCACAAACTGGTTGTGCCCGCACCTTTAAGCCATTCATATTGATCCGGACTCACAAAATCGAATCCTTGTTGGTGTAACGTCTGTTTAAGCCCTAATTCTGACAAACTAATCTTTTCAAACACTTGATAGGCTTGGTGCTGCATTAATGGTTTAACAATTAAATGGCGACTCTCAAAATAGGCCGTCTGACTTTCTGATTGGCGGTAAAGCAAATTTTGGAGTTCGGCTTGATACTGCCGATAAAACAATTGATTCCCGCTAAACTGACCATTAACCAAGGTATAAACGCCTTGCGCTAACCAGTCAATCGGTTGGGCAGCTTGTGCGACCAATAACGCGGGCATGTTAACCGTCCGGTTGTCTGAAGTCAGTTCATTAACATAGTCAGAAACCGCCTCTTGGTTCGTTAACACAATCCCCTCATCGGCTTTAAGTGGTCGATTTGATTGTGCAAACCATTCGTTGGGCGTTAGTTTCGTCGCCCCCGAGGACCAACCTAATTGGATAGCGGGTTGCCCTGGAATAAACAAAAACTGTTCGCCCAACAACCAGACACTATAGGTCTTCAAAACCGTCTGTTGGTAGTCAACTTTTACCGGTTCAATCCAATCGACCGCCACTAGCGGACTAACAAAATAGCGTAAAACTTGGCCAAAATTAGCCCGCCGATCGGCTTCCGATAATTGTTGCCATTGACTTAATTGCAAATCGAATTCATGCATTTATGCCACCCCAATCATAATTTGACTAGCGTTTGTTACGAGCTTTGGTTTCCCGTTTTTTCTCACGGAGTTCAACCCGTTGTTCAACCCGCCGTTTTTGACGCGCGTCTTTTTGGATTGCTTCTTTAATCTTTTTCTTATAACCTGGTTTACGTTTTAGTTTGGCCTTTTTGACCATCCCTTTTAAACCAACGTCTAATTCATGGGTGCTAGCCGTCCGTTTCTTCCGACGATTACGATCGTAAGAAGTGACTAATTCGCCATCTTTTAATACTTTCGGTGTAAACTTGATGCCCATATTTTCAATCTGCGCAACGGCATTTTCATCTTCTGGACCGTATAACGTGATGGCTGTTCCGGCTAAACCGTTCCGGCCCGTCCGACCCACTCGATGAATAAAGAATTCTAAATCTTCGGTTGGAATTTCAGCATTAATGACCATGCTGACCCCTTCGATATCAATCCCCCGGGCTGCTAAATCAGTGGCCACGACGTATTGATAATCTAAATTATGAACTTCTTTCATAACGCGCTTACGTTGACGTGGTGGTAAATCGCCATGAATCTTAGCAACTTTCAAACCTTGTGATTGTAAGTAATGGTGAATATCATCAACGCGACTCTTCGTATTAGCAAAGATCAACACTAAGAATGGATGGCCCATCGTAATCAACGTGTAGATTGTTTGATTAACGGCCTTGCCCTTAGTTGGCAATAACCAGTTTTCAATCGTGGGGCTAATCACAGATTCGTTCTTAACTTCTTCGATCACCGGATTGTGCATGTATTTTTGTAAAAATGGTTGTAGCTTGTCAGGAATCGTTGCTGAAAAGACCATCATTTGTAGGTCTTCTGGTAAACGACTGGCAATTTGATCGACGGGTTTCAAAAAGCCCATATCAAGCGTCATATCCGCTTCATCGACCACTAGAATCTTAGCCGTGTAAATCTTTAAGGCTTTACTTTCGATTAAATCTAAAATCCGACCAGGCGTCCCAATAATAATTTGGGGTTGGTGTTGTTTTAGTTTTTCGATTTGGCGGTGTTTATCGGTCCCACCGACATAGCGACCAATCCGAATTTCAACTGAACTATGTTTGGCAATTTGTTCAGCCGCCGTGTAAATTTGGTACGCTAATTCACGACTAGGCGCTGTGATGACGGCTTGTACTTCATCTTTTTCAGCGACAATTTTGTTGAAGATTGGTAATAAGAAGGCGTGGGTTTTACCACTCCCAGTTTGTGATTGACCAATCACACTTTTACCAGCATTGATCACGGGCATGACGCGCCGTTGAACCGCTGTTGGTTTGGTGAAATGAATTTCATCTAAAGCTTCAATAATTTCTGGCTTTAAATTAAATTGGATAAATTGATTTTCCATAAAATCCTACTTTCTATTTTAACCGCGCTACTGGGCTGCTTGGTACGCATCCGCAAGCGCTGATAATTCTGCAATAATCTGTTCAATTTCAGCTTGATCCGCTGCATTGGCGCCACTGGCCATTGGATGACCCCCGCCAGCATGTTGTTTCGCTAATTCGTTAATGACCGGTCCTTTTGACCGGAAATGAACGCGATAAGCGCCGTCGTCTTGTTCGACAAACGTCACCCAAGTTAAGACCCCCCGTAACCGGCCGGGTGTCCCGACAATCGAATGGACCTGTTGGGCTGACACGTGTAGCCGTGCTTGAGTCGCTTGGCTAACAACGAGATAGGCAACATGGTGTTGATTGACCTGTAATTGGTCAAACAAGTACCTTGCAACTTGGCCTGTTCCAACGTGATTTCATTCATGCGTTGATTAATCTTAGCATGTTGGATATCAAACGTCATCATTTGAGCGGCACAATTCATCGTATGCGGACTGGTTGAATCAAACATAAACCGCCCCGTATCACCGACCATACCGGCGTACAGAACACGAGCGGCAGCATCGTTGAATTGCAAACGACCCTGACTATCATTGACGATGTCGATGATAATTTCGGAAGTACTGGAGGCCTCGGGTAAGACCCAATTCAAATCACCATACGGATCATCATTTGGATGGTGGTCAATCTTAATCAAGTACGCACCATCTTGATAATGATCACGCTAATCCGCGGTGAATTGGCTGCATCGGTCGTAATCACTAAAGCGCCTTGATAGGTTGTTTCATCAATCCTTTGAACGTTTGCCAACCAAGCCAAATCGCCGGTATCACTACCCACTTGATAGACTTTTTTAGTTGGAAAACTATTCCGAATGACTTCCGCTAATCCAACTTGGGACCCAATCGCATCGGGATCTGGATGAACATGCCGATGAATAATAATCGTGTCATAGGCTTCAATTTTGGCCATAATTTGTTCTGGAATTGTCATGGTTACCCTCTTTCTAAAATCTGACAAGTCACAATCGCTTTAGCAACCATAACATGGTTCGCATAAATGTCCACATCTACTTTAGCTGAACGACGACCAATGTCTAATAATCGGGGCAAAATTTTGATTTGACTTTCAATTTGAATTAAACGTAAATAATGTAAATTAACCTGTTCAATCATCGAGTGGCGTTTATACTGAGTCTGCAACATCCGTTGACAGGCAGCCGAGACGGTTTCGCTCAAAACACCAAACGAAATCGTTCCTAAATTATTAGTCATTTGTGGACTGACTTCAAACTGGTACGCCGCCGAATAAAATTCGGAATCAAGATCATCTGGTTGGATTAATTCGACAATCTGATCGTAAAAGGTTTCAGCTACTTGCGGTTGGCGTTGCGCCGTCTGCATATTGGCCATCACGTCTTGACGGGTGATAATCCCTTCTAATTCAAGGTTATCAGCCACTACCGGCATCATTTCTAAACTATTCCAAGTCATTGAATGACCGACACTGGCGACGCTCATATACTTCTTAACACTCGACGGGTTCTTCGTCATAACCTTATCCAGCTGCATCGTCGTTGGTTTGTCCAAGATATCCTTAATCGTGACAATCCCAACCAATCGGCCGTGTTCGTTAACCACTGGAAAACGCGACATGTTGACGGCCGCACTTAACTGCTTATAATCACCCACGGTTTCGGTCGCCAGTAACGAATAAGTATCCGCCAAGGATGGTAGATGTCAGCAACTGTCGTGATTTCCTTTTTAATTAATTGATCGGTCAAAGCCCGATTAATTAACGTGCCGACGGTATAAGTATCATACGTTGTCAGTAGAATCGGTAAGGCCAATTCATCGGCCAACGCGACGACCTCCGGCGATGTTTGTAACCCACCGGTAATCAACACGGCCGCGCCATTTTCAAGCGCTAGTCGTTGAACGTCCTCGCGATCACCAACAATCATCAACGATTTAGGGGTGATATACCGTTTCATCGCCTCAAGTTGCATCGCACCAATCACAAATTTATCCAATAATTTATTCAGGCCGGCTTTACCACCTAACACTTCACCATCAATCACTTGCACGATTTCAGCGAAGGTCAGATTTTCAATCTTGCCTTTTAATTTCTGTTCAATCCGAATGGTGCCGACTCGTTCAATCGTGCTGACTAAGCCGTTATTTTCAGCCGCCTTAATCGCCCGATAAGCCGTACCTTCACTAACATCCAGCGTTTTGGCAATTGAGCGCACCGAGATCTTATCCCCAATTGGTAAATTATCGATGTACGTTAAGATCTGATCATGTTTAGTTGTCACTCAAAAGCCACCGCCTTTCAATTATTTAATAATCGGCATACTTATCTATAGTATATCGGTTTTCATCGCTAAAAACAAAGTAAACTCGTCAATCATTTTCCCAATCATAAAGTGGCAGCGTGATATTTTCAAAAGTTTGCGGTGCCAAGTTTGTGACGGTAATCCCTAACAGACGAATCCCGACTTCAGCGTGCCCGATGCTCGACCAAATTTGCCAAGCGATAGTTTCCAATTCTTGTGCACTACCGACGTATTCACCTAACGTTTTACGTTTCGTAATCGTTTCAAACTGGCGATTACGAACCTTAACGACCACCGTTTGACCGTGCTTTTGATTTTTACGCATTCGGACGGCGACTTCTGCGGCAATCATTTTCAATTGGGCTTGAACCTGTTCTTCACTAATCAAAGGTTGCCCATAAGTGTGTTCGTTGCCAATCGATTTACGTTCACGTTGGTATTCAACAGGCCGATTATCAACGCCACGCACATGCCGATAAAGACCATAACCAAGTTTGCCGAAGTTTTGCATCAACATCATTTCAGATTGTGCCAATAAATCGGCGCCCGTTTCGATGCCCAACTCTTGCATTTTGACGGCCGTTTTTTGACCAACCCCGCGAAATTTTTCAATCGGTAACCGCGTTAGAAACGGAATCGCTTGTTCCGGTAAGACTATTGTTCGACCCGCCGGTTTACGGTAATCAGACGCCATCTTCGCCAGAAATTTATTATAGGAAATCCCGGCAGAACTCACCAGTTGGGTTTCTTCCAGAATGGCCTTTTGCAAATAGGCGACAACTTCAATCGTATGCGTAAAACCTAACTTGTTCTCAGTGACATCCAGATACGCTTCATCGAACGCAATCGGTTCAATTTTATCGGTAACCGTGTGAAATATTTCATGAATTTGTTCTGAGACGGACCGGTATAACGGAAAATTAGGCGTTTTGAACACCGCCTGATGTTTCGGAATCAGCTCGGCGGCCTTTTGCGCGCTCATCGCCGAATGGACACCGTATTGACGCGCGACATAATTGGCAGTCGTCACGACCCCTTTGCCTCCCGTATCACTTGGATTACGGGCGATAATCAATGGCTGCCGGCGCAATTCCGGCTGTTCACGTTCCTCAATCGACGCATAAAAAGCGTCCATATCGATATGCACAATCTTGCGACTCGTATCATTGCGCAATGGTATTTTAAATAATTCCGCCATAGTGGTCCCTCCTCTCAAAAAGAAAAGCCTACGCTTCACACGCAGGCTCGATAAAATTCACTTATTTAGATTGCGTTGGATCAAAAATCCATTCCGCACCAGTTGATTGGACTAGCTCAGTCGCTTCTTTGGGGCCCATTGAACCGATTGGATAAGTTGGTAAAGCCGTTTGATCAGCATCCCAAACTTTCCGAATCGCATCAACGAACTGCCATGAAGCCGCTAATTCACGCCAGTGCGTAAAGTTAGTCCCGTCGCCATTCAAAGCTTCCAAAATTAAACGTTCGTAAGCTTCTGGACTGTCGGCTAACATTTGTTGATTATATTGATAAGCCAATTGGCCAGGGACTAATTCAAAGCCTTGTCCCACTTTTTTACCGTTTAACGTTAACGCAAAACCTTGTTCAGGTTCGACAAAAATCGTTAAAACATCGGGTGCGACTGCTGATTGATCATTTTTATCAGGTGCAAAAATATTAACACCCGTCTTTTTGAAGACGATATTAATTTGCGTTTCTTTACGCGCTAATCGTTTCCCGGTCCGGACGTAGAATGGCACACCACACCAACGTTCGTTGTCAATCAGGACTTTACCAGCGACAAATGTTTCGGTTTGCGACGCCGGTGCGACGTTCGTTTCTTGCCGATACCCTGGTTGCGTTTGACCCTCAACCGGCGTTTCGCCATATTGGGCCCGGACAAAATTAGTTTTAATTTCGGCCGGTGTGTAAGGCTGAATACTCTTGAATAGCCGGGTCTTTTCCCGTTGGACATCTTCCGCTGAGAAACTAACTGGCATTTCCATTGCTAGCATCCCAATCACTTGCATAATATGATTTTGCATCATATCGCGCAAAGCACCGGATGTTTCATAATAACCAGCCCGATCTTCAACACCCACTGATTCAGCAAGGGTAATTTGGACGTTATCGATAAATTGCTTGTTCCAAACGGCCCCCAATAACCCATTGCCAAAACGGAGCGCCATAATATTTTGAATCATTTCTTTACCCAAATAATGATCGATGCGGTAAATTTGATCTTCTTCAAAAGTTTGCGTTAATTCATCATTTAAAATTTTAGCACTATCGTAATCACGGCCAAATGGTTTTTCAATGATCAGGCGGTTAAAACCATCCGCCGTCAACAACGCTTCTGACCCTAAATGGCTCGCAATGGTTCCAAAGAATCGTGGTGACATCGCCATGTAATAAATTCGATTTTGTTGCAGTTGATATTGGTCATCCAATTTAGCGGCTAATTGTTTCAACGTTTCGTAATGTTGGGCATCGGTCACATCGTGTGATTGATAGTAGAAATGGCTCGCAAAGGTCTTTTTAACCGTTTCATCAGCCTCGAAACCGGCTAGCGAAGTCATAATAATCTCATGATAATGTTCGTCACTCCAAGGTCGACGTGCCGTTCCAATGACTGCAAAATGTTCTTTTAAATAACCCTTTTGGTAGAGATTAAATAAAGCCGGATACAATTTACGTTGCGCTAAATCTCCTGAACCACCAAAAATAATAAATAATGCTGCTAAATCCGTACGCATATTGCCACCACTTTCACTCGTTAATTAAGTTTATCTCACAAAAATATGTTGGGCTGCTTTAATCCCAACTTGAATGTCATTTTTAGTTGTTTCATCGTACAACGTCAATGGGCTTTCAAACAAGCCAACTTTTTTCAAAGTCACAGTGTCGCCAACCGATAAACCAATTTCAATCGTATATTGCAACAGTTCGTTATCGTCTAGAACCCGTTCTAAAACGGCTGTCTCGCCCAATTCCATCGCCACTAGCGCACGATTACTTTGTTTTTCAAACTCGCCACGTGCATTGGGAATAATGCCGCCATGCGGACAACGCGTTGGATGCCCTAAGAAATCCGCTAGCCGTTCAGCTAAACCAGGATTTGTCACATGTTCCAATTGTTCCGCCTCTGGATGAACATTATTAAATTGATAATCCAATTTGTCCACTAAAAAGACTTCCCACAACCGATGATTGCGCACTAATAAAGCCGCTTCTACAGCGCCTTCTTTCGTTAATTGAATGCCTTGATAGGACGTATGGGTCACGTAGTTTTCCTTGACCAACTTATTGACCATCTCAGTCACAGAAGCCGCCGAAACGCTCAACCCCGCCAATATTTCTTTATTCGTTACTTTTTTAGTGTCGCCACCCAATTCAAAAATGATTTTTAAATAATCTTCTTTATTTGGTGTCATAACAATCCCGATCCTTGTTTAATTTGACGACAAACTTTTCTTAGTCATCCTTTAACCAAATGAATGTCTACTTTCTATTATGCCTTATTTTGCAGAATATTAACACTCTCAAGTGTCAAATTTATCGAACAAAATCACGAACTACTTAAACTACTGATGAACCGAAATAATCAAAACCACGTTTCTCAAGTAGCCTTTTCCGGTTAACGATAAAACAGGAATCATGAGCAAGAGACCGCTCATCATTCCAACAACTTCTGCTTAATTTAAATAGCGTATCATGACTGAAAATCGTCATAATACGCTATTTTTGTTAATGCTCAGAATCTACCGTGCGGCGTCGCACTCTGCCTTGAAACGTGTTTTTAGGTTAATCCTCAAAGCCTGACCAACTTGAGTCAGCGCTCTGTTCTGAAACGCGCTTCTCAGCCAGCTTCTTCCGTCTAGCTACAAATGGCGCATAATGACTAAAATCAGTCATTATGCGCCATTTTAGGCTATACTCAGAAGCTAATCGGCTGAGTCAGCGCTCTAAAATTCTGCTTCCAATATTGCCTTTAATTCCTTGATTAATGGTTCTTTTGGATTCGTTACCGTACAGTTATCTTCATACGCTAATTCAGCTAAACCGTCGACGTGTTTGTCGAAATCAGCTTTCTTAATCCCATTTTCGTGTAGGCTCATTTGAATACCGACACTTTCAGCTAGTTTCGTAACAGCTTGTGCATAAGCTTCGACCAATTCGGCCGTTGTATTGCCTTTCAAGCCAAGATAACGCGCGATTTCAGCATAATCTTCATCGGCTCTGAAATAGCTATACTTAGCCATAGTGCCCGTTTGGTTGGTGTTTTCGCGTTATAACGAATCACGTGTGGCATCGTGATGGCAATCATCAAACCGTGAGGCAAGTTGAATGCGCCACCTAATTTATGTGCGATCGAATGGTTAATGCCTAACAAAGCGTTGGCAAATGCCATCCCGGCCATCGTTGAAGCATCGTGCATGTTCCCTTTGGCTTCAATGTCGCCAGCGTAACTATTTTGTAAGTTATCAAAAACTAATTTAATCGCTTGTAAGCTAAGACCCTTCGTGTAATTAGAGGCCATCGTTGACACGTAACTTTCAGTCGCATGACATAAGACATCAATCCCAGTATTGGCAACAACGCGTGGTGGGACACTTTCAACAAATTGACTATCAACAATCGCAACATCTGGCGTCAACGCATAATCAGCCAATGGGTATTTAATGTGCGTTTCACTATCCGTAATGACGGCGAATGGTGTCACTTCAGAACCCGTCCCGGAAGTTGTTGGCACACAGATTAATTTCGTTTTGTTCAATTTAGGGAACTTGTAAGTCCGTTTCCGGATGTCCAAGAATTTTTGTTTAGCGCCAAAGAAATTAGCATCGGCTGAATCGTAGAATAACCACATGCCTTTAGCCGCATCCATGACGGACCCCCCACCAATTGCCACAATTGCGTCTGGTTCAAAGCTGCGCATTGCTTCGGCACCTTTATAAACGGTGTTGGTTGATGGATCAGGTTCAACGTCTGAGAAGACTTGCATTTGGACTTCGTTCGCCCGTTTAGCGAGGACTTCTTCAACAATTCGAACGTAACCGAGGTTAACCATGCCTTGATCAGCAACGATAAAGACTTTGTTTAAGCCGTCCATTTTTTCAAGATAGTTAATTGAATTCTTTTCAAAATAAATTTTACTTGGTAATTTAACCCATTGCATATTATTCCGCCGTTTCGTTAACGTCTTAACGTTCAATAAATCAATCGTTGACACGTTATGTGAGATTGAATTATGGCCGTATGATCCGCAGCCTAAAGTTAATGATGGAATCATTTCGTTATACAAATCACCAATGCCCCCTTGTGCGGATGGTGTGTTAACCAAAATCCGACAAGCTTTCATGCGTTTGGCAAATTGTAGTGGTAATTCTTGGTCAGTCGTATGCAATGACGCCGTATGACCTAAACCACCTAAATCTAACATTGCTTCACACAAGTCCAAACCGTCTTCACGGTCTTTCGCTTTAATCATCGCCAAAACGGGTGATAATTTTTCATGAGACAATGGATATTGATGGCCAACACCCTTAATTTCAGCAATTAAAACGGGTGTATCTTCCGGAATATCAAGACCAGCCATCTTGGCAATCTTAGCCGCTGATTGACCAACGATTGGTGGACGAACCGCATTTTTAGCAGGATCAATGATGGCTTCGTTCAAGGCTGGCAGTTCACTTGATTTCGCGAAGTAAACGCCTTGCGCTTTAAATTCTTTTTTAACGTCATCATAAATCTTAGCATCAACAATCACTGCTTGTTCTGACGCACAGATCATCCCGTTATCAAATGATTTCGATAAAATCAAATCATTAACGGCTTGTTTGATGTTTGCTGATTCTTCGATGTAGGCTGGCGCATTACCGGCCCCGACGCCTAATGCTGGTTTCCCAGTTGAATAAGCGGCTTTAACCATGCCAGGTCCACCAGTTGCTAGAACCGTCGCAATACCAACGTGATTCATCAACGTTTGCGTTGCTTCAATACTAGGTTGTTCAATATAAAGTAAGGCATCCGCTGGTAAGCCAGCTTTAACGGCTTCTTCTTTAATGACTTCTAAAGCGCGAACAGAACATTTTTGTGCGTTTGGATGGAATGCAAAAATAATTGGATTCCGCGTTTTAATCGCAATTTCTGATTTAAAAATCGTTGTTGACGTTGGGTTGGTGACTGGTGTTACCCCCGCAATGACGCCGACGGGTTCCGCAATCTTCGTAATCCCGTGTTCAGGATCTTCTTCAATCACACCAACTGTTTTATTATCTTTAATCGCATGCCAAATTTCTTCGGTAGCAAACATATTTTTGATGGCTTTATCTTCATAAATTCCACGGCCAGTTTCTTCGACAGCCATCTTAGCAAGTTCCATATGATGGTCTAAGCCCGCAATTGCCATTTGGTGCACGATATGATCAATCTTTGCTTGATCGAATGTTTCTAGAATTGCCAATGCTTTATGAGCGCGTTCAACTAAATCAGTCACCATTTTATCAATATTTGATTGTGTTTTAACAACTTCTTTAACTGTTTCTTTCTTGACCATCTGTTTGCCTCCGCTAATTTAAAAATTATTGTGATTTATTTAACAAAGAGATTGTACCGCACATTTGAATCGTTGTAAACACTTTTTTGTGATTTTTTTAACAGAATATAAAACGATTCCATTTCAGTTATACCGTTTTTAAATTAAATATCAGAACTACATTGTGGATTAAATCACTTGCCATTAGGCTTAACGGCCTTTTTGAAGCATCAAAAAAAGAGGCTATACTCAGAAGCTAACCGGTTGAATCAGGCACTTCAATTTTTAACGTGCTTTTGAATTGCAACAACTTCCGCTTAACTAAAAATCCCCCAATTATCTTAAAATCAAGATAACTGGGGGATTTTCTGTTAATGCTCAGTTACTACCCGCAACTCAACACACTTACTGTTTTAATAATCTATTTTGTGTCGTCTTTTGAATCATCAGTTGTCACGTCTTCAGTTGTTGCTTCAGTAATTTTTTCTTCAACAACGGGTGTTTCAGTCGTTGCTTCTGGTGTCACGTTACGAACAGCGCTTAAATTAAACTTCAAGTAAACGCCATCGCAATCTAAGACAACGGTTTTAGCGTCAGTGTTCACTGAATCAATCACACCGTGTAAACCACCAATTGTAATGACGGCATCGCCTTTTTTCATTTGGTTAACCATTTCTTGATGTTTTTGTTGTTGTTTCTTTTGTGGACGCATAACCATGAAATACATCATCGCCATCATCAAAATTAAAATAATAAAGAAACTTGAACCGCCAAAAGCACCACCGGCACCTAATACTAAACTTGTCATCAAAAATACCCCTTTTCATTATTAACTATCTTTAACTGTAGCAAAATTAACGGCTAACTTCCAGTTTATTCGCTAGAAATTACGACCATTGTCATTGTTATAACCATATTCTTCAAAAAAGGCCGCGCGGAACTCTAATAAATTATCCTGTTCAATCGCATCTTGAACCTGGTGCATCAAATTAATCAAGAAATACAGATTGTGATAACTCGTTAAATGAATCCCAAATGTTTCATTTGCTTTAATCAAATGGCGAATGTAAGCCCGCGTATAATTTTTACAAACATAGCAATTACATTTTGGATCTAATGGTCTGAAATCTTCAGAATACTTCGCATTTTTAACGACTAAGCGGCCTTGCGACGTCATCGTTGTCCCGTTTCTTGCAATCCGGTTGGTAAAACGCAATCGAACATATCGATTCCACGAATGACGCCATCAATTAAAGCATCTGGCGAACCAACCCCCATTAAATAACGTGGTTTTTCTTCTGGCAACATTGGCGTCGTGAAATCGAGAACTCGATTCATTTCACCCTTTGATTCACCAACCGATAGACCACCGATCGAATAACCGGGGAAATCCATCCCCACTAAATCACGGGCACTTTGCTTACGTAAATCTTCAAAACCAGCGCCTTGGACAATCCCAAATAAGCCTTGTGTTGCAGGATTTTGATGGGCAATTAAACCCCGTTCTGCCCAACGCGATGTCCGTTCAACGGATTTTTTGACGTAATCATAACTTTCGAAGAACGGTGGACATTCATCAAAACTCATCATGATGTCCGCACCCAATGCGTTTTCAACTTGAATCGCTTTTTCAGGGGATAAAAATAGTTTTTCACCACTGAGGTGACTTCTGAAAGCCACGCCATCTTCACTGATATCACGTAACTTCGCCAATGAAAAGACTTGGAAACCGCCGGAATCAGTTAAAACACCGCGGTCCCAATTCATAAATTTATGCAAACCGCCCGCTTTTTCGACGATGTCTTCACCAGGTCGTAACCACAAGTGATAAGTATTCGATAAAATAATGCCGGCGCCCATTTCTTTCAAATCTTCGGGAGCCATTGTTTTAACGCTGGCTTGCGTCCCGACTGGCATAAACATTGGTGTTTTGAAAGTCCCATGCGGGGTGATGATTTCACCTAACCGAGCACCTGTGTGTTTTTCTTTTTTGATTAAACGATATTTAATCGCTGGTTCCATTTAATCGACTCCAATTCTAGTATTTATTCTTGCTTCATTTTAGCAGACTTCCCCGATTAAGCAAGAAAAGCCGATAAGCAAATAACTTGGTTCCCCTAATTGGAGATGTTATATTAAGGTTATCGAAGGGAGGTAGAAAATCAAGTGAACTTCTCGTAGTATGGACCCAACTTATCGTTGGGGTTTGTTAGTCATTTACTCGTCGTTGAAGCTTGTAGAGTTCGTCCTCCGAAATGCTCATCCATTAAATAAGACTGAACCATTTTAGAAGTGTGTGTCTCAAAAACAAAAAGTTCCCTAGATCTTTACAAGTTGTTGATTCACAAATCTTGATTTTCCCCTTCTGTACTGCAAAGCCACCAGGTTCTGACGAGAAGACCTGGTGGCTTGGTCGTGTCATAAAAGCAAAGAGAGTAATGTGTGACCCCCTACTGGTCAGCATTGCTCTCTTTGCTTTTGGTTATTTTAATATCATTTGATAGGCATAACGTTTAGGGGAAGGATCATTCGCAATCAGAATATCCCCGCAATACGTAAACCCAGCCTTTTGAATCACGTGTTGCATCGTTAAGTTGTCCGGATGCGTATCAATTCTGAGGTCCTTAGCGCCACGTAGACTAGCCGCCGTGATTAACAACGTCATGAATTGACTGGCCAAATGCTGGCCGTGTAACCGACTAGTTAATGCCACCCGATGAATTGAATAATAGAGTGAGCCCACCGTCTGCCACTGACCGTTAGTGATGGCTTCATAGCCAGCGTCTTCAGTTTCAACGATTGACGCAACCCCAACGATTTGTCCCTCAATGATTAAAACAATACATAGTTCTTGTCGAATTTCATTTTCAAATTGACTCTGACTCGGTTCTTCAGCTTGCCATTGATTGATATCATGCTGCTTTAAAGTGGCTCTAGCCTCTTCAATAATCGCTAGTATTGCGGGTAAATCGTTAAAATGCGCTTTTCGTAAATACATTGAACGTCCTCCCTAAAAGGCAATTACTTGATAAACATCGCATCGCCAAAGCTAAAGAACCGATACTTTTCATCGACCGCATGTTTGTAAGCATTTAAAATATGTTCACGACCGGTAAAGGAAGCCACTAACATGACTAAAGTTGATTTTGGTAAATGGAAATTCGTGATGAAACCATCAACACTTTCCATTGATAACCGGGTTTAATAAAGATTTCGGTCCAACCACTATCCGCTTTTAATTCACCATTAAACTTCGTCGCAATCGTTTCAAGGGTCCGAATACTGGTCGTCCCAGTCGCAATCACTCGGCCACCATTTTGATGAACTTCATTTAACGTCGCGGCAGCTTCTTCGGTTAATCGGTAGAATTCACTGTGCATTTTGTGATCTTCAACATTGTCTTCAGAAACGGGTCTAAACGTCCCGAGTCCAACATGTAAGGTTAAATAAACTAATTTAATCCCTTTGTCTTGGACTTTTTGTAATAATTCTTCCGTCCAATGGAAGCCAGCAGTTGGCGCCGCTGCTGAACCGGGTTCTTTAGCGTAGACTGTTTGGTACATTTCTGGATCATCTAATTTTTCTTTGATATAGGGTGGCAACGGCATTTCGCCTAATTCTTCAAGAATTTGCATGAAAATCCCATCATATTGGAATTCAATCATCCGACCGCCATGTTCTAATTCTTTCGTTACGACTGCTTTTAATTGACCATCACCAAAAACCACTTCAGTGCCGACTTTGGCCCGCTTAGCGGGTTTCATCAAGACTTCCCATTCATCGTCGTGCGTGTTATTTAACAACAGCACTTCTTCATGACCACCCGTATCGGTTTAACACCGTATAAACGGGCAGGCAAGACGCGGGTGTTGTTCATTACAACGGCATCGCCGGGATTTAATTCATCAATCACATCGTAGAAAACTTTATCTTCTAACGCGCCAGTCTTACTATCCATCACTAACATGCGTGATGCGGCCCGTTCAGTCATCGGTGTTTGGGCAATTAATTCTTCGGGTAATACATAATCAAAATCTTCTGTAGAAACCATGGGGAGCCTTCTTTCTAATTTTCTGGATAAGGTAAACCTAAATGCGTGTAGGCGGCCAATGTGACCACCCGGCCACGCGGTGTTCGTTTTAAAAAACCAATTTGTAACAGATAGGGTTCATAAACTTCTTCAACGGTTTCAATTTCTTCACCGATATTGGCCGCGATGGTTTTTAACCCAACTGGCCCACCTTGATAATAGTCAATCATCATTTTTAAAATCTTACGATCGATACTATCAAGGCCGCGGATATCAATCTGCAATTGTTTGAGCGCGTGATCAGCAATCGGTTGATCAATCGCCGCTTGATCGGCAACTTGCGCGTAATCCCGAATCCGTTTTAATAACCGGTTGGCAATCCGTGGCGTCCCCCGAGAACGGCGCGCAATTTCTAACGCGCCGTCCGGGACAATCGCCATATTAAAGACACCGGCTGACCGTTCAACGATGTCGACTAAATCGGCTTCCTCGTAGTAGGCCATGTGTTCGACAATCCCAAACCGATCACGCAACGGCGCGGACAATAAGCCCGCGCGGGTCGTTGCACCAATCAACGTAAACGGTGGCAACGGAAAATGAACCGGATGTGCCGTTGGTCCTTGACCAACGATGATGTCGATGTAGAAATCTTCCATCGCGGAATACAATAATTCTTCCACAATTTTAGGTAAGCGGTGAATTTCATCAATAAATAAGACATCACCCGGTTGTAACTCATTCAAAATGGCCACTAAATCACCGGGGCGTTCAATTGCGGGCCCACTGGTCGTGCGAATTTGGACTTGTAATTCATTGGCAATCACCATCGCTAAAGTTGTTTTACCCAGACCTGGTGGCCCATATAGCAACACATGATCCAGTGACTCTTCCCGTTTTTTGGCGGCCGCAATATAAACCGTTAATTCATTTTTAACCCGGTCTTGACCGATGTATTGCGCGAGGACTTGTGGCCGCAACGTTTTTTCAATACTTGCTTCCGCAAAATCAGTATTCTCAGCGGAAACAATTCGTTCTTCTGCCATTTAAAGTCCTCCTTTATTTTTTCATCAATAACCGTAACCCTTCACGTAAATACTGATCAGTCGTTTGCGCACTGAAATCCGTCAATATTTTAGTGATACTTTTAACTTCGCGGGCCGAATAACCGAGCGCCGTTAACGCTTCTAGTGCATCGGTTAATTCAGGTGAAGCACCCGGTACCCCTAAATCAATCACGGTTTGCCCGGTTAATTTCTCGGTTTGTTCCAAATCACCTAATTTATTTTTTAAATCAAGAACAATTTGTTGTGCCGTCTTCTTACCCACGCCTGGGACTTCGTTAAATAACTAATGTCGTCATTCATGATGGCTTGAATCAATCCAGAATGATCACTGTTGGCTAAAATCGCTAAGCCACTCTTGGGCCCAATACCAGACACACTGATTAGCTTCTGAAAAATCTGTTTTTCATCTAAATCATAGAAACCAAACAGCGTGATATCCGTATCGCGCACAGCTTGGTAGACGTAGATTTGCACAATTTCATCGTTGGATTCGGTGTAGCGATAAGGATTGGCGACCTGTAATTGATACCCGACGCCTTGAACCTCCAAGACCACGTAATACGGATTGACGGCCGTCACGAGCCCTTTTAAATATTCATACATACTTTTACCTACTTTATGAGAACGTATATTTGCTTTTTAAATTGTAACACAAAAGCGCGCCGGTGTTGCACTCAATTACCGGTTTAGTACTGGCGCACTTTTGGTGGCTGATACTCTGTGATGAAGGTCGCCATCTCGGTCAAATCCGTGGTAAATAAATACTTGTCAAAATCAACTTGGGTTAAAAAGCCCTCACTGACCATCTTTGCCAAAAATTGTTGCAATAAATCGTAATAACCGGCCACGTTATAGAAGATACACGGCCCATCTTGTTGCCCAATTCGCGCCCACGAAATCACTTCGCTCATTTCTTCCAACGTTCCCGGACCGCCCGGCAATGCGATAAAAACCTCAGCGAGTTCAATCATGCGATGCTTGCGCGTCGCCATATCGTCTACAATTAGCGTTTCAGTTAACCCCGTATGCATCAATTCACGTTGGTTCAAAAAGGCCGGCATAATGCCGGTCACTTGGCCCCCTTGTTGTAAGACGGCATCGGCAATCGTGCCCATTAACCCAACCTGACCACCGCCATAGATTAGACGATCACCTCGTTGGACTAACCACGTTCCTAACGTTTTGGCTGCTTCAGCATAGATTGGTTTGTTCCCCATGCTAGCACCACAATAAACTGCCACATTGACCATTGGTTCATCCCCCTACAACATTCTAGCAATCGTACTAATTGGTAAGCCGACAACATTGTAAAAATCGCCGTTAATTTTTTCAACTAATAAGTTACCGGCTCCTTGAATCCCGTACGCGCCAGCCTTGTCCTGATACTCGTTCTGATCTAAATAGGTTTCAATCATCTGATCGCTTAACGACCAAAAAGTCACATCGGTCTTCACCACTGTTTGTTGAACCTGACCATCCTTCGTTAACCAAACACCCGTATAAGCTTGGTGCGTCTGTCCACTTAGTTGTCGTAAAACGGCGGCTGCATCTTGGCGATCTTGGGGTTTACCGTAAATCGTCTCTTGAAAACTAACCACCGTATCGGCACTTAAAACCGTGGCCGTTGGATTTTGAGCCGCGACTTGTTCCCCTTTACGCCGTGCTAGTGTTTGCACGTAGTCGGCGGGTTTAGTAAACGGTGTTTCGCGTTCATTAATTTGAGCCGGAATCGTGATAAATTCTGGCACAATTTGTTTCAATAATTCTTTTCGTCTTGGTGATTGCGATGCTAAAATAAACATTATTCACCCTCCCAACTATGATGCGGTTCTTGAATGCGTTTAAACATTTTTTCTAAATCTTTTTGCGTGTAGTGAATTAAAACCGGGCGACCGTGTGGACAGTTAAACGGATTTTCGGCTTGCGCTAAGTCAACCAACAACGCTTTGGCTTGCGCGTCATCTAAATGGTGGTGCGCTTTAATCGCTTGTTTACAGCTCATCATGATCGCTGTTTTTTCACGGAACTGAGCGATCTTAATCTGACCGTCTTTTAAAAGATCATCAATCATATTGCGAATCGTGACTTCTTCTTGACCCGCTTCAATCCAAGTCGGATGACTATGGACTACAAAACTATTCTGACCGAACGATTCTAATTGAATACCGACCTGCGCTAATAAATCAGCTTTAGCCTGAATCTTAACCGCGTCACTATTCGGGTATTCCAACACTAAGGGCACCAATAAATTCTGGACGTCCGAGCTGACTTGCCCAATCGCTTCACGATAATATTCATATTTAATCCGTTCTTGCGCTGCGTGTTGGTCAACAATGTAAAAACCGTCTTCGCCTTCCGCTAACAGGAACGTATCATGCAGTTGCCCAATGAAGCGTAGTGTCGGAAAACGGGGTAAATCAGCCGTTGTGGTCTCAGTTGTGGGGTCATCCCCAAACGGAGTCCCAACCGCTTCAGCCGTATACTTCTGATCCCAATCAGCTAATTGCGCCGGATGTTCAAAAATCGGCATCTGACTATTCGCTAGTTTATCGGTGACCGGTAAAGCGACGGCAGTTTCCGCAATTTCAGCGGCAGTCGTGGTCGTGGTCGCGGTCTCTGTCTCAACTATTTTCTCAGTCGGATCAACCGGTAGCCGCGTTTTAGAGGCTTGGTTGAGATTTAATTGTAGTTGATCGATATCCACCGTTGACGTTTGTTTCAGATTCTTGACCGCATCTGGAATCAAATTTTCGGTACTCAATCGTTTGCGAATCGCCCGTTCAATCAAGGTCATCAAAGCCGGTTCTTTACTTAACCGGACTTCCTGCTTAGTCGGATGAACGTTGACGTCGATTAACAACGGATCCATCTTAATATTTAAGACCGCGACGGGATACCGGCCCACCATTAATTTCGAACCATACCCTTTAATAATCGCTTTATTTAATTGGTAATTCTTAATGTAGCGCCCGTTAATCAGGATTGATAAATAATTGCGGGTGGCACGCGTTAATTCAGGTAATGAGACATAACCCGTCAATTTAAAATCTAAATCATGATCACTGATGGGCAACAATTTTTTAGCCATTGAAACGCCGTAAATGCCAGCAATCGTTTGTTGTAAATCGTTATTGCCGGCCGTTTTTAATAATAGATGGTCATCGTTGGTTAACGTGAACGCAATTTGCGGATGACTCATCGCCAAGCGATTGACAATATCAATCACGTTGGCTAATTCAGTTTGAAAAGTCTTAATGTATTTCAAGCGTGCTGGTGTATTAAAAAATAAATCGCGCACAGTCACCGCTGTCCCCGGTCGAATCGGGTTCGTCTTTTGACTCTCCAAGACGCCACCTTTGAAATGGGCAAACGTCCCTAACGAATCCGCCGTAGCCGTTTCAATCGTTAAATCCGAAACGGAAGCAATACTGGCTAACGCTTCACCCCGAAAACCGAGTGATTGAATTTTAAACAAATCTTGACGCGTTGCAATCTTACTAGTCGCATGCCGTTTAAACGCCGTCGGGACGTCTTCCGGTTCAATCCCGTCACCATTATCGATGACTTGAATTAACTGCAAGCCAGCTTGTTCAATCACCACGTCAATCTGAGTACTATTGGCGTCAATCGCATTTTCGGCCAATTCTTTGACGACCGATGCTGGCCGTTCAATCACTTCACCAGCGGCAATTTGATTACTTAATATTTCGGATAGTTCATGAATTTTGGCCATCAACAGGTCCTCCTTTGGGGGATTCAATACGCACAATTTTGTACTAATGCTCAGTTATTACCCGCAACTCTAAACAATTCGATTTTTAACGTGCTTCTAAGCCAGTTGCTTGCGTCTAGCTACAAATCGAAAATTATGGCTAAGACCGGCCATAATTCTCAATTTTAGGCTATACTCAGCGACTACCCGGCTTAGTCAGCACTTCGATTTTTTAACGTGCTTCTTGAGTAGCCTTTTCCGGTTAACAATAAAAACTCAATCATGGTTATAAACCCAACCATAATTAATTTTCTACCGTTAATCCTCAAAGCCTGACCAACTCAATCAGCACTTCTATCTTTAACGTGCTTTTCCAGACACACTCTTGTGCTTAGCTGCGTTTCGCAAACTAAGTCCATAAACCGGACTTAATTCACGAAACTAGGCTAATGCTCAGAGTCTATCGTCTGAAAAAGCACTCATTTAATTTCTTTTTGCCACTTATATAATTGGTTTAGGGCTTCTAGTGGGGTGGCGCTCATTAGGTCGAACTCTTTGATTTCGGCCTTTAGTTTTTCAGCGACTGGGTCTGTTTTGACCGTCACCGTTTCCGGTTCGAATAACGCCATTTGTTCGTCGACTTCATTCATTTCTGGCGTTGCGACTTCAACTGGCATCGGTTCAACCGCAGTCGGTGCCGTAATCGTCACGGTTGGTTTTTGTTCCAGTTGGCCCAAAATTAAATCCGCCCGTTTCAATAAATCATCAGGCATCCCCGCTAATTTAGCAACGTGAATTCCGTATGATTTATCGGCTGGTCCGGCTAACATTTTGTGTAAGAAGACCAATTCACCGTTTTCTTCAACCGCCCCAACGTGGACATTCTTCAAAGCGGCTAGCGTGTCTGCCAGCGCGGTCAATTCGTGATAATGGGTCGAAAATAAAGTTTTGGCGTGCACGTGATCGTGAATGTGTTCAATAATCGCTTGTGCTAAGGCCATCCCGTCATAAGTAGCGGTCCCCCGTCCAATTTCATCAAACAGAATTAAACTGTTCGGTGTCGCACTCATAATCGCGCGGTTAGCTTCCATCATTTCGACCATGAACGTACTTTGACCTGAAATTAAATCATCGGCCGCACCAATTCGCGTAAAAATTTGATCAAAAATCGGTAGGTTGGCGGATTTAGCGGGCACAAAACAACCCATCTGCGCCATAATCACCGTCAACGCTAATTGGCGCATATAAGTACTTTTACCAGACATATTGGGGCCCGTAATCAACAGAATATCAGTCCCTAATCTCATTTGAACATCATTCGGGATGTACTTCTGGCGACCCAGTACTTTTTCAACGACCGGATGTCGGCCTTCAACCAAATCAATTTCACGATTGTCCGTTTTAAAAGTGGGCTGAACATAATGGTAGTTTTCACTGACCACCGCGAAACTCTGTAAGACGTCCAAGGCCGCGACACCTTTAGCCAATTTTTGCAGCCGTTCAATTTGCGTTTTAACTTGTTCGCGAACTTGCGTAAACAATTCGTATTCCAACGCAGTTGACCGTTCTTCCGCTTCAAGAATTAATTGCTCTTTGGCCTTTAATTCTGGCGTAATAAACCGTTCGGCGTTGGCTAACGTTTGTTTCCGTTCATAGCGCCCTTCTGGCAACGCCGCTAAATTAGCGCGTGTGACTTCGATGTAATAACCAAAAACCCGGTTAAAACCGATCTTTAAGGTATGAATACCGGTTGCTTCCCGTTCTTTGGCTTCGAGTTGGGCCAACCATTGTTTACCGTTAGACATCGCGTCGCGATAATCATCCAGCGTTTGATTGTAGCCATTTTGAATCAAGCCACCATCGGTAATCGAAATCGGCGGTTCCGGCATGATGGCCGTTTCAATCAATTGACGGACATCATCGACCGGATCGAGTTGCGTTAAGGCTTGGTCAAAAGCGTGATCGTCATTAATCGTCGCTAACGTCGCTTTAATCGTTGGAATCTGTTCGAGAGAAGTCTTCAATTGAATCAAATCGCGCCCGTTAACACTCCCAAAAGCCACGCGTCCCGCTAATCGTTCTAAATCATAAACCTTGGTTAAACTATCTTGTAGATTAGTTCGTTCGAAATAGTGGTTTAAAAAATTAGCGACTTGATTTTGCCGATTTTGAATCGCTTTTGCATCCAATAAGGGCCGTTCCAACCACTGTTTTAATAACCGACCACCCATTGCGGTTTTGGTTTCATCCAATAACCACAATAAAGTGCCGCTCTTGTGCCCGGTACGTAAAGAAGCCGTTAATTCGAGATTCATCTTTGCCGAATGATCTAATTTCAAATATTGAGAGAGTTCATATTCCTGTGCCCGTTGTAAATGGCCTAGATGCCGTTTTTGCGTCGCCGCTAAATAACCCACCAATTGCTTGATGACTGCCAATTCGAGTGGTTGCGCAATGTTTTGCGAGACAAAACTAATCTCAGCCGTATCGTTAGTGTCGCCTTGATATGAAACCAAGATTTGTTGTTGGACAAATGCTTGGACGACTTCAGTCGGCATTGATTGGTTTAAAACGACTTCCTTAGTTTGCAAACTCAACATTTCGTTTAATAACAAATCTAAACTATCGATTAAACTGACCTTAATCTCACCAGTCGATAAATCAGTGTATGCAAAACCGTATTGGCCTTGTTCGGCAACCACGGCGGTTAAGTAGTTATTCTGTTTCGAATGCCCCGCTTTTTCGTCCATCATGGTCCCCGGTGTCACCAGTTGGATGACTTCGCGTTTAACCATCCCTTTAGCGGTCTTCGGGTCTTCCATCTGTTCACAAATGGCGACTTTGTACCCTTGATCGACTAAGATATCGATGTAATTCTGCGCGGCATGGTGCGGGACGCCACACATCGGAATCGGGTCTTCAGCACTTTTATTACGGGCCGTTAACGTTAATTCTAACAATTGCGAGGCTTTAACCGCATCTTCATTGAATAATTCGTAAAAATCGCCTAGACGATAAAATAAAAAGGCATCCGGATATTGATCCTTCACTTTTTGATATTGCGCCATCATTGGCGTTGATTTTGTTTTTTGTGGCATGTTTCAAAATCCCCTTTACTCGTCTAAACCATCAATTTGTGATTGTAAATAAGTCGTCATATATTCCAACGTCGCATTGGCTTCGTATAACGCCGCTCGGTATTCTTGCACGAGTGGATTATCCGCCAACTGCTGGTTTAACTGATCTGCTACTTGATTATCAACGTGCAGCGTTGGGCTTATTATAATGGACAGCTTGGACAGCCTCTTTTTGAGCGGCTTCAATATCGGTTTGCAACTGCGCAATTTCAGGATGTTGCTTAACCGTCTGTTCAATGGCTTGAAACCGTTGAACCGTTTGATTGGCCTGAATCAGCGTTGTCAAACGGTCTAATTCAGCGACAATTGCGGGTTCTAGTGCTAACATTTTTTCTTCTGTCATGACTGAGCTCCTTAAAAATGATTGCCAAACGGATGATCTGGGGAGATTTGAATCGGTTTGATTGATTTAGCCCGGCCGGTTTGATCATCAATTTCAATCAGACAACCGTTTAATTGACCCGGTCCTTCTGTGACGAGTTCAAACCGTTCTGGTCGTTGCGTCATAAAACGGTTGATAATCTTTTCGCGTTTAACACCTAAAATCCCGTTATAGGGGCCCGTCATCCCGGCATCGGTTAAGACGGCTGTGCCTTCTGGTAAGACACGTGCATCGTTGGTTTGAACGTGCGTGTGTGTGCCGACTAACGCCGAAATCCGTCCGTCTAAATACCAAGCTAACGCTAATTTTTCACTCGTGGTTTCAGCATGGAAATCGACAAAAATACAATCGGTCTCTTTGCTGACTTCGGCCACCATTTCATCCAACATACTGAACGGATCTTCGAGTAATTCATTCATCAAAGCGCGGCCTTGCAAATTAATAACGGCGAGTTTCGCTTGGTTGACTTTAATCATCGTCATCCCTTGGCCGGGTGTCCCTTTAGGAAAGTTTGCTGGTCGGACTAATTTCTTAGCATCATCGATAAAATCGAGGATATCGCGTTTATTCCAAGTATGGTTGCCCATCGTAATCGCATCGGCACCAGCTTGTAATAGATTCTTATAATCCTTTTGGGTCATCCCTTTCCCATCGGCAATATTTTCACCATTGATAATCGTGACTTGTGGTTTATATTCTTGTTTCAATAATGGCAAATAATCGTTAATCATCTTTTGGCCCATTGCACCAACTGTGTCCCCAATAAATAAAATTCGCATGTTGCGCCCCTTTAATCTGTCTTCAAACTTCGTTAGCTTCTATTGTAGCAATTTTTAACGCGAATAAAAAGTTTTGTCGCCATTCAAAAAATAAGCTGTCAATCATGCTGTTCTTAAATTAAATAACCATTTTTATTTGACGCGCACCAGAACTCATCAATTTCCGTTCAAATCAAAAACTCCGATTATCCTTAGTTCAGGATAATCGGAGTTTCCAACTTGATACTCAATTGATAACCGAGTTCTGTCACAGCTTTTTAATGTTTTAAGTGATAACTATACGTCGCAATAATGATGTTTTCACGACTCGCAAATGCGTTTCTCAAACGTAAACTTGATTGGTTATGCAAAATGTTTTGCCAAGGTTTCTTCGGCACAAATTGAGGGACCAACACCGTCGTTGTGAAATTACGTTTTTGGGCATTTTTGCTGACGATATCAACGAACCGAATAATTGGTTTTTGAATTGAACGGTAAGATGAATGGACATCAACAAAGCGGACGTTCGGGAAATCGGCTTTAAATTCAGTTTGTGTTTCCCGTTCCTTAGTCGGATTTTCATCCGTCGAAACGTGCATTGCAATCACGTAATCCCCAATCGATTGCGCATAATCCAACGCACCCCGTGTCACTTGTGTCACGTTGCTGACTAACACAATCACAGTTGACCCATCGTAATCATGTAGTTCAGCTTCTTTGGCACTGACCCGTAATTGGATGGCCACTTTTTTATAGTGATCGTGAATCTTATAGAAAATCAGTAACATGATTGGCATGATGATGAAGAATGGCCAGATATCAGGCAACCGGTAAACGAAGAGAATGATCAAAATGACAAACGAAATTAACGCACCAACAAAGTTCGCAATTGACTTGCTGAACCAGTGTTTTGGTCGTTCTGACCACCATTTACGCAACATGCCCACTTGTGACAAGGTAAATGGTAGAAAGACCCCGACCGCGTACAGAGGAATCAAGCGTGAGGTATCACCGTTAAAGATGAAAATCAACGCCATTGATCCGATGGCCAACGTGATAATCCCGTTAGAATAACCTAGCCGATCACCACGATCCATGTACATATGTGGCATGTATTTATCTTTCGCCAAATTATAAGCTAACACTGGGAAGGCCGAAAAACCGGTATTGGCCGCAACGGCTAAGATAAAGGCCGTCGCAAATTGAACGATGTAATAGAAGAACCCTTTACCGAAAGTCTGTAAGGCCACTTGTGAAAGCACCGTTACTCTCGCCATTGGGACAATCCCGTACCAATAGTTTAAGAATGTAATCCCGGCAAAGAAGAACCCTAAAATCGCAGCCATGATGCCCAATGTTGCAGCAGCGTTGACTGCTCGTGGTTTTTTAAAGAATGGTACGGCGTTACTAATCGCTTCAACCCCGGTTAATGACGACGAACCTGATGAAAAGGCTCTAAAGATTAACGCCATCGAAATCCCGGGAACAACCGCCCCAACGGTTGACGCGGCGTGGAATGGAATCGCACCTGAAAAGATTTTATAACAGCCGACAATCACCATAATCGTCATCATCACAACGAATAAGTAGACCGGCACCATCAAGAAGGACGCTGATTCGCGCATCCCCCGTAAGTTCATCGCCATTAAAATGATGACAATAATCAATGAAATGCCAACTTGATGGCCGTATAACGGTGGAATTGCCGACGTAATCGCTTCGGCCCCCGCTGAAATACTAACCGCTACAGTCAACATATAATCGACTAACAATGATCCCCCAGCGATTAACCCGGCATTTTTACCTAAGTTTTCACTAGAAACGACGTACGCACCACCACCACCTGGATAGGCGTGGATGACTTGTCGATAAGATAAGGTTAACGCTAAAAGTAAAATTAAAACAAATGCAGCAATCGGAATAGAATACCAAATTGCGGCCGCCGATAAGGTTGTCAGAACGACCACAATCTGTTCAGGTCCATAGGCGACTGATGATAAAGCGTCTGAAGATAATAATGCTAAGGCCTTGAAACGCCCTAATTTTTGATCACCTTCATCAGAAGTTTTTAACGGTTTCCCGATAAAAAAACGTTTTAACTGTTGCATAACTAGCTAGCTCCTCTAAGTCGTATTTCTTAACATAAAAAGCCCTCGTGTGATAATCGCATGTTACCATTTCACACGGTGACTTTTGAAAATAAAGTGTTCTAAAAAATAATAATAGCCGTTTATTCAAACACAAGGTATTCTACTACAATTATTTTAAAATTACTACCAAAATTTGTAATCCAATCATAACGTCTTAGTGGATTCTCATCTTATAGTCGGCGTGCAAAATCTGGTACATAATCCGTCAACTTGGTCACACGGACATGATCTCCTGGTTGGGGCGCTTGAATAAAGTAACCATTGCCAATATAAATCGCGACATGGTGGGCGGTCCCGACGCCACCCCAGAAGAGTAAATCGGTGGGCTGTAAATCCTTCAAAGCAACGTCCTTCCCCAATTTACTCTGTTCTTGTGAGGTCCGTGGTAATTGTTGGCCATTTAGTGCAAAGACGTATTGCACTAAGCCGGAGCAATCGAACCCTTTTGGCGATGTCCCACCCCAGACGTAAGGGACCCCGATATATTTCAGGGTCGTTTTAACAATCGCGTTATTGCTGATGGCCGGATTACCGGTGGCTGCTTTTAAACCGACCTTATTGGCCGCCTCCGCCGCTGCTGCTTGAGCCGCTAACTCTGTCTTATACTTTGCTTGTAATTGCTTGAGTTGCGTATTAGCCGTTGTTTTCTGCTGATTGAGCGATGTTAGCGTTTCGGTATTGGTTTTAGCTAACTCATTCAGTTTGGTTTGCTGACTTTCTAAGGTTTGTTTCTGTTTTGTGACCTGCTTGGCGAGGTCTTCTGTTTCCGTCGCATTTGAGACTTTAGCATCCATTAACCGGTCCATAATCGCGCCTTTTTGGAATAAATCCCCAAGGTTGCGACTGTCTAATAAACTATCAAGCATCGCCAAATTAAAACTACTATCCTTAGCTTGCAGTTGTTGTAAGTTGCCTTCGATTAACTTAACTTGGGCCGTATAAGCGGCATTCGTTTGATCTAACGTCCCTTGCGTTGCTGTTATTTGCGTTTGTTTGGCTGTCATTTGGTTTTTCAATTGCTCAGCTGTCACGGTTAAATTACTAATATTATTATTGAGTTTAGATAAATCGGTCTGCGCCGTTTTGATTGCGGCTTGTGTCTCAACTGGTGTTGCATTGACTGTTTCCGAATGACTGATTAAGACGACCCCAGCCATTAACACCATTGTGATGACACTCATTATTTTTTTAATCATTCTAGTATCACTCCCCACGCTCATTATACTCAATATCCAAATAATTAACAGGGTGTACGACTTATTGTCCCTCACTTATGATATACGTTAAAATGATTCATATTTTTCGTTTGATTATAAAAATAAGGTGGTGACTAAGTTATACTCGGAAGCTACCCGTGAGTTCTAGCACTCTGATTCTAAAACGTGCTTCTCGAATAGCCTTTTCCGGTTAACTAGAAAACAGGCATCATGGGTTAAAAACACCCACAATGCCTGTTTTCAGATTAATCCTCAAAGCCTAACCCATTCGAGTCAGCACTCTCTCCAAAACGTGCTTTTGGTTGCAACAACTTCCGCTTAATCTAAAATAGCGTATCATGACTTAAAATCGTCATAATACGCTATTTTTATTAATGCTCAGTTGCTAACCGCAACTAAAAGCACTCTGATTAAAACGTGCAAGTGCTCACAGCTTCTTGTGCTTAGCTACGTTTCGCAAACAAAGTCCACAAATCGGACTTTATTCACGGAACTAGGCTAATGCTCGGAAGCTACCCGTGAGCCCTAGCACTCTCTCCAAAACGTGCCTCCTCAGCCAACTTCTTCCGTCTAGCTACAAATAAAAGCTTATGACCAAAGTTCAGGCCATAAGCTTTTATTTTAGGCTATACTCAGAAGCTAAACGGCTGAGTCAGCACTCTACATCATTCCGCCCATTGCTGATGGTCCATGCCACCGGCTGGTGCTGCCGGGTGGTCTTCTGGTTTGTCAGCGACGACTGCTTCAGTTGTTAACATCAATGCGGCAACGCTGGCTGCATTTTGTAACGCTGAACGTGTGACCTTAGTTGGGTCTAAAATCCCAGCGTCAATCATATTTTCCCAGTTACCGTTGGCGGCGTTATAGCCGATTTCAGTGTCTTGAGATTTCACTTTTTCAACAATCACTGAACCTTCAAGGCCCGCATTGGTTGCAATTTGACGAACAGGTTCTTCAAGTGAACGTAATACGATATTAATCCCGGTTTGAACGTCGCCTTCTTCTTCTAAGGCTGCGACACTGCTCATCACGTCGATTAAAGCAGTCCCACCACCGGCAACGTAACCTTCTTCAACGGCTGCGCGCGTTGCGTTTAAGGCGTCTTCAATCCGGTATTTACGTTCTTTCAATTCGGTTTCAGTAGCAGCCCCAACTTTGATGACTGCGACGCCGCCAGCTAATTTAGCTAAACGTTCTTGTAATTTTTCACGATCAAAATCAGAAGTGGTTTCAGCCACTTGTTTCTTGATGTTTTCAACTCGTTCAGCGATGGCTGCTTTACTACCAGCACCTTCAACGATAGTTGTATTATCTTTTGTAATTGTCACTTTACCAGCTGTCCCTAATTGATCGATGGTTGTTTCTTTTAATTCGAGGCCTAAATCACTGGTAATAACAGTCGCACCCGTTAAAGTTGCGATATCTTCAAGTTGTTCCTTACGACGATCGCCAAAACCAGGCGCTTTAACCGCAACAACGTTGAACGTCCCACGAATCTTGTTTAAAACAAGGGTTGGTAAAGCTTCACCATCAACATCGTCAGCGATGATTAATAGCGCTTTGCCTTCTTGAACGATTGATTGTAATAATGGTAAAACATCTTGAATGTTAGAAATCTTCTTATCCGTAATTAAGATGTATGGGTTGTCGAGATCGGCTTCCATCTTGTCGTTATCAGTCACCATGTATTGTGATAAATAACCACGATCGAATTGCATCCCTTCAACGACGCTTAATTCCGTATCAATCCCTTTTGATTCTTCAACCGTAATCACTCCGTCGTTACCGACTTTTTCCATCGCATCGGCAATTAACTGTCCCGTTTCTTTATTATCAGATGAGACGGCAGCGACTTGCGCAATAGCCTCTTTACTTTCAACTGGATGTGAAATTTCGTGTAATTTTTTAACCGCTGTTTTAGTGGCTAGTTCAATCCCACGACGAATGCCAACAGGATTAGCACCGGCAGTCACGTTCTTCATGCCTTCGCGAATAATCGCTTGGGCTAAAACAGTGGCCGTGGTTGTGCCGTCACCAGCGATATCGTTAGTTTTAGAAGCAACTTCTGCAACTAACTTAGCGCCCATGTTTTCGAAATGATCTTCCAATTCGATGGCTTTAGCGATTGTGACACCATCATTGGTAATTTCAGGTGAACCGTACGCTTTTTCCAAAACGACGTTGCGGCCTTTAGGTCCTAAAGTTGTTTTAACGGTATTTGCTAATTGATCAACACCCGCTAACATTTTTGAGCGAGCATCTTCTGAAAATTTAAGTTCTTTTGCCATAA
This sequence comes from Latilactobacillus fuchuensis DSM 14340 = JCM 11249, assembly GCF_000615805.1. Classification (GTDB taxonomy): domain Bacteria; phylum Bacillota; class Bacilli; order Lactobacillales; family Lactobacillaceae; genus Latilactobacillus; species Latilactobacillus fuchuensis. The sequence goes on from NZ_BAMJ01000020.1 coordinate 39,529, forward strand.
TTCTTTCACCTCATTAAATATTTTTGTATCGATTTATATTTGATTTATTCAACAATTGCCATGATATCTTTAGCGTGCAAGACTAAATATGAAGCGCCGGCATAGTCCACTTCTGAACCGGCATATTTGTCATAAAGGACTTCATCGTCCACTTTAACGGATAATGGAATTCGTTGGCCGTCATTAGTGAGCGTTCCTTCACCTACTGCAACAACTTTACCAGTTTGTGGTTTTTGCTTCGCATTGCTAGCTAACACAATGCCACCAACGGTTTGTTCTTCTTCGTCTTTAACTGCGATAATCACGCGATCTTCTAATGGTTTTAACACTTAAAATCCCTCCATCAATTTTTCTTTTTTAGCACTCGATTAACACAAGTGCTAATTACATTTTTTATCATAGCATTTTCTCAGAACATTGCAAGTATTTTGCTGGCACTTTGCATTTCGAGTGCTAATACGCTAAACTATTGTCACATCAACCTTTGAGGAGATACTCAATGACTTTATACAAACAAAATTTTAGAATTATTTTAACTTATTTAATCGTGCTCGTCTTACCGAGTGCTTGTGCGCAACTTTTCAAGCTAACACCGCAAATTTTCTTGTTGACGACTATCTTTGATTTACTAGGGGCGCTTGGCTTATTAGTCTTCAATCGACGCCGGACGGCTAATTCATTGGAATATCATCCCGCCCCCCTTAAAACGATTATCATGTGGGGCATCAGCGGCATTTTATTAACCTTACTCGTTCAAGTCTTGGCCGGGATTGTGGACCATCTGATTTTCAAGAATTCGGCTAACTCGTTAAACACGATTACGTTAATGACTGCTATGCGCCAACAACCTTGGCTCATTTTAGCCGTCACGATTGCCGCACCTGTGATGGAAGAAATTGTTTTTCGCGGGGCCATCTTCGGCGGTTTGTCCGGTACGATTAACCCGCTTTGGGCCGCTTTAATTTCTAGCTTGCTATTTAGTTTACTGCACCAAGACGGTCATCTGATTATTTACGCGGCCATTGGTTTGTTTCTGTGCTGGCTCTACCGTAAGACCGGCTCGCTATACACGACGATTATCAGTCACGCTGGTATGAATCTGCTCGTAACGTTAACGTATCTATTGCGTTAAAAAAATAGCGTCTAAGCAAGCTACCTAATGCTGGATAACTTGTTTAAACGCTATTTTAAAGTCGCTTATTGTTCTGTTTTGGTTTCGTCGTTATAATTATCTAAGAAATAAATTAACGTTTGCAATTCTTTGGCTAAATCGACGTTTTGAATCCGAATACCCGTTGGCACTGAAATTCGAATTGGGGTAAAGTTCATAATCCCTTTGATCCCAGCTTCAACTAAATCGTCCGTTACTTTTTGAGCGACATCGATTGGCACCGTTAGAATCACGATTTCAATTTGTTGGTTTTTTAATTCTTCAACCATTTCAGCCATTGGGTAAACTGGTACGCCCGTTTGAATCGTGCCGATTAATTCTTCTTTAACGTCAAAAGCGGCGCTGATCCGAATATTATTGGTTTGACGGAAATTATAATTTAGTAAAGCGTGCCCTAAATTACCAACCCCAATCAAAGCAACGTTTGTTAAACGGTCTTGATTCAAAGTCTTTTTAAAGAAATTTAACAATGATTCTACATCATAACCATAACCACGTTTACCTAGCGCCCCGAAATATGAAAAATCGCGACGAATCGTTGCACTATCCACTTTAACTGCTTCAGATAGTTCGGTAGATGAAATTTTTGCCGTGCCTGCATTATTCAAAAAATTCAAATAGCGATAATATAAAGGTAAACGTTTCGCTGTGGCTCTTGGAATTTTATTTTCAGCCATTTTGGAACCTCCGTTTATTTTTGCTTGTGAAATTTAGCGTTGTACGCTATTGAAATCATACTGAATTTTCTTGTGAAAAGCAATTAATTTACAATTTCACCAGTCAAACCTTTAAATCTGTTATGATAAGTAAAGTTGCCCCACTAATTTCTTAAAATGAAGCCCTTTAAACCACCATACGAAAGGAATTTTTATCGTGATATTACTACAAGTTCAACAAGTTGCTCGCCATTTCGGTGGCGATTATTTATTCAAAAATGCTCAATTAGAAGTCCAAGACCACGCCCGAGTCGCTTTAGTCGGCCCGAACGGTGCTGGTAAATCAACACTCCTTAAAATGATTGCCGGTATCACCACGCCCGATGACGGTCAAATTATTCTGGGTAAAAATGTGCAAGTCGGCTACCTCGCCCAAGACAGTGGTCTCAGTTCAGAACGGACAATTTACGCTGAAATGTTAACCATCTTTGAACCGTTACGTCAAATGGAACAACAAATGCACACGTTGGAAGCGGCCATTGCTGATTCGAGTACTGACCATACAAATGCTGACTACGCTGATTTGTTGAAACGTTATGATCAAATTCAACACGATTTCACAGAAGCTAACGGTTATGGTTACGAAGCCGAAATTCGTGGTGTGCTCCACGGTTTCCAATTTCCAGAAGAAACGTTTGAAAAACCAATCAGTACGCTTTCTGGTGGCGAACGCTCCCGTCTCGCACTTGCTAAGTTATTGTTAGCAAAAAAAGACGTCTTAATCTTGGACGAACCCACCAACCATTTGGATATCGAAACCTTAACTTGGTTAGAAAATTATCTACAAACTTACCCCGGCGCCTTACTAACGGTTTCCCATGACCGTTACTTCCTCGATAAAATTACCAAAGAAGTTTACGATATGAGCCGCCATACATTAACGCATTACACCGGCAATTACAGTCATTTCTTAACCTTAAAGGCCGATAACCTAACGTTAGAATGGAAAGCCTTCGAAAAACAACAAGCCGAAATTGAAAAATTACAAACGTTCGTCGACAAAAACATTGTCCGTGCTAGCTCGACCAAACAAGCTCAGAGTCGGCGTAAACAACTCGAAAAAATGGATAAACTGGATCGACCGCAAAATGATGCCGCTAAAATCCATTTCCATTTTGAAACGGAACAACCGAGTGGTAATGAAGTTTTAAAAGTCACTGAGGCAGCGGTTGGCTACGAACCCGACAAAATTATGGTTGAACCGATTAATTTCGAAGTTAACCGTCAAGAACGACTAGCGATTATTGGCCCCAACGGGATTGGCAAATCGACCCTCCTCAAAAGTGTGCTCCACAAAATTCCGTTTATCAAAGGTCAAGAAAAATTAGGCAGTAACGTGTCTGTCGGTTATTACGATCAAGAACAGCGAAACCTACACGCTAACAAAACTGTCTTAGAAGAACTGTGGGACGATCACCGGACTACGCCCGAAAAAGAAATTCGAACGTTACTCGGAAGTTTCCTATTCAGTGGCGACGACGTTTTAAAAGTCGTTTCACAATTAAGTGGTGGTGAAAAAGCCCGCCTACTATTGACTAAATTGGCGATGAATCACGATAACTTCCTGATCATGGATGAACCGACTAACCATTTAGATATTGATAGTAAGGAAGTCCTCGAAACAGCCTTACGTGACTTTAATGGCACCGTCCTGTTCGTTTCCCATGACCGCTATTTCATCAACCAAGTCGCGACCGGCATTATTGAATTATCCGATACCGGCAGCAAACGGTATTTGGGCGATTACGATTATTATCTGGCCAAAAAAGCGGAGGAAGAAGCGTTCGCCGCCGCTGATACGCCAACAACCACCACTCAAGCAATCGTCACTGCACAAGACGGTTACAAGGCTAGCAAAGAAACCCAACGCGCCCAACGCAAATTGGCCCGTTTAGTGGAACAGCTTGAAAATCAAATGGGCGAGTTAGAACAACAAGCCACCGACATCCAAGAAGAAATGGCCCAAAGTGAGACGATTACTAAACCATTGGTCCTTCAAGAATTACAACAAAAACTCGAAACGGTTCAAGCCCAATTAGCCCAAACTGAAACTGAATGGGAAGAACAAGCCCTTGCACTTGAAGGTTTGTCTGACTAAAAAAGCGCGAACACAAAAATGGTTGAGCCCAGACATTGGGTTCAACCATTTTAATTTATGATTAACTGTGTGAGGTCACAGCTAATTAAGCTTATTTGATTAAAGCTAATCCTTGTTTCAAGACAGTTGCGCCGTCCATCATACCGTAAGATTTCATATCAATGACTTCAACGCCGATGCCTTTAGGAGCCAATTTTTCTTTGAATTGACCTTCCATGAAACGAACTTGAGGTCCTAATAAGACGCAGCTAATGTTTTTAGATTCTAATTGATTGTCTGCATCTGATGCACCAGTTGCAAAGATTTCAACTTCAATACCTTGTTCTTCAGCTGCTTTTTGCATTTTTGTCACTAATAAACTCGTTGACATCCCTGCTGCACAACATAACATGATTGTTTTTTCTGCCATAATAAAATTACCCCTTAAGTTTTAGTTTCGAATTGATAGAAAGAACGCAACTTCTTAAAAGCGTTTTCAATTTCTATATTTTTAGTATAAGCGCTTTCTTTATTTTTGTCAAATAATTGTTATTTAAAATATAAACAGCCCTAATCCTAAGCAGTACAACGATTATTCAATAAAATCATCCGTTATTTTATTAGCTGAAAATAAAAAAGAGGTG
>NZ_BAMJ01000019.1 GCF_000615805.1 Latilactobacillus fuchuensis DSM 14340 = JCM 11249
GAAACCGTTTTATTTGTTTGTCTGCCGGATATTATATATAATGAGTTTAGTAACAAAAGCCTTGGCCATTTTTAACAGTCGAGGACAAGTATCCACAGTGGATATTTGTGAAAGGGGAGAAGTCATATGCTAAGTTTTAATGTTCGTGGAGAAAATATCGAGGTTACAGAAGCCATTCGTAATTATGTTGAGAAGAAAATCAGCAAACTTGAGAAATATTTCGACAAGTCGGCTACTGCAACTGCCCATGTTAATTTGAAAGTCTACCCAGATAAAACCGCTAAGGTCGAAGTCACCATTCCATTACCTTATCTCGTACTAAGAGCTGAAGAAACCTCATCAGATATGTACGGTAGTATTGATCTTGTGACCGATAAACTAGAACGTCAGATTCGTAAATTTAAAACTAAGATTAACCGTAAATCACGTGAACGGGGCATTAAAGATATCGAATTAGTTGTCCCAGAGGCAGAAATTTTACCAGAAGATTCAATGCAAGTGGTTCGGACAAAACGTCTTTCATTGAAACCAATGGATAGTGAAGAAGCGATATTACAAATGAATATGTTGGGCCATCAATTCTTTATCTTTGAAGATTCAGAAACCAACGGAACAAGCATTGTTTATAAGCGTCAAGACGGACGCTATGGTTTGATTGAAACTGACGAATAATTAATTTATTCGTAAACGTTTGGACATGATTATTGTCCAAACGTTTTTTTTAGCTTAATTAAAAATAAACAACAATATTAACTATTAATCGAAGGGTTGGCCATTTGTGGCTCTGACGGGGTTTTATTTGATTGTAATAAATGTTAGAATGAATTGTTAAGAACCACGATTAGCACCATAATTTAGATTAAAAATGACTGATTAAGATTTCTAGAGGAGAATTATAAATCGATGGCAAACTTTCTAAAAACATGGGTAGAAAGCGATAAACGCGAAGTTACCCGCATGGGCAAAATTGCCGATAAGGTACAACAATACGAAGATGAATACAGCAATTTATCAGATGAAGCATTGCAAGCAAAAACACCTGAATTTAAAACCAGAGTTGCAAATGGCGAAACGTTAGATGATCTTTTACCAGAGGCTTTTGCGGTCGCTCGTGAAGGCGCTAAGCGTGTCTTGGGCTTATTCCCATTCCGCGTTCAAATTATTGGTGGGATTACGTTACACGAAGGTAATATTGCCGAAATGAAAACGGGTGAAGGGAAAACCTTGACGGCTACAATGCCCGTTTATTTAAACGCATTGGCTGGTAAAGGGGTTCACGTTGTCACGGTCAATGAATACTTATCAAGTCGTGATGCGACTGAAATGGGTGAATTATATAATTGGCTCGGTTTATCAGTTGGCTTAAACTTAAATGCTAAAACCGCTGAAGAAAAACGGGATGCTTATAATTCCGATATTACGTATTCAACCAATAGTGAACTCGGGTTTGATTATTTACGGGATAACATGGTGGTTTACAAAGAAGAAATGGTACAACGTCCCTTAAACTTTGCAATCGTCGATGAAGTCGATTCAATTTTAATTGATGAAGCGCGGACACCATTGATTATTTCGGGACAAGCTGAAAAATCAACTGCACTTTACGTGCGTGCTGATCGTTTCGTCAAGACCTTAAAAGAAGAGACCGATTATAAGATTGATTGGCCAACTAAAACAATTAGTTTAACTGAAGAGGGTATCGGAAAAGCCGAAGAAAACTTTGGCTTAGATAACTTATACGATACTGAAAACACGGCGTTAACGCATCATTTGGACGAATCGTTACGGGCTAACTTTATCATGTTGAAAGACATTGATTATGTGGTTCAAGACGGTGAAGTCTTAATCGTCGATCAATTTACAGGTCGGGTCATGGATGGCCGTCGTTATTCAGATGGGTTACATCAAGCAATCGAAGCCAAAGAAGGCGTTGAGATTCAAGATGAAACTAAAACCATGGCCAACATTACCTACCAAAATTATTTCAGAATGTACAATAAACTTTCTGGGATGACTGGGACGGCTAAGACCGAAGAAGAAGAATTCCGCGAAATTTACAATATGGAAGTTATCTCAATTCCAACCAATAAACCAATTGCGCGTTTGGATAAACCGGATGTGTTGTACCCAACACTTGAAAGTAAGTTCAATGCAGTCGTTGAAGACATTAAAGAACGTTATACTAAAGGCCAACCAATCTTGGTCGGGACAGTGGCTGTTGAATCATCAGAATTATTGTCACGCTTATTGGATGAAAATAACGTCCCCCATGCTGTCTTGAATGCGAAAAACCATTTTAAAGAAGCTGAAATTATTATGAATGCCGGTCAACGCGGTGCCGTAACGATTGCCACCAATATGGCGGGTCGTGGGACCGATATTAAATTAGGACCTGGTGTTGTTGAATTAGGTGGCCTTTCTGTCATTGGGACTGAACGTCATGAATCACGCCGGATTGATAATCAATTACGGGGTCGTTCAGGTCGTCAAGGGGACCAAGGGGTGACGCAATTCTATATGTCACTTGAAGATGATTTGATGAAACGTTTTGGTTCAGAACGTATCAAAGCATTCTTGGACCGGATGAAGATTTCAGATGACGATGCCGTTATCCAAAGTAGTATGATTACCCGCCAAGTCGAAGCCGCTCAAAAACGGGTCGAAGGGAATAACTACGATACCCGGAAACAAACCTTGCAATATGATGATGTGATGCGTGAACAACGTGAAGTCATCTATAAACAACGGATGCAAGTCATCATGGCTGAAGAAGATTTGAAATCAGTCATTATGCCAATGATTTCACGGACCGTTAAACGAATCGTGCAATTACACACCCAAGGTGAAATGGTGGACTGGAAATTAGAAGCCATCCATGATTTTGCAACGACTTCGATGGTCAGTGAAGAACAATTACCATTAGAAAAATTACAAGGCAAAGATGCTGCAGAAATTGAATCATTATTGATGGACTTTGCTGAAAAGAATTACGCCACGAAACAAAAACAATTGTCTGATACGGATCAGATGCTAGAATTTGAAAAAGTGGTTATTTTACGAGTAGTTGATGAACGTTGGACCGATCATATCGATGCCATGGATCAATTACGTAATTCAATCGGGTTACGGGGCTACGGTCAAATGAACCCATTGGTTGAATATCAAGAAGAAGGCTACAGAATGTTTGAAGAGATGATTAGTAGTATCGATTATGATACGACGCGTCTATTCATGAAGGCTGAAATTCGCCAAAATATTCGTCGCTAATTTAGGAAATGGCCGGGGTAGTTCGTTATCTGGGCCATTTTTTAATGGCATTAAATCGTGAAGGGGTCTTATCAAATGGAATTAAGTGTCGCTAAACATCAACTAGAAAATATTGAACAAAAAATTACGCATTTTAGGGGGTCGCTTTGACTTAGAAGGCCTGCAAGAAAGCATCGCGCAAAATGAAGCGCAAATGGCAGAACCTGATTTCTGGAACCACCAAAAAGCAGCCCAAGTCGTGATTGACCAAAATAACGCGTTAAAAGCACAATATGATTCATTTAACCAATTAAAAGCGCAATACGAGGACCTCAGTGTGGCCTTAGAGTTGTTGCAAGAAGAACCGGATGCAGAGATGCAAGTTAGTTTTGAAGCCGATCTCGCAGTGCTTAACGCGCAGATGCAACAGTATGAACTCGGCCAATTATTGTCGGGCGAATATGATGGCAATAATGCGATTGTCGAACTACATCCGGGTGCTGGTGGCACGGAATCCCAAGATTGGGGATCCATGTTGCTACGGATGTATCTGCGTTGGGCCGATTCACACGGGTTTACGGTCGAAACGGAAGATTACCAAGCCGGTGAAGAAGCCGGTATTAAGAGTGTCACGTTGATGATTAAAGGCCATAACGCATACGGTTTGTTACGTTCCGAAAAAGGTGTACACCGTCTAGTTCGAATCTCACCATTTGATTCAGCAGGTCGGCGTCATACGTCATTTTGTTCGGTCGATGTGATGCCTGAATTGGATGGCTCAATTGATATCGAAGTCCGGACTGAAGATTTACGGGTCGACGTCTTTCGTTCAAGTGGTGCTGGTGGTCAACATATTAATAAGACCTCTTCAGCTGTCCGTTTAACCCATTTGCCAACCGGTATTGTGGTTAGCTCGCAGGCGCAACGTTCACAATTGCAGAACCGTGAAACGGCGATGGGGATGTTGAAAGCTAAACTATATCAACGCGAACAAGAAGAACAAGCGAAGAAAGCGGCCGCGATTAAGGGTGAACAACTCGAAATTGGTTGGGGTTCACAGATTCGTTCGTACGTCTTCCATCCCTATACAATGGTCAAAGATCACCGGACTAATTATGAAACGGGTAATGGGCAAGCGGTGATGGACGGTGATTTAGATCCATTTATGGATGCTTATTTACAATGGCAACTCAGCCAACGTAATCCGGATTAGTTGCAAAGAAATTGACATGTAATTGTAATCAAATTGTGATTATTCGGTTATTAAGCATGCTATAATATAATAGATTGTGATTTCCACAGTAGAAATTAATTGACAAATATTAAAGGAGTGTCCCCCAGTGATTCAAATGACGCATGTGTCAAAGAAATACGCAAACGGTGTGACGGCGATTAAAGATTTATCAGTAACCATTGAACCCGGCGAATTTACTTACATTGTCGGCCCAAGTGGTGCGGGTAAATCAACATTCATTAAGATGCTGTACCATCAGTTAAGAGCAACTAGCGGTGAAATTAGTGTCGCCGGTTTCGATTTGATTGCTATGAAGGATCGTGATGTTCCCTATCTTCGTCGGAAGATGGGTGTCGTTTTCCAAGATTTCAAATTACTACCACGTCTAACGGTTTTTGAAAATATTGCTTACGCCATGGAAGTAATTGAAGTGGAACCTCAAGAAATTAAAGAACGGGTTCTAGAAGTGCTTGAAATGGTCGGCCTAAAGGGTGAAATTCGACGTTTTCCGAATGAATTATCTGGTGGGGAACAACAACGGGTAGCCGTTGCTCGCGCCATCGTCAACCGGCCAGAAGTCTTGATTGCCGATGAACCAACCGGTAATTTAGATCCCGAAACATCAGAAGGCATTATGGATATCTTAGAAGCCATCAACAAAAAAGGGACCATTGTCTTAATGGCAACCCACAATAAACAAATGGTCAATGAACGGACGCATCGGGTGCTTGCAATCGAAGATGGTCGTTTAGTTCGTGATGAAAAAGAAGGTGAATATGGCTATGAAGACTAGAACAATTAAGCGCCATTTAGATGATAGTTTTAAAAGTTTAAGACGAAATGGTTGGATGTCAGTTGCCGCAGTTAGTGCCGTAACAGTGACATTATTATTGGTCGGGATTTTCTTCGCCATGATTTTCAACTTCAATAAGATTTCTAAAGATATTGAAAATGACGTTCACGTTCGGGTCATGATTGAACGTGGTACGACAACGAAACAAAAAGATCAATTGCAAAAGAAACTTGAAAAGATGGCTTCCGTTAAAGACGTGACCTATTCAAGTCGTAAAAAAGAATTAAATAAAGTAGTTGGCAGTTACGGTCAATCATTCAAGATGTTCACCGGTGACGACAATCCATTGTACGATGTCTATACGGTTAGCACGACTAAACCAACACAAACAATTAAAGTTGCTAAGAAAGCGAAACAGTTAAAACACGTTTACGATGCGACTTATGGTGGCAATAACGCGAAGAAACTCTTTAGCGTCATGTCTGGTGTTCGTCGTTGGGGGATTGGTTTTACAATTCTCTTATTGTTTGTCGCAGTCTTCTTAATCTCCAATACGATTCGGATCACGATTTTGTCACGACGTGATGAAATTGGAATTATGCGCTTGGTTGGGGCAACTAACAGTTATATTCGCTGGCCTTTCCTTTTGGAAGGGGCTTGGACTGGTTTGTTAGGGGTCGTTATTCCGATTCTAGTGGTCGATATTGGTTACGGTTGGGTTTACCGGCATATGGCGATCAGCATGGCTTCAGCCGGCTATTCGTTGTTGAAACCAGGGATGTTCCTATTTGAACTTGATTTGACGATGGCTGTGATTGGGATTGTGATTGGGGCCTTAGGTTCTGTCATCTCAATGCGTCGATTCCTTAAAATTTAGATTATATAGTTAATATGATAGCGTCGTATCCTAGGTTAGGGATGTGACGCTATTTGTTTTTAATACGAAGATTTCAGCGAGCACTAGGCAGTTAAGGGGGCAAAATGCTATACTAATGAAGAATAGCAACTTAAATGGCACCAAATGACCGGTTGGAGGTTTAGAGGGTATGGAGACACTAAGTGAAATTGGATGGGTATTACTCACATCGCCGTTGTTATGGTTGACGATTATCATGGCGATTGGCTTGGCCCGCTATCGGGTGCGTGCCGAACGACGTGTATTCAGAATGGCGATTAATCCGCGGTGGTCGGAAGTCCGTTATTTCATAGGGCATGGTTTATTAGCGGGATTAGGGATTAGTTGTGTCACGCTGTTATTGGGAGTGGCGGTTAATCTAGAATGGTGGTTAGTCTATCAGATTATTGCCATTATCGCCTTGATGGGTATCAGTCATCGCTTAAACGCCACGACAATTTTATTGGTGAGTGCGGTGGTTTATTGGGGATTGCCACTGATTTGGCCCCAATACCAATCAGCCGATACCAATCAATTATTAGCCGAATTATTAATCGTCATCGGCTTGGTTGCTTTTGCCACCGGTTGGTTACAAAGAAAAGACGCCGGCAAACTGACGACCCCCAACGTGATTGAGAGTCAACGGGGCCGGTTGACGGCAATTTTTACCAGTCGGCAAGTTTATTTAGCCCCCGTCTTCTTTCTCGTCCCAGGGACTTTGAATTTACCAGATTGGACTTTCTGGCCGGTTTTACATATTGGACAAACGACTTATAGCATTGTGATTTTGCCGTTATTATTGGGTTTTTCGTTTAAAGCGGTCCAAGTCTTAATGTCTGTTTTAGTCCAACGTTCGGTTAAACGCCAAATCCAATTGGGCGTGCTGAGTCTCATATTAGGCCTAATCAGTGTCGTCGTACCGCAGTTTGCAATCTGGGCCGTCATGATTGCATTGTTAGGTGGTTTTGTTTTACAATGGCGTTTAGGTAAACTAAAAGCAGGTGAAAAACGGTTATATTTCACCAAACCGTATCAAGGCGTTCGGGTTTTAGGGGTTCAAACAGCAACCCCCGCTGCTAAAATGCAATTGACGGTTGGTGATGTGATTGTTGAATGTAATGGGTTACCGGTTTCAAATAACGAAAATTTTTATCAAGCAATTCAAAGTCAACCAACCTATTGTCATTTGAAGGTTCAAGACTTGCAAGGTGAGTACCGAATTACGGAGAGTGCGGTCTTTGCAGATGCGCCACACGAATTAGGTGTTATTTTATTCCCAGAGAATTAAGTAGATAAAGGGTGGACTTGATGAAAAATATTTTAGTCGTAGATGATGAACCGGCAATCTTGACGTTATTAAGATATAATTTGGAACAAGAGCATTTTAAGGTGATGACGGCAACCGACGGCGCAATGGCCCTCGAGATGGCGTTGCAACAACCGTTTGATTTCATTATTTTGGATTTAATGTTACCTAAATTAGATGGGATTGCCGTCACCAAAAAGATTCGGGAAGCCAAACTAGCGACCCCAATTATGATTTTGACGGCCAAAGATAGCGAAACGGACAAGATTGTTGGCCTAGAAATTGGTGCTGATGATTACGTCACTAAACCGTTTAGCCCCCGGGAAATTATCGCGCGGATTCGGGCGATTGAACGGCGGACGCAAACTACCGCGCAACCGACCGATGAACCAGTTGCGACTATTTTACAAGTTGGCACTTTAACGGTCGATGAAACCGAAGTGATTGCCAAAAAGAATAATCATAAATTACATTTAACCCCGAAAGAATTTGAATTATTGGCGTATTTTATGCACCGAGTCAATAAGGTTCAAAGTCGGGAGAAGCTTTTAAATGCGGTTTGGGGGTTCGATTATCCAGCAGAAACGCGCATGGTCGATATTCAAGTCAGTCATTTACGTGAAAAAATAGAAGATGATCCGCGCCATCCCGGTTACTTAAAAACAGTCCGTGGTTTTGGTTATCAATTGGAGGATCCCAACCATGACTAAGCATGATCAAATCAGATTTTACAGAATAGCCACGATTTTAGTGGCTATTTACATAGCTTTAATGATGACGTTTAATTCGGTAGTCAAACGCCAACAAATGACCACTTTAGCGGCACGAGGGGCGGATTATGCCCTGTTACATAAACAACCAGATTTTCAGGCCCAAAAATGGTTGGTTCAAAACCAGTTAGAAGTGGTGACGGAACAATCTGCACAAAAAACAAAACTGCAAAAAACTGCCAATGACATTTTAAATCGGGAGCGATCGACCGAGGATACCCAAATGGTTCAAAAAGTCAGTGGGCAATCTTACCTATTCTACCGGTATCAAACTAAAAAGACGGCCTTTGTCCTAGTGACCGCACAACACCGCTTTTGGCAGACTTGGCCCACTTTTGCGTTGACGTTGACGAGTTTGTATCTCATCATTTGCGGTTTAATCTTATTGAAGTTTTGGCAACATCGACGCCGATTTGCAACGCATTTGAAAATTCTGGTGGCCAATATTCACCATATCCGACATGAGGAGTTACCAGAACCGATTATTTTCCAGCGAGACGCCTCGTTATATGTTTTAGCGGACGAGATTAATAAATTAAACGGTGATATGCGCCATATGCGCCAAAAAATTGCGATTCAACAGGGCAGTTTTGACCGGTTAATCGACCATCTGCCGGTTGGCGTCATGGTGATTAATGAAGCGCGGCAGGTCGTCTTACACAACGAAGCGATTGGCGAACTGTTAGAAACGCAGATTGAGGATCGGAAACACCCGTATATTGATGATATTAAAACGTATGAATTAACGCGGATGATTGAACATACTTTCAGACATCGGCGTAGCCATCATCAAGAGATTCAATTGATTCAAAACCAGGAACGGTTTGTTGACGCGAACGTGGTCCAACTGAATACCGTTAAGTCTAAATTTCAAGCGTTGGTCATCCTGTACGATTTAACCGATATCCGGCGGGTTGAACAGATGCAACTCGATTTTGTCAGCAATGTGAGTCATGAATTTAAAACACCGGTGACCGCGATTACTGGTTTTGCGGAGACCTTGTTAGCGGGGGCCAAGGATGACCCAGCCACCTTACAACAATTTTTGCAGATTATTTATGACGAAAGTACGCGTCTAACGGCGTTGATTCAGGATATTTTAGCGTTGTCGCATTTAGATCAAAAAGAACAGATTAAGGCGCAACCGCTATTGATTAAACCAGTGATTGAACAAAACCTATTATTGCTCCAACAAAAGATTCAGAAAAAAGCGTTACACGTCTCGGTTGAAATACCGGCCGATTTACAAATTCGGATTCAGAAAATGAAATTTAACCAGATTATGAAGAATTTAATCGCGAACGGCATTACGTACAATAAACCAGCCGGTTCGCTCGTGATTACTGCTGAACAAAATGCCATGCAGCAAATTGAGATTCGGGTGGTCGATTCTGGTCAGGGGATTCCGAGTGATTTACAAGATCGAATCTTTGAACGCTTCTACCGAGTCGATCAAGCTCGTGCGACCCATAAGAGTGGGACCGGTTTAGGGTTAGCGATTGCCAAAGAACTAACGGAAAGTCTAGGCGGTCAGTTGACGGTTGAAAGCCAACTAGGCGTCGGTAGTGAATTTATTTTAACGTTACCCAATCAGTGATTTACACAAAATTTACATTGAGCGGTATTAGATTTTACAATCATTTTTTATAATAAAGATATCGATGTTTTAAATGGAATTCGTGGAGGATTTATGATGCGCAAACGTGGTGTAATTGGATTTTTAGTAGCTTGCAGTTTGATGCTACTGGCGGGATGCCAATCAAAACAAAATGGCCAATCAGTTACGGCGGTTGGTTCGTCAGCATTGCAGCCTTTAATTGAAGCGCTAGCTGAAGAATATAGTGCGCAACATTCAGGTCAATTTATTAACGTCCAAGGTGGCGGTTCCGGCACTGGCCTCAGCCAGATTCAAGAAGGCGCCGTTCAAATGGGCAATTCAGATTTATTTGCAGAAGAAAAGGCCGGGATTAAGGCCGATCAATTAGTCGATCATAAAGTGGCGGTTGTGGGAATTACACCAGTCGTCAATAAACAATTAGGGGTTAAGAATTTAACGTTGACACAATTAGCCCAAATTTTTAGCGGTGAAATTACCAACTGGAAACAAGTTGGTGGCCCCAATCAAGCGGTCGTGATTATTAACCGAGCACAGGGTAGCGGCACGCGGACGACGTTTGAACAATGGGTCATGAAAAAACGTAAAACGAAACCAGCTCAAGAACAAGATTCAACTGGGATGGTGCGGTCAATCGTGGCCAATACGCCAGGGGCAATCAGTTACTTAGCCTTTTCTTACGTGGATAAGACGGTCGCGACTCTTAAGTTAGACGGCATCGCGCCAACCGATGCAACGTGGTTAAGAATGCTTGGCCAATTTGGTCGTATGAACATGTTTATACAAAGGGCCAACCAACTGGTTTAACGAAGAAATTCTTGGCATACGTTTTATCGGATGAAGTGCAGAACAAACAAGTCGGTAAGATGGGTTATATTCCTGTTTCACAGATGCAAGTTGAACGGTCAGTGACTGGCACAATTACGAAGGTTAAGTAGGTGGTCGAAGATGGATCCAATTAAAGCAAGTTTATTAAAAAAATCAAGAGCGGCTAAAAGTGAAACGCGTGGGAAACTATTGAGTTTGTTTTGCATTAGCTTGATTGTCTTTATCGTATTAGCCATTTTCTATTTTGTGGCGTCTAAAGGGTTAGCAACGTTCTTTCATGACAAGGTCAACCTAGGCCGATTCTTAACACAGAGTAGTTGGAATCCAAGTCTGAAAGATAGTCATGGTCGGCCAGAAGTTGGCGCATTACCCATGATTTTAGGCTCATTTGGGGTCACCTTCTTAGCGGCATTATTAGCGACACCGTTTGCGATTGGTGCCGGAATCTTCATGACTGAAATTTCACCTAAACGGGGCGAAAAAATCTTACAACCCGTCATGGAATTGCTAGTCGGCATTCCATCCGTTGTTTACGGGTTCATTGGGTTATCAGTGATTGTTCCCGCTGTCCGAACGGTTTTTGGGGGCAGTGGTTTTGGGATTTTAGCCGGAACCTGCGTCTTATTCGTGATGATTTTACCAACGGTGACGTCGATGACGGTCGACGCGCTCAAGAGCGTCCCACGTTATTATCGAGAAGCATCGTTGGCCTTAGGGGCAACGCGTTGGCAAACAACGTGGAAAGTTGTCTTACGTGCAGCGACACCTGGTATTTTAACCGGGGTTGTTTTCGGGATGGCGCGGGCCTTTGGTGAAGCGTTAGCGGTTCAAATGGTGATTGGGAATGCGGCCTTGTTACCGCACAACTTGATTACACCAGCCTCGACGCTAACCAGTGTCTTGACCATGGGAATCGGGAACACGGTTATGGGCTCACTCGCTAATAACGCTTTATGGTCATTAGCTTTACTCTTATTATTAATGTCACTCATGTTTAACTTACTGGTTCGTTTAATCGGTCGGAAGGGAGCAATTAGTCGCTAATGGATGCTAAAAAATGGGATAAAATTGCAACAGGCGTATTAACGGCAATTGCCGGCTTTATCGTCTTATTATTGGCTAGTCTGCTCGGCTATATCTTAGTTCGAGGCTTGCCACACGTGACTTGGGGCTTTTTGACTAAACCATCGCAAACCTTTACAAAGGGCGGTGGGATCGGGATTCAACTCTTTAATTCATTTTATTTATTGCTCTTATCAATGATTATTTCAGTACCGTTATCAATTGGTGCCGGTATTTACTTGGCTGAATACGCGCCTAAGAATTGGGTCACCAATGTGATTCGGACGGCAATTGAAGTGTTGAGCTCATTGCCATCGGTCGTGGTTGGGTTATTCGGTTTCTTAGTCTTTGTCATCCAATTTAAATTTGGCTTTTCAATTTTAGCAGGGGCGTTAGTGTTGACGGTCTTTAATTTACCGTTATTAACCCGGAACGTCGAAGATGCCCTAAAATCAATTCATTTCACACAACGAGAAGCGGGACTTGCTTTAGGGTTATCCCGTTACGAAACGGTGAAACACGTCATTATTCCAGAAGCTTTACCAAATATTATTACCGGGATGATTCTGGGTGCGGGTCGGGTTTTCGGTGAAGCCGCCGCTTTGATCTATACTGCTGGTCAAAGTGCCCCGGTTTTAGATTTTACGAACTGGAATCCAGCGAACATTTCGAGTCCACTGAATCCAATGCGACCAGCTGAAACCCTGGCGGTCCATATCTGGAAGATTAATTCAGAAGGGATTATGCCCGATGCTTCGGCCGTTTCAGCCGGCGCTTCAGCGGTCTTAATCATCGCAGTACTCCTTTTCAATTGGTTGGCCCGTGTGATTGGCAAACATGTTTACCGTAAAATGACAGCATCATAGGAGAAATAAATGGCAGATTATGATTTAACTAAAACACATATTAAACAATTTTCGGAAACGAAACATGAAATTGCGTTATCAACTGAAAATTTAAACGTCTACTATGGCGATAAACAGGCGATGTTTGACGCATCTTTACAATTCGAACGTTACCGGATTACAGCGTTAATCGGTGCTTCTGGTTCGGGCAAGTCGACTTACTTGCGTAGTTTGAACCGCATGAATGATAATATTGCTAACACGAGAGTGACCGGAAAGATTATGTATCGTGACGTGGATATCAATAGTGACGAAGTGGATGTCTATAAAATGCGCGAACATATCGGGATGGTTTTCCAACGCCCCAATCCGTTCGCTAAATCAATTTACGATAACATCACGTTTGCCCTCAAGCAACACGGTCAAAAGGATAAGAAATACTTAGATGAAATTGTGGAAACCTCGTTAAAACAAGCAGCGTTATGGGATCAGGTCAAAGATTCGCTCGGTAAGAGTGCTTTGGCGTTATCCGGTGGCCAACAACAACGGCTCTGTATTGCCCGGGCAATTGCGATGAAACCCGATATTCTGTTAATGGATGAACCCGCATCAGCTTTAGATCCCATTTCAACGAATACCGTTGAAGAGACCTTAATTCGATTGAAAGAAAAATTTACAATCGTCATTGTCACGCATAATATGCAACAGGCAGCGCGGATTAGTGACTATACGGCCTTTTTCCATTCTGGCCATGCATTGGAATTCGATGAAACCCGTAAGATCTTTACGCGGCCTAAGATTAAAGCAGCAGAAGATTACGTTTCTGGTCATTTCGGCTAGAAATTAGGGAGGTTTACCTAGTGGTAAATAAGATTATTGAATCCTCGGATGTTCATCTTTTTTATGGTAAGAACGAGGCGCTTAAAGACATTAACATTGATTTTAATGAAAATGAGATTACGGCTTTAATTGGCCCATCTGGTTGCGGTAAATCAACTTACTTGCGGTGCTTAAATCGCATGAATGATTTGATTGATTCGGCCAAAGTAACTGGCAAATTTTTATTAAACGGTCAAGATATTTACGCACCAGAAATGGATACCGTTAAACTACGTAAAGAGGTTGGAATGGTGTTTCAACAACCCAATCCCTTTCCGTTCTCAATCTACGATAACGTCGTGTATGGGTTGCGGTTAGCCGGTGTTAAAGATCATCGCATCTTGGACGAAGCGGTCGAAAGTAGTTTGAAACAAGCCGCTGTTTGGGATGATGTGAAGGATAAGTTACACGAAAGTGCATTATCACTTTCAGGTGGTCAACAACAGCGGGTGTGTATCGCGCGCGTCTTGGCGGTTAAACCTAAAGTGATCTTAATGGATGAACCAACTTCAGCATTAGATCCAATTTCGAGTGCTAAAATTGAAAATATGTTGCTAGAATTGCGCCAACAGTATACCATTATAATGGTGACGCATAATATGCATCAGGCTTCCCGGATTTCGGACAAGACGGCTTTCTTTTTACAAGGTGAATTAATTGAATACGCACCAACCAAGAAAATTTTCTTAAACCCATCCGAAAAACAAACGGAAGATTACATCAGTGGCCGATTCGGCTAAGAAAGAAGGGAAACATTATGAGAAGACTTTTTGAAGATGAACTAAACGATCTCCATGTCCGCTTTTCTGAAATGGGGATGATGGTCAATGAAGCCATCTATAAATCCGTTAAGGCGTTTATTAATCATGACAAGCAATTGGCCCATGAGGTAATTGATGATGATTACAAGATTAATGAACGTGAAACGGATTTAGAACGTAAAAGTTTTGAGTTAATTGCTTTGCAACAACCGGTTTCAACCGATTTACGGATTATTGTGACGATTATGAAGGCTAGTTCTGATTTGGAACGAATGGGCGATCACGCGGTATCCATCGCGAAATCAACCATCCGGGTCAAAGGCAATACCCGTGTGCCAGATATTGAAAAAGATATCGCGGATATGGCTGAAAAAGTGAAGACGATGGTTGAAGAAGTATTGGACGCTTACGTTAAAGAAGACCGCAAACGGGCTTTAACGATTGCTAAAGAAGATGTTGCCATCAATGCTTATTCAGATAATATCTATGATGATTGTATTCAAGAAATGCAACGTGATTCAGAAACGGTCGTCGGCAGTATGGATTACATGCTAGTCGCTAGTTATCTAGAACGAATTGGTGATTACGTGACGAACATCTGTGAATGGATTATTTACTTACGAACGGGTAAAGTGGTCGAATTAAATTCAAACGCTAAAGAAGACGATTTTTAAGAAGTGCGTTGAGTTGCGGGCAGCAACTGAGCATTAACAGAAAAATCCGATTATCCTGAATTTAGGGATAATCGGATTTTTTTGATGGCTTTTTATACCGCTGGATACCTAATTAAAAATCAACCTTTGGACCTATGACATTTCACTGGAAACTGGGCATAATAGAACCATAGTCAAGTGCAACAAAAATGTTGGCAGTTTTTAGATCAATGGAGGTCAAAACAATGAATGAACGTCAAAGAATATTAGACTTAGTGAATCAAGGGATTATTACTTCAGAAGAAGCGTTAGTTTTATTAGAAAATTTAGCCAAAAACGATCAAGGTCAAGCGACAAGTACAGTAACGCAGGACCAACCAACGGAAACGGAAACTGAAACATCAGCAGAAAATCAAGAAAAACAAGATAAACAAAAAGAAGCGGTTGAAGAACAGGCGCACGAATTAACGGTCGCTTTATCAGGTGTTAACCGCCAATTGCAAGATTTAAAACAAGGACTGCACGCCGATCAAGAACAAGTGACTGTACTTGATACGATGGAAGATTTAGACAGTTTAACGGCCGAAAAAGCTGGCGAACGTCAAACCTTAAAAGCCACTATTCTACAAAAACAAGTTCAGATTGACGAATTAGAAGAACAACGCAAGACGTTGACTGATGAATTGAATCAATTGGAAAAAGAACGCCGCCAGATGGCTAAAAATCAATGGTCCGAAAAGCTTGGCTTATCGGATGACTGGAAAGAAAATGCCAGTGAAACGTTTGATGAATTGAGTGATAAACTCGGCGAAGCCGGCAATCAATTCGGCAAATTCATGAAGAATACCGCTAAAACGGTCATGGATAATGTCGATTGGAAAGACGTTAACTTCCGCGTACCGGGATTAGCAACTGAAAAGTTCACACATGATTTTGTTTATCCCAACGTGCACCCAGATATGATTAACGTCAAGGTTGCTAACGGTAGTGTTAACTTTAGAATTTGGGATCAACCCGAAATTAAAGTGACGGCGCAAATCAAACTATATGGTAAGATGGCTGAAGAAACGGCCATTGACGCCTTTGAAGCACGGAGCCAAATCAGTGTGACTGAGGATGACTTAGTGTTCCAAGTGCCGAATAAACGGATCCAAGCCGATTTAATTTTCTACTTACCAGCGAATAATTATCAACAAACCAACGTTAAGGTTTTAAACGGGGATATTGAATTAGACGGCTTTACAGGCCGTGACATCTACGTCAAGACGACTAACGGACAATTAACCTTAATGAGTACCAACGCGGCGATGGTTGAAGCTGAGAACGTCAACGGGGGCATTACGATGACCCAAGGCCGTTATGACGACATCTTAGCAACGACTGTTAACGGTAATATCGTGTTAAAAGCACAAATTCTAAATGCGAGTGTCTCGACTGTTAATGGCGATGTTAAGGCGACATTAACTGAAAATAGTTTACAACATTTAAAGGCGAAGTCGGTTAATGGTAATGTTAAATTAGGTTTACCAGCAACCCTCGGCTTAACGGCTGAGTCCCGGACCCGGTTTGGGGCGATTAAAAATCGTTTGACGAATACTCAAACGGTTGATCAACGTCAAAGTACTGGTAGTCAGATGCTACAACTAACGCGCTTTGAAGCGCCAGAAGTTGCACAATTGACCTTAAGTACCACGACGGGTAATATTTTATTAAAAGATAACGATAATTAATTAAAAGAGAGTGAATGGTGACATTATGGCAGACAGAAGACTATATAAATCCAAAAATAACAGAATGATTTCTGGGGTAATGGGTGGGATTGCTGAATATTTCAACGTTGATCCAACGTTGGTTCGGGTGATTTACTTCTTATTCTCATTTTTCTCAGCCGCATTCCCAGGGATTATTGTGTACATTATCTTGGCGTTAGTCATTCCTGAAAAGCCAAGTCGATCCGATTATGATTCTCATGATGAATGGAGTGAGTTCTAATGCCATTTCTATTACTACTATGGCCGTTAATTATCCTGATAATCGGGATCGCCCTGATTGGTTTATTAATCGGTTCCGTTTTTCTAGTTTTTAAATTAGCCGTGCCTTTGTTAATCATCTGGGTCATCTACCGAGTGATTGCGGGGCCAAGACATCACCACCGTCATGATCAATCAAGTGATTGGTATGCGCATACGCAACGACCAGCAGCACGTCCAACGAGCAGTGGTCGGCAGCGTAAAGAAGCACGCGACGTCAAGGTGGATGATGATGACTGGAGTGATTTCTAGTGCGTTATTGGACACGTGTTTTAGTTGACACCTTATTGTTTATTGCGATTTCAGGATTATTGCCTAGCCTATTCTTTGTTAGCAATATCTGGGTCGCGTTAATCGCGAGTATCGTCTTATCAGTCTTAAACGTTTTAATTAAACCGATTTTAAGTTTGTTGTCATTTCCAATCACCTTTTTAACCCTTGGGTTGTTTAGCGTTGTGATTAATGGCATCATGCTTCAGTTGACATCGATTTTTGTCACTGGGTTTGTTTTCCCCAGTTTCGGAGCGTCGATTATCGTGGCGATTATTTTATCACTTGCGAATACGATTATTACCAATCAATTTTCAAGAGAACGATATTAAGTTCAAATAAGTGCTGACTTGATTGCGTTTAGCAATTGAGTACTAATAAAAATTTCCAATTAATCAGAATTTAGATTAATTGGAAATTTTAGATTAGACGGAAGTTGTTGCAATCAAAAGCACGTTAAACAAAATAAGTGCGTTGAGTTGCGGTCAGCAACTGAGCATTAACAGAAAATTCCCAGTTATCTTGGTTTTTAAGATAATTGGGAATTTTAGGTTAAGCGGAAGTTGTTGCAGCCCAAAAGCACGTTATTTAAAATGAGTGCTAACTACCGATGTTCAAGTTTTGAGCATTAGCCTAGTCTGGTGAATAAAGGCCGTACTATGGACTTTGTTTGCCAGACGTAGCTAAGCACAGAAACTTATCGGTAGAAGCACGTTATAGTCTGAGTACTCACTCAAGTTGGTCAGGCTCTGAGGATTAACCTAGAAATCAGCATTATGATTTGTACTTTGAATCATAACGCTGATTTTGTAGTTAACCGGAAAAGGTTACTTGAGAAGCACGTTATCAATTACATTTTAGATTGGACTGGCATTTAATACCAGATGAGACAGACACTTTTAAATAACTTTTAGAAAACGCCTACATTAATGTTGAAAAAAGGACCTAAAAGCAATATGATAGTAGGTATAAGTGAAAGAGAAGGACGGTACATCATGGCTGATAGTGTTTCAATTGAAAAATTAGTAAAGGATCTTAAACTGCAGGTTTATTCAGGTGAAGATCATTTAAAAGACCGCGTTGTGACTCTGAGTGATATCTCGCGTCCAGGGCTAGAATTAACGGGTTATTTCAATTATTACCCACATGAACGGGTGCAATTATTTGGCCGGACTGAAGTCTCATTTACGAAGAATATGACACCGGAAGAGCGGTTAATGATTATGCGGCGGATGTCAGTTGAAGACACGCCTTGTTTTCTAATTTCTCGGGGTTTAGAGGCGCCTGCTGAAATGTTAACAGCAGCGGCTGAAGTTGGGATTCCAGTTTTAGGGTCGTCATTACCAACCACCCGGTTATCGAGTTTAATCACGGATTATTTAGATGGTCAATTGGCTGAACGGCGCTCAATGCACGGTGTTTTAGTCGATATTTATGGTCTTGGCGTTTTGATTACGGGTGACTCTGGTGTTGGTAAGAGTGAAACCGCTTTGGAACTCGTTAAACGGGGCCACCGATTGATTGCTGATGATCGTGTTGATGTTTACCAACAAGATGAACAAACGGTCGTCGGCGAAGCCCCTGCGATTTTACGACACTTATTAGAGATTCGTGGGATTGGAATTATCGATGTCATGAACCTCTTTGGTGCCGGTGCAGTGCGTGCCGAAACGTCCATTTCATTGATTGTTAATCTTCAAAACTGGGATCAAGATAAGAAATATGATCGTTTAGGTTCGGATACCGAAGAACAATTGATTTTCGATGTCCCAGTGCCTAAGATTACCGTTCCCGTTAAAGTGGGTCGGAACTTGGCAATCATCATTGAAGTGGCTGCGATGAACTTCCGGGCACGTTCAATGGGCTATGATGCGACGAAGACCTTTGAAGCGAATTTAGGGAAGTTAATTGAATCCAATTCTGATGAAGATTAGACTTTAAAAAATAGAAAAAATGACCTATTTTGGTAGGTCAATTGGCTAGATTGAGCTATACTGTTAAAAGAAACAGTAATCAATCTAGTTTTTTTGTGGATTAAGGAGCGATGACTTTGAATTTATTAGTAGGTGCATTGAATCCGATTGCGCTACAGTTGGGACCACTTGAGATTCATTGGTACGGCGTGATTATTGCGACTGCGGTTGTCTTGGCAGTGGCATTAGCCTTGCAAGAAGCAAAGCGTCGCCGAGTGAGTGAAGATGATATTTTAAATTTGATTTTATGGGCGTTACCCTTTTCATTAATTGGCGCGCGTCTATACTACGTTATTTTTGAATGGCCTTATTATCAAGCTAATCCGGGCGAAATTATTAAGATTTGGCACGGTGGTATTGCGATTTATGGTGGTTTAATTGCGGCATCGATTGTCTTCATTATTTATTGTCGGAATCATGCGTTGTCGGCGTGGTTGATTTTAGATATCGCCGCACCAACGGTTATGTTGGCCCAAGCAATTGGACGCTGGGGTAATTTTATGAATCAAGAAGCCTATGGTGGCGTGACGTCATTACACTTCTTACAACAATTGCATTTACCGAATTGGTTGATTCAACAGATGTTAATTGATGGCAGTTATCGACAACCAACGTTCTTATACGAATCGGTCTGGAACCTCATTGGGTTTGCGATTTTAATGAGTATTCGTCATCGGACCGGTTGGTTTAAACAAGGTGAAATTTTACTCAGTTATATTATGTGGTACGCGTTTGGTCGCTTCTTTGTTGAAGGGATGCGGACCGATAGTTTATACTTAGGACCATTAAGAGTTTCTCAAATTGTGTCGATTGTCTTATTAATTGGCGCAATCGCGGTTTGGATTTGGCGGCGCCGTCAAAAACAAGTGCCTGACTATTTAGCCGGCAATTTAACGCAGAGATATTAAAGAGGAGAAAATTAAATTATGACAGTTAATATTGCAGTTTTAGGTGCCGGCTCATGGGGCACAATCTTAGCCAATTTATTAGTCGAAAATGGCCATCACGTTGAATTATGGGGCAACGACGCTGAAAAAGTGGCTGAAATTAATGAGCAACATACGAATAAACATTATTTACCCGATTTTAAAATTAATCCACAACTACACGCTACTTTAGATTTGGATGAAGCGTTTGAACAAGTTGACGTTGTTTTATTCGTCATCCCAACGCAAGTAATCCGACAAGTAGCTGAACAAATTGCACCTGTTTTAGCAGCTAAACAAGTTAAACCAGTGATTGTCACGGCCTCTAAAGGCCTAGAACAAGGGACGCATAAGCGGATTTCTGAAGTCTTGACGGAAACGATTCCGGTAGACGTTCGTAACGGAATTGTCGTTTTATCAGGTCCTAGCCATGCGGAAGACGTTGCGATGAAAGATATTACAACGTTAACGGCCGCTTCAACTGATCTTGCGCAAGCTGAATGGGTTCAAGAAATTTTTATGAACGATTATTTCCGCTTGTACACCAATACCGATGTTGTTGGTGTTGAAATGGGTGCGGCTTTGAAGAACGTGATTGCGCTAGGCGCCGGTGCGTTACACGGCCTAGGTTATGGTGACAACACGAAGGCCGCTCTAATGACGCGGGGCTTAGCTGAAATTTCTCGTCTTGGTGTCGCGATGGGCGCTAACCCGTTAACCTTTATCGGGTTATCAGGTGTTGGCGATTTAATCGTCACTGGGACTAGTGTGCATTCCCGTAACTGGCGTGCGGGTAACGCGTTAGGCCAAGGCCAAAAACTACCAGAAGTCCTTGAAAATATGGGCATGGTCGTCGAAGGGGTTGCAACCTGTAAAGCGGCCTACGAATTAGCCCAACAACGTTCAGTTGAAATGCCAATCACGACAGCGATTTATAATGTCCTATATCGTGATTGTGATATTAAAACTGAAATTGGCAATTTAATGCAACGCTCAGGCAAACCAGAAATAGACTTTAACTAAGTGTGTTGAGTTGCGGAAGTTGTTGTAACTCAAAAGCACGTTAAGATCGAAGTGCCTAACTCAGCCGTTAAACTTCTGAGTATAGCCTAGAATCGGGAAGTATGACGGATTTTAGTCATAGTTCCCGATTTGTAGCTAGACGGAATAAGTTGGCTGAGAAGCACGTTAAAATCGAAGTGCTGGAGTTCACGGGTAGCTTCTGAACTGGGTGTTATGAGTGTTCTTTACTCACGATGCCCAGTTTATTTTTAAGTGCGTGCAAATAGAAACCGGAATCATCTTAAATCTGTATCGCGCTCGTTAAAAATCTGTGTTATTATAATCTTTAGTTGAACGAAATGGACTAAAGGAGAACCGATTACTTTATGGGTGATTTGGTAACAATCAGACCAACTTGTGAATTTTATTTTGACCGTGGCATGCAAGCTTTTGAACGGTTTCAGTACACGAAAGCCTTAAATTGTTTGCAACAAGCCAAAACGTTAGCAAAAACGAAAGATGATTATATCTTTGTTATTTGTCAGCTAGCGATTTGTTTGGAGTCGGTCGGTCAGTATCAGAATGCGGTGGCGGCACTGGAAGAAATTCCAGTCGCCAATTACCAAAGTCATCCGGAGATTCAATATTTTCTGGCGACGGCTTATGCATTTTTAGATCAGATGCAGGCTAGTTTTCAACTCGCAACGGCCTATCTGCAGAGTGGTGATTTAGATTTTGCAACTGAAGCAACTGACTTGTTGCAAGAGTTGAAAAAGACGAGTCCGTCAAACTGGTAAACAGTTTGGTGGACTTTTTTTTTAAGAGCGGGTAAGATTAGCTTAGAGTAAATAAACACTTCTGAAAAGTAAGGGGATTATTAAGATGACTAAAAGTTATGATGTAATTGTGATTGGTGCAGGGCCTGGTGGGATGACTGCCGCGCTATACGCGTCACGTTCGAATTTATCAGTATTGATGTTAGACCGCGGGATTTATGGTGGTCAAATGAATAACACCGCTGAGGTTGAGAATTATCCTGGCTTTAAATCAATTTTAGGCCCCGAATTAGGCGAAAAAATGTACGCCAGTGCAACACAATTTGGTGCTGAATATGGTTACGGCACGGTCACGAGTATTGAAGACCAAGGCGAGACTAAACTAGTGCATACTGATCAAGGTGATTTTGAAGGCCGTGCGATCATTATTGCAACGGGTTCTGAACATAAAAAATTAGGGGCAACTGGTGAAGATACTTATAGTGGCCGTGGTGTATCATACTGTGCGGTTTGTGATGGTGCCTTTTTCAAGAATAAAGAAGTCGTTGTCATTGGTGGCGGGGATTCAGCCATTGAAGAAGGGATTTACCTAACGCAGTTGGCAAGCAAAGTCACTGTGATTCACCGTCGTGATCAATTACGCGCGCAAGAAATTCTGCAACAACGTGCTTTTGATAATGATAAGATGTATTTTATCTGGAACGCTCAAATGCAAACTATCGAGGGCGATGATAAGAAAGTCAGTGGCGTGACTTATACTGATAAAGAAACTGGCGAAGCGCGTCAAATCGATGCTAGCGGCGTTTTCATCTATGTCGGTATCGAACCAATGACGTCCGCTTTTAAAGATTTAGGTATTTTAACGGATGCGGGTTGGATTAAAACGGACGACCACATGGCCACAAAAGTCCCTGGCATTTACGCAATTGGTGATGTCCGCGAAAAAGACCTCCGTCAAATCACAACAGCAGTAGGTGACGGCGGCATAGCAGGCCAAGAAGTCTTTAAATATATTCAAAGTATCTAATAAAATAAGTGCTCACCCAAGCAGGTTGACCTTGAGCATAACCTAAAAATTGTCCATATGATTTGAATTTTAATCATGTGGGCAATTTTGTAGTTAGGCGGAAAGGTCAGCTTGGGTTGCAATCAGCAACTGAGCATTAACAAAAAGCAGCAAGTCTCTTAACAAAAAGCAGCAAGTCTCTTAACATTAAGAGGCTTGCCGCTTTTTTTGATTGGTCTAGGTGTTCAGAAAGTAAAAGTTCGATTAAATTAGGGCTAGTGGCAGAGGAAAGCGGTTGATTATGGTATAATTAATTCGATATTTTAGATTACATTCGGGGGTTACAACATGAGTTGGCAAGATAATTATGCAGTTTGGCAGCAACAACCTGTCATGGATTTAGCGTTACAAAAAACATTAACTGAAATGGCGAACGACCAAGAAGCGCTCGAACGTGCTTTTAGTGTGCCAATGGAATTCGGAACAGCCGGCATGCGGGGACTCTTAGGCCCTGGGATTAATTGTATGAACATCTACACTGTCCGCCAAGCCACTGAAGGTTTAGCGCAGTTTATGGAAACTTTACCTGATGCGACTAAAAAACGCGGGGTGGCGATTAGTTTCGATTCACGTTACCAATCAGAAACCTTTGCACATGAAGCAGCTCGCGTGTTAGGCCAACATCAAATTCCTTCGTTTGTCTTTGATGCGCTTCGTCCAACACCAGAACTATCATTTACTGTTAGGCATTTAAACACCTATGCCGGCATCATGATTACGGCGAGTCATAACCCAAAACAATATAATGGTTACAAGATTTACGGCGAAGATGGCGCCCAAATGCCACCTAAAGAATCCGACATGATTACGGATTATATCCGTAAGGTGACCGATTTATTCGCGATTGAAGTAGCGGATGAATCACCACTACGCGAAGCCGGGTTAATGACGTTAATCGGTGAAAATGTCGATCAAGCGTACTTAGCTGAAGTCAAGAAAGTCACGATTAACCAAGAATTAGTCGATACAGTCGGTAAAACGATGTCTTTAATTTACACACCACTTCACGGAACTGGGAAAGTTTTAGGCGAACGGGCCTTACGCCAAGCTGGGTTTGAACAATTCACGATGGTGCCAGAACAAGCGATTGCTGATCCTGAATTTTCAACAACGCCATTCCCTAATCCTGAATTTCCACAAACGTTTGATATGGCGATTGAACTTGGCCAGAAACAACAAGCCGATTTATTGATTGCCACTGATCCCGATGCTGACCGGTTAGGGGCCGCTGTGCGCCAACCAGACGGTAGTTATCAATTGATGACGGGGAACCAAATTGCCTCAGTTCTGTTGCGCTATATTTTACAAGCCAGCAAAGATGCAGGAACACTACCCGCTAACGCGGCCGCTGTTAAATCAATCGTTTCAACTGAATTAGCGACTAAAATTGCCGCTAGTTACAACGTCAAGATGATTGATGTCTTAACGGGCTTCAAATTTATTGCTGAACAAATTCAACATTTTGAAGAGACAAGCGAGAATACGTTCATGTTTGGCTTTGAAGAAAGTTACGGTTATTTAGTTAAACCATTCGTACGTGATAAAGATGCGATTCAAACATTGGTCTTGTTAGCTGAAGTGGCCGCTTACTATAAATCAAACGGTAAGACGTTGTATGACGGTATTCAAGAATTATATGCTGAATATGGCTACTACGCTGAACAAACGACTGCCATTGATTTTGAAGGCGTTGACGGCCCACAACAAATGGCCAACTTGATGGTTAAATGCCGTCAAGAAAGTCCGGTTGAATTTGCTGGGATTAAAGTGGCTTCAGCTGAAGACTTCCAAGCACAAACCGAAACGTTTGCGGATGGTCACAGTGAAGTCATCAACTTGCCAAGTTCAAACGTTTTGAAATATCATCTTGAAGATGGTACTTGGATTGCTATTCGTCCTAGTGGGACTGAACCTAAAGTGAAGTTCTATGTCGGGACACAAGCGGATGATGAAGCAACGGCCGATTTGAAATTAGCCAACTTTGAAAAAGCGATTCAAAAACTCGTTAAATAAGGGTTACTGATTTACTTTTAATGTCAGATTATCTATAATAGATTCAACGAATAGGCGGACTGCATAATGAGTCGGTCTATTTTTGTAAGAATGGAGGAATTTAAGAATGGGCATGCATCAGTATTTACAAGGGTTAAATAGTTTAGAGACCATCAGACGGGCACCAGGGTTGTTTAAGTACCAAGAACATTCGGTTGCATCGCATTCTTTTAAAGTCGCTGAAATTGCGCAACTCTTAGGGGATATCGAAGAAGAAAGCGGCCAAGAAGTGAAATGGCAAGTGTTGTACGAACGGGCTTTGAATCACGATTATACGGAACGCTTCATCGGTGACATTAAGACGCCGGTTAAATATGCGACCCAAGAATTGCGGCAAATGTTGGCGAACGTTGAAAGTTCGTTAACCGATAACTTTATCAATAATGAAATTCCAGATTTTTTACAAGAACGGTATCGCCGACGTTTGAGCGAAGGTAAAGATGAAACTTTAGAAGGCCAACTCCTATCAGTCGCTGATAAAATTGATCTCTTATACGAGTCATTTGGCGAAATTGAAAAGGGTAATCCAGAAAATGCCTTCCTCGAAATTTTTGCGGAAAGTCTTAAAACGATTATGCGTTATCAACAACTCGCCAGCGCGCGTTATTTCATTCAAGAAATGCTACCTGATCTCTTGAGTGAGGATTTTGCGGACCGCGGTAAGTTAACCCAATTGGTCCGTCAAACCCTATCAAACCAGGCTTAATCGTAAGTGTGGCGAAAATATGTTCGGTATGTTAGAATAGTGAATGACTTAAAGAACATCAGACGATTTAAGGAGAGTTTGGGCAATTTATTGTCCAAACTTCTTTTGTCGCGAGCATAATTGGACTGGAGGCTTTTGATGATTGATCGACAAGAGAATAACCAATTTAAATTAGTGGCCCCTTATGAGCCAGCTGGGGACCAACCGGCGGCCATTGAGACCCTGACTAAGAATTTTGAAGCGGGTGCTAAGGCGCAAGTGTTGATGGGCGCAACTGGGACTGGTAAGACTTTTACAATGTCGAACGTGATTAAGAATTTAAATAAGCCAACGCTAATTATCTCGCATAATAAAACTTTGGCTGGCCAACTATACGGTGAATTTAAACAATTCTTCCCGGATAATGCCGTCGAATATTTCGTGAGTTATTATGATTATTATCAACCGGAAGCCTATGTACCTTCCAGTGATACCTATATTGAAAAGGATTCGAGCATCAATGATGAAATTGATAAATTGCGCCATTCAGCCACGAGTTCATTGTTGGAACGCAACGATGTGATTGTGATTGCGTCGGTTTCATGTATCTTTGGTTTGGGTGATCCTAAAGAATATCAAGATCATGTTTTATCGATACGGCCGGGGATGACGATTGAACGTAACGATTTATTGCGCCAATTAGTCGATATTCAGTTCGAACGCAATGATATCGATTTCCAACGGGGCCGCTTCCGGGTCCGTGGTGATGTTGTTGAAATTTTCCCAGCATCGCGTGATGATCACGCCATGCGCGTTGAATTCTTTGGCGATGAGATTGATCGGATCGTTGAAGTGGATGCCTTGACCGGTGAAGTATTAGGGGAGCGCCAGCATGTGGCGATTTTCCCAGCGACCCATTTTATGACTAATGATGAAAAAATGGAACGAGCCATTGAGAGTATTAAGGCGGAGTTAGCTGACCGTTTGAAAGCGTTGAATGCTGAAAATAAATTACTGGAGGCCCAACGACTCGAACAACGCACTAATTATGATTTAGAAATGATGCAAGAGATGGGTTATTGTTCCGGTATTGAAAATTATTCACGCCATATGGAAGACCGCCAAGCTGGCGAACCACCCTATACCTTGATCGATTTCTTCCCCAAAGATTTCATCATGATGATTGATGAATCGCATGTGACGATGCCGCAGATTCGTGGGATGTATAACGGCGATCGCGCGCGGAAACAGATGTTGATCGATTACGGTTTTCGTTTGCCAAGTGCGTTGGATAATCGGCCATTAACCTTGCCTGAATTTGAGAAACACGTCAATCAGATTATGTACGTTTCCGCAACGCCAGGACCTTACGAAGCGGAACAAACCGATTTGCAAATCGATCAGATTATTCGACCAACCGGCTTATTAGATCCGAATATCGAGGTCCGGCCAATTATGGGCCAGATTGACGATTTAGTCGGCGAGATTAATCAGCGAGTTGAAAAAGATGAACGGGTCTTTATTACGACGTTAACCAAGAAGATGGCCGAAGATTTAACCGATTATCTGAAAGAGTTAGGCGTTAAAGTCCGTTATCTACACAGTGATATTAAAACCTTAGAACGAACTGAAATTATCCGCGATTTACGTTTGGGCAAGTTTGACGTCTTAATCGGGATTAACTTGTTGCGTGAAGGGATTGACGTGCCTGAAGTGTCGTTAGTCGCGATTTTAGATGCGGATAAAGAAGGCTTCTTACGCAGTGATCGTTCCTTGATTCAAACCATTGGGCGGGCGTCTCGAAACGCGCATGGTGAAGTGATTATGTACGCGGATAAAGTGACAGATTCAATGAAACGGGCGATTAGTGAAACCAAACGGCGCCGTGAAATTCAAGAAGCTTATAATCTAAAACATGACGTGACACCAACTACGATCATTAAACCGGTTCGTGATGCGATTTCAGTTGTGCAATCGGTCGATCATCCTGAAGATATTAAGATGACCAATGAGGTTGATTTCGATAGTATGTCGAAGGCTGAAAAACGTGAAATGGTTGAACGTTTAACGGAACAAATGAGAACGGCTGCTAAGAAACTCGACTTTGAACAAGCCGCTACTTTGCGGGATACGATTCTAGAATTAAAGAGTGAAATTGATTAAAAGAGGTAGAATATGGCAAACGATAAGATCGTTATTCACGGCGCGCGGGCGCATAATTTAAAGGATATTGATGTCACGATTCCGCGGGACAAACTGGTCGTCATTACCGGTTTATCTGGTTCAGGGAAGAGTTCCTTGGCGTTTGATACCTTATACGCGGAAGGACAACGGCGCTACGTTGAAAGTTTATCAGCGTATGCGCGTCAATTTTTAGGTCAGATGGATAAACCGGACGTCGATTCGATTGATGGGTTGAGTCCAGCGATTTCAATTGATCAAAAAACGACCTCCAAAAATCCACGTTCAACGGTCGGCACAGTGACCGAAATCAATGATTATCTGCGTTTGTTGTGGGCGCGGGTCGGTCATCCAATCTGTCCCAACGATGGCACTGAAATTAGCAGTCAATCGGTTGAACAGATGGTTGATCGGGTTTTAGCATTGCCTGAACGGACGAAGTTACAGATTATGTCGCCGATTATTCGCGCTAAAAAAGGTCAACATAAAAAAGTTTTTGAAAAGATTCAACGTGAAGGGTATGTGCGGGTTCAAGTTGACGGCGAAGTCATGGACGTTAGTACCGAGATTGAATTGGATAAGAATAAAAAACATGATATCAATATTGTCGTGGATCGGATTGTCGTTAAAGAGGGCATTCGTTCTCGTTTATTTGATTCGTTCGAAGCGGCTTTACGGTTATCTGAAGGTTACGCGACTGCGGACGTGATTGATGGTGAACAACTACTCTTCTCTGAACATTATGCGTGTCCAGTCTGTGGCTTTACGGTGGGTGAATTAGAACCAAGACTCTTCTCATTTAACGCACCGTTTGGGGCGTGTCCTGAATGTGATGGTTTGGGCCTCAAGCTAGAAGTTGATACTGATTTAGTGATTCCAGATACCACTAAGACGTTGCGAGAAGGCGCGATTGCACCGTGGAATCCGATTAGTTCCCAATATTATCCACAGATGTTAGAACAGGCGTGTACCTCGTTTAAAATCGATATGGATCGGCCATTTAGCAAGTTAACGCCCAAACAAAAAGAGCTCATTTTAAACGGCTCCCAAGGCAAAGAATTCCATTTCCATTATGAAAATGATTTTGGTGGCGTTCGCGATGTGGATGTGCCGTTTGAAGGGGTCATCAGTAATATTAATCGGCGTTATCGCGAAACTAACAGTGATTTCACGCGGACTCAGATGCGGACCTACATGACTGAATTAACTTGCCAAACTTGTCATGGCGCGCGTTTAAATCGCCAAGCCTTATCGGTTAAGGTTGGTGGTCAAGATATTGCGGCCGTGTCTGCGAATGCGATTAAAGAGGCGTTACCATTCTTTGAAGCTTTAACATTATCTGAAAAAGATAGTATGATTGCGAAACCAATTTTGAAGGAAGTCCACGATCGCTTGACCTTCTTGATGAATGTTGGTTTGGATTATTTAACGCTTAGTCGTTCGGCTGGGACGTTATCCGGCGGGGAAGCTCAACGGATTCGTTTGGCGACTCAAATCGGTTCTAACTTATCCGGTGTACTCTACATCTTAGATGAACCGTCGATTGGTTTGCATCAACGCGACAACGACCGATTAATTGGTTCATTAAAGAAGATGCGTGATTTAGGGAATACGTTAATCGTCGTTGAACATGATGAGGATACGATGCGCGCAGCCGATTATCTGATTGATATCGGACCCGGCGCCGGTGAATTGGGTGGTCACGTGATGGCTGCGGGGACCCCAACCGAGGTTGAACAAAATCCGAAGTCGTTAACGGGTCGGTATTTAGCGGGTAAAGAATACGTGCCAGTACCGTTGAAGCGCCGTAAAGGCAACGGGAAGAAATTGCGGGTGACCGGTGCGGCTGAAAATAACCTGAAAGACTTAACCGTTGATTTTCCGTTAGGTGATTTTATTGCGGTCACGGGGGTTTCCGGTTCTGGTAAATCAACGTTAGTGAATACGATTTTAAAGAAAGCATTGGCGCAAAAGATTAACCGCAATTCGGCGAAACCGGGTCAATATAAAACACTGACCGGTTATCAAAATATTGAAAAATTGGTTGATATCGATCAAAGTCCAATCGGTCGGACACCGCGGAGTAATCCGGCAACCTATACGAGTGTCTTCGATAACATGCGGGACTTATTTGCCCAAACTAATGAAGCAAAGTTACGCGGTTACAAGAAGGGCCGCTTTAGTTTTAACGTTAAAGGCGGTCGCTGTGAAGCTTGTAAGGGTGACGGGATTATTAAGATTGAGATGAATTTCTTGCCAGACGTCTACGTGCCTTGTGAAGTTTGTCATGGTAGCCGTTATAATTCTGAAACGTTGGAAGTCGTTTACAAAGGTAAAAATATCGCGCAGATTTTAGCGATGACAGTTGAAGAAGCCACGGCCTTCTTCGAAAACATTCCGAAGATTGCGCGTAAATTACAAACCATTGTCGATGTCGGTTTAGGGTACGTGACGTTAGGTCAATCGGCCACGACACTTTCCGGTGGGGAAGCCCAACGGATGAAGTTAGCAGCGGAACTCCAAAAACAATCAACGGGTAAAAATTTATACATCTTGGATGAACCGACCACTGGTTTGCACACCGATGATATCAAACGCCTATTAGTTGTTTTGGAACGGTTAGTTGACGAAGGCAATACGATTTTAGTGATTGAACATAACCTAGACGTAATCAAGACTGCCGATTATGTGATTGACTTAGGCCCTGAAGGTGGCGACAAAGGCGGGACAATCGTCGCGACTGGGACACCGGAAGAAATTGCCGAAGTAGCCGATAGTTATACAGGGCAATATTTAAAGCCAATTCTAAAACGCGACATGCAACGAACATTAGCAGATCAATAATTTAACACTCTGACTTGAGCATTTGCGTTAAAAAAAGTATGATAAGGGTATCAATTTGTATGGGGTGAAGCATATGTTTAGAAAGAATGATTGGGAATTTGATTGGTCAGAACTGATGACTGGTGTGATTTTTCTAGTAGTGGCTTATTTCTTATTTAAGAAACCAGGCGTTGCTCTATCTGGTTTTGTGATGGTGATTGCACTTGCTGCGATTATTCGTGGGATTGCCAAGTTGAGCGCGTATCGTCATTTACGTGAAGATACCGGCATTCGGGCAACCTTGATGTTGATTAATGCCATTTTGGATATTATTCTAGGGTTCCTATTCATCTTCAACGTGCCAGTCGGCATTATTAGTATTAGCTACGTCTTTGCGGCTTGGTTCCTAGTGGATGCGATTGTTGGTTTATTAAACGTTGGTCATTTAAAACAGTTCAATCTGTTTTTATACGTCGTTTCAATAATCTTAGATATCTTAGGGATTGTCGTCGGCTTATTGCTCTTGATGAATCCAGTTGTGACAGCGGTCACGTTAGCGACTTTAGTTGGTTTCTATTTTGCCATTCTAGGGGTTAACGCTATCGTCATTGCTTTTGCGCGACGGATGTAAATTTAAAATCGGTCTATCCCTAAGTTGCGGGATAGACCGATTTTTTTAAATGATTTTTAATTGAAAACGTACAACTCATTAAAACGGAGGAAAAACAAACATGATCATTGAAACTAAACGGTTAATACTAAGACCATTCACCCCAGATGATGCGTCAGCCATCTATCAATATGCGAAAGATCCTAAGATTGGGCCGATTGCGGGTTGGCCGGTGCACACCAGCGTGGCCAATAGCCGTCAGTTGATTGAACAATATCTAATGAAACCAGAGGTCTATGCTGTTACGTTAAAAGCCAATCCAACCGAAGCTATTGGCAGTGTCGGGTTAGAACTGATTAGCGCCGGCGATGGCCAACCTTTTATGGGCGCCGATGATGCTGAGATTGGTTATTGGATCGGCGTGCCATTCTGGGGTCAGGGGTTAATCCCTGAAGCGATGGCGGCCTTAATTGAACATGGTTTCGAGACTTTGAACCTAGCTAATATTTGGTGTGGTTACTATGACGGTAATCACCAATCAGAACGGGCTCAAGCTAAACTTGGCTTTCAACCAGCCCTGACGATTGATGAAATGTATAATCCAATCTTGGACGATACCAGACAGGAACATTTTACGAAACTAACCAAGAAACAATGGTTAACACAGAAAAATCAATAAAAAAAGTTAGTCAATGGTCTACCTGTTGGCTAACTTTTTTTATTGATTAACATGGCTAAATAAGGTGTGTTCGCTTTCAAAGACACACCAGGAATGTTACAATGAGCAAAGCGATAAATGAGGAGTGGTAAGATGACAGATACATTGAACTTAGTCGTGATTACAGGAATGAGCGGCGCCGGTAAAACCGTTGCCATGCAAAGTTTTGAAGATTTAGGTTATTTCTGTGTGGATAATATGCCACCAACCTTGTTACCCAAGTTTTGGGAACTGGTTAAAGAATCGGGTAAGGTCACTAAAATTGCGCTCGTCATTGATTTACGGTCGCGTGCTTTTTATGATGAAATTATTGAAATGTTAGCTAATCTGGACAATACCCAGTTTGTCACCACTAAAATTCTTTTCTTAGATGCGTCAGACGAAGAATTGGTCTCACGGTATAAAGAAACGCGCCGGTCTCATCCGTTAGCGATGGAAGGTCGGTTAATGGACGGAATTCGCAAAGAACGCGCCCTATTGACTGAAATTCGAAACCGTGCGCAGATGGTGGTCGATACGTCAGCGATGTCACCACGTCAATTACGCGAACAAATTTTTCACGTTTTTAAAACCAGTGACAATCCCTCATTCCATATTGAAGTCATGTCGTTTGGCTTTAAATATGGGTTACCGATTGACGCCGATATTGTGATGGATGTCCGGTTCTTACCCAATCCCTATTACGTGCCTGAATTTAAAGAATTAAACGGCTTAGATGCGCCAGTGCGTGATTATGTGATGGCGCAACCCGCAACCGAGAAGTTTTATCAACAACTGAGCGGGATGTTGAAAGATATCATGCCCGGCTATTTAGAAGAGGGTAAAACCAGTGTGACCATCGCGATTGGTTGTACGGGTGGGCAACACCGCTCTGTCGCGTTAGCACAACGGTTGGCCGATGATTTAGCTGTCGACTACCCAGTTGATGTGACCCATCGGGATATGAAGAAACGAAAGGAAACGGTGAATCGGTCATGACAGCCGCAAATCGCATTATTCGGGTGATTAAAGGTCGTCAGCCTAAAGTGGTTGTCATTGGTGGTGGGACCGGACTCCCCGTTATCTTGAAGAGTTTACGGGAACAAAACGCGGATGCGACTGCGATTGTGACGGTCGCTGATGATGGCGGTTCGTCTGGCGTCATTCGGGATTACATCAACGTCGTGCCACCGGGTGATATTCGGAATGTCTTAGTCGCTTTATCAGATTTACCACAATTAACCTTGGATATCTTTCAATATCGGTTTAAATCACACGATGCCTTTTTCTCGGGCCATGCGATTGGCAATCTGATTATTGCGGCGTTATCCGAAATGGAATCCGGCATATTCGATGCGGTACAACGGTTATCTGAAATGATGGAAGTTGATGGGCACGTTTATCCGGCCGCCAATGTGGCATTATCGTTGAATGCCCGGTTTACAGATGGCACGCAATTAGTGGGCGAATCCGAAATTTCAGCCGCGCGCAAACAGATTGAACACGTCTGGGTGACGAAGACCGCTGATGACGGTGAAGGCCAACCAACGGCGATGCCCGAAGTTATTGAATCGATCATGGCTGCTGATGTGGTTGTTTTAGGTCCGGGGAGTTTGTTTACGAGTATCTTGCCGAATTTGATGATTGAAAACTTAGGACAAGCCGTTACCCAAACAAAGGCAGAAGTGATCTATATTTGTAATATCATGACCCAAAAGGGTGAAACCGAACGTTTTACGGATGCTGATCATGTTCGGATATTAAATGAACATTTGCAACAGAATTTTGTGGATACCGTGTTAGTCAATACCGGCCGCGTGCCAGAAAATTATTTAGATCATCAGAAATATGATGAAATTTTATGGCCGGTTGAACATGATTTTAAAGGATTACGCCAATTGGGTTGTCGGGTCATTTCCGATAATTTTTTGGAATTACGCAACCATGGCGTTTTTCATAATGGTCAAAAAGTCGTTCAAGAAATTATGAACTTGGCTTTTCAGGTGAATACAGCTAAACGAGGTGAATAAGGATGGCTTCCTACGCTAGTGAAGTAAAGAAGGAATTAACTCAGTTAGAAGTACATCCAGAACACGCACGGGCAGAATTAGCGGCTTTGATTCGGATGAATGGTTCGTTAAGTTTAATGAATCATCAATTTGTTTTAAATGTTCAGACTGAAAATCCGGCGATCGCTCGCCGGATTTATAGTTTATTACGGCAGAATTATCAGATTGAATCAGAACTATTAGTGCGCCGTAAGATGAAGTTAAAGAAAAATAATCAATATATCGTACGATTGAAATACGGAACGAATAAAGTGCTCAACGATTTAAACATTGTTGAAGCTGATGGCTTTACGATTCATACTCAGGTTTCGGAGGATGTCATTAACGAGGATCAACGGGTTCGTTCTTATTTAAGAGGGGCATTTCTGGCAGGCGGTTCGGTCAATAATCCTGAAACCAGCCGTTATCATTTGGAAATTTATTCTTTATATGAAGAACATAATCAAGATATTGCACAGATGATGAATCGCTTTGGATTGAACGCCAAAACCACGGAACGTCGGAGTGGTTACATTACTTATCTGAAAGAGGCCGAAAAAATTGCGGATTTCTTACAGGTAGTGGGCGCGACGAATGCAATGTTGAAGTTTGAAGATATCCGGATTGTCCGAGATATGCGGAATTCGGTGAATCGCTTAGTTAATTGTGAAACGGCCAATTTAAATAAAACAATCGATGCAGCGACGAAACAAATCGAAAATATCGAATATTTAAGAGACACTATCGGTTTGGACAATCTACCGGTTAAACTCCGCGAGATTGCGTTATTACGTTTGGAATTCCCAGATATTACGCTCAAAGAACTTGGCGAACGGATGCCAAGTGGGGCGATTTCTAAATCTGGCATTAATCACCGCTTAAGAAAATTAAATCAATTAGCAGAAAATTATCAGCAAGGCGTCATATAAAGGTGTACAATTTAATTGTTGGTCCAGATTGACTTATGCAATTTAATTCTATATGATATGCTTACCAGTGGACACTATTAATTGGAGGAAGAAATATGGTTGAACCAGTTTTATTAGATGAACAATTATGCTTTTCAATTTATCGTGCGCAAAAGGCGTACAATCACTTTTACGGAAAGGTTTTAAAACCGTTTAGTTTAACGTACCCACAATTTATCGCGATGCTAGCGTTATGGGAACATGGCACGATGTCGGTTAAAGAGTTGGGACATCATCTAGAACTTGATAGTGGCACCTTAACACCGCTATTGAAACGTCTAGAAGCTGATGGTTGGGTTAATCGTAACCGAGCAGCTGATGATGAACGCCGCGTTGATGTCTCATTAACGCAAAAAGCTGAAGATCAAAAAGATGAAATCTACGAACGCGTTGGCGGTTGTACCAACTATTTAGATTTTTCAAGCGATAAATATCATGAATTACGGCAAAGTATGAACGAAGTCGAACGTCATTTAAATGCGATTCAGGTTGAAGAAGGCCGGTTCTAATAGGTCGCTATAAAAAGGGTCTAACCAGATCAGTAGTTGACTACTCTGGTTAGACCCTTTTTTGGTGCTTATTGCGAAATTAATTGTTCTAATTCGGTCAGATCAATTGATTCATCAAAAATATGTTGGCCGAGAATAATCGTGGGGACAAATTGAATATTGGCCGTCTGTGCTTCGTGTTCAATCGCAGCTAAGGCCGCTTGATTATTTTGAGGGGTCAATTTTAGATTCTGTTTGAGATACAGATCAAGTTCATTGGGCGCTAAGTCGGGGCGCCAAGTGGGTTGGTGTGCGTATAGAAAACGAATCGCGTTGACGGCGGTTTCCGGTTGGTCAAACGGTAAATAGGTGTGGGCTAAATTACCCAGTTGTAAATCATCTTTATCCTTGTTTAAGGGTTTAATAATCCGCCGGACGCGCCCTTCTTTAACGGCTTGGGTTAAGAGTTGATCCGAACGATAAAACCATTTACGACAATAGGGACAAGCTAAATTTAGAAATTCGACGGTCGTAATCGGCGCTGATTCGGCCCCCAGTACAATGCCGCCGTCGATCGTGACTTTGTCTGCTTTAATGACACTAATATCCATCTTAAAAGCCTCCTTTGATTCTTAACCAAGTATAGCAAAAATGGGGATTGCCTTAAAAAATTATGAACTAAAAAAGCCAATTCCGCGAAGAATTGACTTTTTATAGTGATTATTTAGGTTGGTTAACCATGATATCGTCAATCAAACCATAATCTTTGGCTTCTTGAGCCGTCATGTAGTTATCACGATCAGTATCTTGTTGTAGTTTTTCAAACGTTTGACCAGAATTGTCGGCTAAAATTTGATTTAAACGTTTCCGAGTTTTCAAAATTTCGCGAGCAGCAATTTCGATTTCAGTTTGTTGGCCTTGAGCGCCACCTAAAGGTTGGTGAATCAAGACGGTTGAGTTAGGTAAGGCAAAACGTTTGCCTTTGGTCCCAGCTGATAATAAGACACTCGCCATTGATGCAGCCATGCCCATTGCGATGGTTTGAACATCAGATTTGATGAAGTTCATCGTATCCATAATCGCTAAACCAGCGGTCACAGAACCACCGGGTGAGTTGATGTAAATTGAAATGTCTTTGTCAGAATCTTGGGCATCCAAGAAAAGTAATTGTGCAATAATGGTGTTCGCCATTTGATCGTTGACTTCACCAGATAGCATAATAATCCGGTCTTTTAATAGACGTGAATAAATATCGTATGAACGTTCGCCACGTGACGTTTGTTCAATAACTGTAGGTACTAACATTGAATTGCCTCCTTATATGAACCAGAGTTTAAGCACTCTGAAATCTATAAATCAAATTTTACAGCAAAGGTCAATTTTGGTCAAATGGAAAGCCTCTTTTCTGAAAATATTTAGTGATTTTGCGTCAAACTTTAAAATATGTTATACTGTTAACAGTTAATCAGCACTTATCACTGTAGAATCAAGTATTATTTGAAGACTTTAATCAAACTGGAGTAACCCTGGAGTTACAAGTAGTGTAAAGAGGCGGCTTACGCTGTTTAAACGAGAAAATATTTAGAACCACAAGAATTAAACATAATCGAATCAAATTAAAATCATGCAACTCTAGTGAAGTTGCCCCGAACATTAAACCAACGTGTTTAATGGTGGTATCAGCAAGCTTGATACCCAGAATATTATGTTACAATTTAATATGCGAAATTAATTAGAAAGCCACCCAGTAATGGGTGGCTTTCGTCAATTAGAGCGTCAAAAAAATGAGTGCTGATCAGCCGGGAACTTCTGAGTATAGCCTAGAATTGTGAAATATGACTGGTTTTAGTCATAATTTGCGATTCGTAGCTAGACGGAGGAAGTTGGCTGAGAAGCACGTTAAGGTCGAAGTGCTCACACAAGCGGTTTGACCCTGAGCATAACCTAAGAATTGCCCATACGATTTGAAGTTTAATCGTATGGGCAATTATGTAGTTAGGCGGAAATGTCTGCTTGGGTTAGCACGTTAAGATCGAAGTGCTGACTGAGCTGGTCAGCTTCTGAGTATAGCCTAGATTAGTGAATTATGACCGGAGTTTGGTCATGATTTGCTAATCGTAGCTAGACGGAAGAAGCTAGCTCAGAAGCACGTTAAAAAACTAAGTGTGTTGCGTTGCGTTCAGCAACTGAGCATTAACAGAAAATCACCAGTTATCTTGATTTTAAGATAATTGGTGATTTTAGGTTAACCAGCTTTGTTTTAATTTAAATCAAAATGCCCTCGCAATGATCGACTTCGTGTTGGATAATTTGGGCGATCCAACCGGTAAAAGCCTGTTCCTGCGTTTTAAACTGACGATCTTGATAGCGAACCGTAATTTGATCGTAGCGGGTGGTTGCGCGTTGACCCGTTAAAGAGAGACAACCTTCTTCAGTTTCGTAGGGGGCGCTTTTTTTGATAATCGTTGGATTGACTAATGGCAGCGTAATCGGGCCCATTTGGCAAACGATAATGCGTTTGTTGACACCAATCATATTGGCCGCCATCCCGACACAGCGTTCAGTATTAGCGGCTAATGTATCGAGTAGGTCAGTGATGACTTGTTTATCATCAACAGTCGCTAGTGTCGCTGTTTGAGCGAGAAAAGTCGGGTCGTGCATAATGGGTTTAATCATGGGGAACTCCTTTAAATGTCATTATAATTAGTATGCAGAATTAAAAATAAAATTACAAGTCAATGAAAGCGCTATTGCAAATTATAATTAAGCATGCTAATATATAAAATTGAATCGGTTCAATTATAGTCATTAGGGAGATGTTTTTGTGAAAGTTGTAGATCAATTATCGGAGAAATTATTACCACTTGTATCAAAACTTAATAACCAGCGCCATTTAATCGCAATTCGAGATAGTTTTATTGTGACCATGCCACTTGTGATGGCGGCGTCATTGATGGTTTTACTGAATGCTCTTATTTTTTCCAATACAGCTGTTCAAAAAATAATCGATTTAAGTTCATTAGCCGATTTAGCAACCATTATTAGTAACGGTACGATGAGCATTCTATCGATTGTTGTTTGTTACAATATTGGGGCCAATCTCGCGAATCACTATGTTCGTAGCGGTCAAGTTGATGACCCGTCGTTTAGTTCAGTCCATGCGGGTATTCTAAGTATCGCAGTCATGTTTATCTTAATGCCGGTTAATAGTACAGTAACCTTAGTTAATGGTAAAACTGCAGAAGCAACTGGTGTTTTTTTACAAAGTTTAACATCCTCTTCAGGCTTAGCAACAGCAATGTTAGCAGCCTTAGTTAGTACCGAATTATTTATTCATTTAACTAAATTTAAAAAAATTAGAATTAAAATGCCTGAAGGTGTGCCACCAGCAGTTGCAACATCATTTAATTCATTGGTACCGGAAATTGCAGTCATTCTGGTTTTTGGGATTTTTGTCTTCGTTCTTCAAAAAACGACGGGCTTAAACGTACCACGATTAATTGAATTAGCGATTCAAACGCCACTAAAATCGTTTGTGTTGTCGGTACCTGGCACATTATTCTTACAATTCTTCTCAGATTTCTTGTGGGTCTTTGGAATGCATGGTTCTAGTATTTTGGCACCGGTCCGCCAAGCGCCATTACTACAATCAATCCAAGAAAATATGACGGCCTTTTCTGCTGGTAAAGCCATTCCAAATATTATCACAGAACCTTTCACGAATGCATTTGGGTTGATTGGTGGTGGCGGTTGTATTTTACCATTAGTCATCGCAATTTTATGGGTTTCTAAACGAAAAGATCAACGTCAAGTCGCTAAGTTAGGCTTAACAACTTGTTTCTTTAATATTACAGAACCAGTGATGTTTGGCCTCCCCGTTGTTATGAACCCAATTTACATGATTCCATGTGCAATCATTCCGTCAATCAATTTACTAATTGCCTATTTTGCGACTAGCATGGGGTTGATTGGGAGAACCGTTGCAGCAGCACCATGGATTACCCCACCGGTTATTCAATCCTTTATCGCAACTGGTGGTGACTATATGGCAGCGTTATTGACAATCGCTTTAATTGTTCTAGATGTATTTCTGTTCTTACCATTTGTTATCGCAAGTAATAAAGTTAATCAGAATGAGGGATAAGTATGCAATATCCATATCAGGATACTAAGTTAACCATTCGCCAACGCGTAACCGATTTGTTGAGTCGAATGAGTACACAAGAAAAAATTGGTCAGGTCAATCAAAACCGATATGGGTGGGAAACTTTTGCAGATGAAAAGCGTGAACAACTGACGGATGACTTTAAACAACATGTGGCCTGGGGCGGTGGTTTAGGCGCTTTATACGGTTTATTTCGAGCCGATCCATGGTCGAAGGTCAATTTTGAAAACGGCGTTGCTGCTCAGGATAGTTGGCGGGTGGCCAATCGGGTGCAAAAATACGTGATTGAACAGTCGCGTTGGGGGATTCCAACGTTGATTGTCGAAGAGTGTCCTCATGGGCATCAAGGATTAGACGGGATTTCGTACCCGACTAATATTGGGCGCGGGAATGCATTTAATACCACTCTAATGAAACAATCAGCGCAATTGATGGCGCAAGAATTAGCACTAAAAGGGGTTAACCTTGCCTTAGTATCGACCTTAGATTTAGTTAAAGATCCGCGTTGGGGACGTTCTGAAGAATGTTTTGGTGAAGACCCAATCTTAGCGGCACGAATGAGCCAAGCCGTTGTCGATGGCTTCCAAGGCGATTTAATTCAAAGCAATCACAGTTTCTGGGATCAACCGGTGAATTTGGCTACAGAAAA
Organism: Latilactobacillus fuchuensis DSM 14340 = JCM 11249; assembly: GCF_000615805.1. GTDB lineage: Bacteria > Bacillota > Bacilli > Lactobacillales > Lactobacillaceae > Latilactobacillus > Latilactobacillus fuchuensis. The sequence goes on from NZ_BAMJ01000019.1 coordinate 40,297, forward strand.
ACCAATTGGGGTTGTCTTGAAACATTGTATTGCCCAAGGTGAAGCGCTAGGTGGCCATAATTCTGGCACCGTCACGTTAGGTAACCGTGAATATTCAGATATTTATCAACCGCTGTTACAAAGTGTTCAGAATGCAGCGGGTGTGATGGCCGCTTACAACGATGTTGATGGTGTCCCTTGTCATATTAATCAGGATTTGTTAACCAAGCAGTTACGTGAACAGGTTGGTTTTCAAGGGATTGTGATGGCGGATGGTACGGCATTGGATCGTTTGTCAGATGTTTTTGAGACGCAACCGCAAGCGGCCGCCGCGGCCTTGACTGCTGGTGTTGATTTAAGTTTATGGGATCAAACCTATATGCAACTTGACCAAGCTTTAGCACAGGACTTGGTGTCTGAATCACTATTAGATCGCGCGGCGGGGCGCGTATTGGCCTTGAAATTTTTGCTAGGGTTATTTGAACGACCTTATTTAACTGATCCAGCATCAGAACTAGCAGAGGTCTTACAACAAGCCGACACACTGAACTTACAAGTTGCTCAGGAAAGTATGACGTTGTTAAAAAATAATGGGTTATTACCGTTGACGCAAGCCAAACAGAAGATTGCCGTCATTGGGCCCAACGCCAATGATGTCTATCATCTGTTAGGTGATTATACGGCCGCACAAAGTCCAACGCGACTGACGGCGACGATTTATCAACAGATTAAACACACTTTCAAGAATGCAGAAGTCGTCTATGCTCAAGGTTGTGAAGTTAGACAGACCGAGCAACAGACTGAATTGATTGATCAAGCAATTGCGGTTGCGCAAGAGGCCGATGTGATTGTATTAGCGTTAGGGGGTTCGAGTGCCCGTAATTTTGAAATGCAGTTTCTAAAAAATGGGGCGGTGAGCTCTAAAGGGATTAATATGGATTCAGGCGAAAATGTCGATGTGGCCGATTTAACGTTAGGCGGCCAGCAATTAACGTTATTGAAACGGTTAAGCCAATTGAAAAAACCAATTGTGTCAGTTTTAATCCAAGGCCGGCCTTACGATTTAACCGAAGTGACGGCTTTATCGGATGCCGTTTTAGTGGGCTGGTTCCCAGGACAACAAGGTGGCCAAGCGATTGCTAACACCTTAAGCGGTTTAAATAATCCAAGTGGTAAGTTAAGCCTTTCTTATCCGCGGAATACGCAGCAATTACCAGTCTATTATTATCAGCGGGATGCGGCGAAACAAGATGATTATTATGATCAATCTGGTGGGCCACTATATCCGTTTGGGGCTGGAATTAGCTATTCCCAATTTGATTATTCAGATTTACAAGTCAAGACTGACGTTGACAAACTGATAGTAACTGTTAAAGTAAAAAATAACGGACAATATGCGGGACAGGAAAGTACGTTACTTTTTGTCAAATTAACAGGTGGGTTTGTCATTCAACGATTGAAGTTATTGAAAGATTTCCAAAAAAATGGCTTTGAACCAGATGAACAAAAAACCGTGACGTTTATATTGCCGAATGAAGTGTTTAAATATATGGATATGGATCAGGCAGTTAAAACGGCACAACGCGTCACGATTATGATTGCTGACTTAAAGGTCGAGGTCCCATTATCCATTTAAGTGGGGAATTAACATGTCATCTGTCAAAGAAGTTGCGGAAGTGGCCGGTGTTTCGGTCGGTACGGTTTCACGATATTTAAATGGTCAACAATTAAAAGCCGCTAATATGGCTAAAATTGCAGACGCCATTCAACAACTGGATTATAAACAAAACATCATTGCCAAAGGCTTAAAAAACAATCAGAGTTTTTCGATTGGGTTGCTGATGAACAGCATCTCAAGTCGTTTTGGTGCGGAAGTTGTTTCGGGCATTGAAGCGATTGTCGAAAAGCAGGGTTACAGTTTGTTATTAAGTGGCTTCAATGGGGATGCGCAATTGGTGAATCAGAAAATTGATTATCTGATGGCGCACGCGGTTGATGGCTTGATTGTTTTTTTAGCCGACGAAGAATGGCAAGGGATGGAAAAGCTGGCACAGATGACGATTCCAGTTGTTTCGATTAATAGTCCTAACCAATTGGTCAATGTCGATTCAATTCTCGTCAATGACCGAACTAGTGTTAAACAGGCGATTCAACATATCATTAGTTTGGGCCATCAAAAGATTGGCATGATTACGGCGCGTCAGACCGATTATGGGGCGCGTGAACGACTCGCCGGGGCAACGGAAGCCGTGGCGCTAGCTCCGATGTTTCATTGGTGACTTATGAAGGTGATTATTCACGATTAAGTGGTTATCAAGGCGCTCAACAGTTGTTGGCGCAAGGGGTGACTGCCTTGTTTGTCAGTAATTATAATATGTCGGTGGGGGCACTAGAATATTTAAACGTCGCGGTGGTGCGGATTGGTCAGGATCTTTTTTATAGTCATTATGACTACGCTGATCAAATTGATGAAGTTACCTCTTCAATTTTGGCCATTCAACCGCCCACTAAAGAAATTGGGGTTAAGTGTGCGGAGATTTTGTTAGCGCGCTTGAATGATTCAACGTTGCCTGCTGGTCAAACAATCGTTATGGAAAATGAAATACATGGTATTTAAATAAAAGAGGGTGTGACATAAGTTATAGTATTCTGATATTAAATGCATATTTTGCATTGACGCGCGCCAGAACTCATCAATTTCCGTTCAACTCAAAAAGGCTGGTTATCCTTAGTTCGGGATAACCAGCCTTTTCAAATTGATACTCAATTGATAACCGAGTTCTGTCACAGCTTTTTTTGTTATTAGCTATCGTACTTCGCCAATTTATAAATCTGAATCGTGCGAACTAATTTAGCCGCATAATCAGGATCAGTCGCGTAACCCGCTTGTTGGAGGGTTTGCGCCTGAGTTTGATAATCGGTTTGTTGTTTGAGTGTTGAATAACTGCCGACGCTGAGAAATTGGCTGTGATCTTCGATGGCAATTTGTAGACTTGGGTAGCTTTTAAAATAGTCTTTAATCGTCACGCGTTCTTCATTTTCATATTCATCAGTCGTCATTAGAATTTTTTGACCTTGGTAATCGCCTTTGACCCCGAATAGGTTGTGGGCTTTCACTGCTAAATCACTACGACCCCAATCCGATTCAATGATCGCTTGCGCAATCACGATACTGGGCAAAACTTGTTGTTGCGTTTGATAAACGGTTTTGGCAGACGTCCCGATTTTTTGAATAAAGCGGTCTTGACGTTGCGTTTCTTCCGTCGGGGTTTCCCAGGTGCGCTTAGTTGGTGTGGCCGTTTTTTTGAAGCAGCCGGTCAGTAATAGGCAAGCGATAATTGGGACTAATAGGACGTAATGGTGTTGTTTAATGGTCATTGAGAAACTCCTTAGTTGAATTAATAAGCAAGTTTCAATATACCAGAAAATAACCATTTAGCGGCTATTCGTAAATTAAATAAAGGACTTCTTAATCAATATCAGTAAAAATTAAGGATTAGTGCTTTGATTAAAATTTACGAAAGGGCTTTTATGCGGTAAACTGAAAGGGTATTACGAATCGTTTGAACTAAGGGAGGCTTTTGGAATGCAACATAAGATGATTTTAGATTTAGATACGGGGATTGACGATGCGCTCGCCATTGCGTACGCACTTGGTTCACCCGAAATTGAATTAATCGGCATCACTTCCGAATACGGTAACGTGTTAACTGAAAGAAGTGTGGTCAATAGTCAACAAATATTGAATTTATTACAGCATCCAGCAGTCCCAGTTTACCAAGGTGCCGGCCACGCATTGAATCAAAGCGATTTTTCAGTTTTACCGATTAGCGCCGAGATTCACGGCCAAGATGGGGTTGGCGATATTCATCTCCAACAAGCAGTTCCCACCGGTGAAACTGAATCAGCCGTTGATTTTTTATTAACAGCTTGTCAACAATACGGTTCTGATTTAACGATTGTCGCGACTGGTCCAATGACCAACTTGGCGTTAGCGATTCAAAAAGATTTACCAACGTTACAAAAAGTTGGTCAAATCGTGATTATGGGTGGCGCATTAACGGTGGCCGGCAACGTGTCACCATTTGCCGAAGCCAATATTAATCAAGATCCAGAAGCCGCTGATTTATTATTCAAGAGTGGACTTCCCGTCACGATGGTCGGCCTGGATGTCACTTTACGGACGTTATTCACGAAAGCCGATACGGCTGAATGGCGGGCGATTGGGACTGAAGCCGCGATTAAATATGCGGATATGGTCGATTATTACATCAAGGCTTACGAAGTCACGTCACCACACCTCCACGGTTGTGCACTCCATGATCCGTTAGCGGTCGCCGTGGCAATCGACCCAAGTCTAGTCACGACTTTCCCCTTAAACTTAACGACTGAGACAACCGGACCTTCCCGTGGTCGAACGATTGGGGATAATCTTCGCTTGGAAGATTCGACGACGCGGACGCAAGTGTGTGTTCAAGTCGATACGCCACGCTTCTTAAATGAATTTAAAACGAGAATTGGCCAATTATTATAAATATAAAATAGGTG
>NZ_BAMJ01000018.1 GCF_000615805.1 Latilactobacillus fuchuensis DSM 14340 = JCM 11249
CCCGCACTAATTCACCAGATTCAGTTTGAGCAATTTTCATCTTCTCACCCCGACCTAATATACGCAAAAAAACGACCATCCTTTGACAGATAGTCGTTTTTTCTAATCTTTAAAATAATATCGGGTTAATTCCAAAGCACTATTGTCCATGACTTGTTGACCATATTCTTTCAAAAAATCAGCTGTATAGGGTGCCTTCTGACCAAACTCATTAGCGACGGCTAAATCATCTTGCAAGAAAGTTTCAGTCGTATTTTCCAAAAAGAAAATTAACTGCGCATAATATTGATGCTGATAGACGAATAAATTCGAAACACCACTTTCAATCCGCAATTGTTGCGCAAGCGCAACCCAATCATCAAATGATTTAAAGCCTAACACAATTTGCTGCGTTGGATTATCCGTTTGGTTAAGATAATTCATGGTTTCGTCATCATCGTCATCCGCTTGTTGCTCATCATCCGAATCCCGTTTAAGCAACTGTTTTTTGATGTATTCCGTAATCCCGTCTTGTCCTTGGACCATTTCAGAATTAGAATGCCCTTCAACTTGCCCAAAATTAGGGAGATTCTTACTAATTAATAACTCTAAACCTTCGTCATTTGGTAAGACTTGAAAAGTAACCGCCTCGTTATTAGCAAAGGCGTGGTCTTGATCGACTTCTTCCAAAATTGAATAGAAGAAACGTTCAATTTTTTTATGATTACTTAATAGATCAAGCCCGGTAATCCCACGTTCTTCCAAATCGTCATTTTCAAGCAGGACTCGAATTGTGTTATCATCGATTTTTTCCATCTTCATGGGCCATCGCCCCTTTCTACTACTGTCTGATTCACGCAAACAGTCATTGATTGTACTTTGCTTTACCATACCAGTATCGCTAACAACATTCAAGTCTAGCGATTATTCTTTAATCAATAACCATTAAAAAAAGCAGACTATCCCTCAACAGGATAACCTACCTTTCAAACTTGATCCGCAACTAATGACCATGTCCTTATCAACAGCGACTTAGAAGCCTGCCATTAATTGAGCTTGTTGTAATTCCAATGCACGAACTTCACGTGGCAAGAAACGACGAATTTCATCTTCATTGTAACCCACTTGTAAACGTTTCTCATCAAGAATAATTGGCCGGCGTAATAAACCAGGGTTTTCTTGAACCAAGTCTAATAATTCATTAACTGATAAATCATCAATTTTAATATTCAATTCTTGGAAAATCTTCGAACGTGTTGAAATGATTTCTTCAGTACCGTCTTCAGTCATTCGTAAAATCGTTTTAATTTCGTTTTTATTGAGAGGGTCCGAAAAAATATTGCGTTCTTTAAATGGAATGTCATGTTCCTTTAACCACGCCCGGGCTTTACGACAAGATGTACAACTTGGTGATGTGTATAATGTAACCATATGTCTCTCTCCTTTTCTACCATGGAAGCGCCTACGTTTCGTATTCGTTCCATTCTCTCTTACAAAATCTATTATACGCGATTAAGTATCTAAAAACTAGTCTTTCTTAAAAATAAATTAATCGTTTTCCAATAAACTTTAATTAACAAAATTAAAATAAACGTCTAATTAAAGCGTTTAATATCGACATTATAGAACTGAGATGCAATTTTGACTGTTTTATATTTATCAATACAATCATTTTATTATTATCATTAATTATTATTCTAATGAAATTGCACTTATTTTTTGTAAGTTCTGTATATCACTATCTTACGTCAGGCAATTTCAATTGTCAATCCTTGTTTCGCAACTTGAATTGGCAAGTTCGGCAAGACCGCTTGTGCCTGTTCTAGAAGCGTTGCGGCCGTTGCGGTTTGGGGTAAATGAGTTAACAATAATTGTTTAACTTGACTGTCTTCAGCCAAAGCCGCGGACTGGGTCGTCGTCATGTGGGCCATTTTACCGGTTTTATCTTGTAAGAAGTTCGTATCCGTCATCAGTAGATCAGCCTGTTGGGCGAAATTGGCAAGTTCAGGGAAATAAGCCGTATCCGCAGTAAAGACTAATACTTTACCAGTCGACACTTCTTCAATCCGCGTCGCAAATGCGGGCACTGGATGAATCGTTCGTTTAAAAGTGATTTTAAACGGTCCGACTGTCAATACGGTATCCTCTTGATACCCGAATCCCTGCGTGACACCCGGCAAGGTTAAACTGCCAAAATGTAACGGATCTTGTAAATGACCATAGATTGGTAAAATCGGTTCTTTTTTGACACCTTGGTGCAATTGCCAATAATATTGTAATACCCCTAAATCAGCGATGTGATCGTGATGGTAATGCGTCAATAATACGGCGTCTAATTGCAATGGTTCTAAGACCTTTTCGAGTGCCAGTAGTGCACCACTCCCACAATCTAATAACAAATGATAATCACCACTCGTTAGTAAGTAACTGCTCGTGCCGACACCGTTGTAGGGATAACCACCATAATAACCTAAGACTTGTAATTGCATAATACTCAACTCCTCTTCTACGGTCTATCATAGCTTATATTAGCCACGTTGAGTATGGCCTTAATTGATTTTTACCAATATTTAACGCAAAAAATCGCTATGGCTAATAATACTAGCCGATAACGATTTCAGTTTTACTAACTAATTATTGAATGACTTGAATCCGATCTTTTTTGATGTCTTGATAAAACAGTGTGACACTCATAATCAGATAAGGATAGAACCACAAGAAACCGATCCCCGCGGTTAAATAAACGACGATTTCCCAACCGATGAACGATAACACCAGTCCTAATAACCGCAACCAGTGCCCTTTTAAAATCACCGTTGATAACGATAATATCATTTTAATTGAGGCTTGTGGAAATTCAAATTTCAATAACACTAGAATTTGGTAATACGCTAAGATGATTGGTTGAATTAACGTAATCACTAATAAAACAAGTAAAAAGGTCAGTACCAAGAAATAATTGGCTGGCTGTTGACTCAATTTCATGAGATAAGGTGCCGCCGATGTTAAGCCGTTATAGCTGAAGTTTAATACACGTTGCCAACCAATCAGTTGATAAAATGGGATTAAACCGATCAGTAATAAGCCCCAGTTTAAGACTTGTTGAATTAAGTTTAAAATCACCAAATCCGTATAGAATGGCTTTTTGAATAACGGGGTGATGGCATTGATGCCTTTCGTCTTGTGGTAACTTAATTTCAAAGTGGCTAAGAAAACCGCGTTTAGAAAAATAAAATAGAAGAAATAGCTCGCAAAAGTATCCCCCATTTGATACCAGAACGTCCCAGCCCCAAAGAGACCTTCAAGTCCCGCATCAAGTAGCATCGTAATCAGTAACCACCATGCCACCATGGTCGCCAGTTGTTGCCAATGTCCTTTTAATAAAAGTCGCGCTTGTGTTCGATAAGTCTTTAATTGCACAGGAATGCCTCCGGTTTAATAGTGCGTATCTTCATACAACGGTCGATTGACGATACGATTATAGATTTTAGCAGTGAGTAAATAAAACATGAGATAAATCATGATGAAAATCCCACAAACAATGTACACCAATTGTAACCCGGGATTATCTAAAAATAAACTCAATAATCGAATCGCAAAAATGGCGTGCAGGGTTCCGAGAATAATCGGTAATAAAAAGATCATCAGAATCTGGAAATAAATCGAATGTTTGATTTCAGCCATACTCATCCCGATTTTTTTCAACGTTTGATATTGTAAGATTTCTTCTTGGGCTTCTGAGAGCTGTTTCAACATAATAATACTCCCGGTCGCTAGCATGAAGATTAAGGCAATTAAAATCATGATATACAGATAAAAGCCAAAATTAGCGTTGGCCAATGCCTGATTAGGCTTTTTAATCAGCACTTCATTACGGGTATCACCTGTTTGCTGTGGCTTTTTAATGGTTAATCGATAATGATCAATCGGCTTGCCCTTCTCGGTCACCAGATAAGCTTGTTTCTTAGCTGTCTGCGTGTATTTCAATAACGCCGCCATGAACGGTTTATTCTGTTGATCTTTCTTGGTTAAATTCACCGTGTGGATCTGATCGGTAACATCCGCTTGAATCCGTTGATACTGAGCATCCGCAACGACCACCATATTCTGAATTGATTCAAAATAAATTGCGGGGCCGTTAGGAAATAATTTACGCACTCGAATCACCTCTAAATGGGTTAATCCAGATTGATATAAATTTAGCGGCGTGTGATCACGCTGTACTGGTTTTAGTGCCTTACTACGGGGTATTTTCAACATGGTCAGTGGCATATCAACAATCGCTACGGCTTCTTGCGGTTCTAAATGCGTCGCCGGGCGATCAAACTGACTCGCCATCATCTGGTTATATTGAGATAAACCAATCACCGTCGTGGCCCCGTTTTGTTGGTACCCATCTTGAAGTAATGGACTGTTTAATTTAAAATTACCCGCAATAATTTTATAATCAATGACCGTTTTGGACTTAGGTGTCACGTGATAGCGCGCCATTAAAGCTTCAACATCCGATTTTTGTAATTGCGTATAAATTAAATCAGCCGGAATATTTTGCTTCAACTGACTTTGACCATACGTGTAGATCATCGCCGTACTCCCAATTGCCGTAATCGTAACCGCGCTTAAAATCGTGATCATCCATAATGTTTTAGCATTTTTACGAAAGCGATAACTGAGATTAGAAACACTTAATAGATGCGTTCCCCGATAATACAGCCGTTTCCAACGCCGTTCAAATTGTAACCAGATTTGAATATAAGATTGAAAAAAGGCTAAAGTCCCAATGATTTCGAATAGCAGTATCGCTAATAGGTAGAAAAGATCCGCTTCATAGCCAAATTGGCGTTCCATCATTGGCATTAAGGTAAAAATCTTTTCCGCTAAATAATATCCGCCACCAATGAGCGCGATTCCGATGGTCCCCCACAGATAGGTCCAACCAGTCGGATGTTTCATCTTTTTAGCCATCCGAGTTGGATGTAATAAATCGACTAGTCGGTATCTAAAAATTAACGTACTGTTTAAAAAACCAATCATTAGAAACAAAAAACCAAACGTGCCGGTTGTCTGCCGGATCGCCTTCCACGAAATCAGAAACGGCATCGCCACGGCAATTCCCATCATTCGCAATAATAACATCGCGAATAATTTTGATAAAAAAACGCCTAATAATAGACCAATTAAAATGGCAATCAAGCCAATGATTAAACTTTCACCAAAAAAAAGAAAACTAATCTGTAATTTGGTCACACCGATAACGCTTAAAATCCCGATTTCTTGTTTCCGTTTCTTCACAAAGAAAAGATTCGCATATGCTAGGAAAAAAACGACAAATAATAAGATGATAATCCGCGCCATACCAATCGTTCCACCAAATATAAGACGTTCACCAGCCGTTTTCAAATGGGTGAGTACCGGGTCCGTTTCAATTGAGATGAAACAGAAATACACGACAATCGCTGCCACACAAGCAATTAGATAAGCAGCATAGTCCCGAGCCCGGTTCATCGCATTTTTAAAGGTCAGTCTTAACAGCATTATAGCGACCTCCCCCACCAATCGTGGCCTGCATATCAATAATCTGATTAAAGAACTGTTGGCGATCACCGCTCCGTACTATTTCGGCAAATAACTGGCCATCCTTGATGAACAGGATTCGCCGGCAATAACTGGCGGTGAACGCATCGTGAGTCACCAACAAAATCGTCGTCTTCTCTTGCTGGTTAATCTCCGTTAAATACAACAATAACTCCGTTGCCGCCTTTGAGTCTAAACTACCTGTCGGTTCATCCGCTAGCAACAACGCCGGATTAGTAATCATCGCACGCCCGCACGCGACCCGTTGCCGTTGTCCGATTGATACTTCTTCTGGATAGCGTTCCAATAAACCGCTAATTCCGAGAATTCGACTGACTTTATTTAATCGCGATTCAATCACCGCAACGCTTAATTTATCCAACGCTAAAGGTAATAAAATGTTTTCCCGAATCGTTAATGAATTCAATAAATTAAAATCTTGAAAGATGAAGCCTAAATATTGCCGACGAAAATTGGCTAATTTCGCTTCGCGCATCTTGGTCACTTCTTGGTCTTTAATCAACACTCGACCGTGTGTTGGCCGATCAATCGTCGCAATCATGTTTAACAACGTCGTCTTGCCCGCACCGGATGGGCCCATGATACCGACAAATTCACCGGGTTCAATCTCGAATGAAATATCATTGAGCGCGTTGACAACGTTCAGTCGATGACCATAAACCTTAGAAATATGTTGAACCGAAACTACTGCCATGTTTTAAGCGCTCCTTTTAATTTAGTTTCTTATATTCTAGCAAAATTCTGGGCAAAAACCCACCATCCGCTTATCAGACCTTAGACGGTTGTCTTTTGACACTAAAATCGGTATTATGAATTTAATTATGCTTAAGGAGCGATTTAAAATGTTTGAAATTATGATTGTTGAAGATGATCAAACGATTGCTAATTTAATTGCCGAGAATTTAGAAAAATGGCAATTAAAAGCCATCTTACCCAAAGATTTTAACGCTATTTTTGACCAATTTCTCACGGATAAACCCCATTTAATCTTATTAGACATTAATTTACCGGTTTACGACGGCTTTTACTGGTGCCAAAAAATTCGTGAAGTTTCAAAAGTGCCTATCATCTTTATCTCCAGCCGTAATACCAACATGGATATGGTGATGTCGATGAACATGGGTGGCGATGATTTCGTCAATAAACCATTCTCTATGGAAGTCCTGATTGCCAAAATCAATGCGCTTTTACGCCGGACCTACAACTATGTTGATCAAAATACCGACGTCATTGAACATAACGGTTTATTGATCAATCTGCAAAGCGGTGGCGCACAAGTTGGCGAAATCACGATTGATTTATCCAAAAATGAATATAAACTACTCCAATTTTTAATGCGCCAACACGGACAAATTGTCAGCCGCGAGAAATTATTACGCGCGCTTTGGGATGATGAACGGTTTGTCGATGACAACACCCTGACCGTCAATATTAACCGCCTTCGTAAAAAAATTGAACAAGCCGGGCTCGATGATTATATTCAAACTAAAATTGGCCAAGGCTATATCATCCCCTAAGGAGCAATCATGACCTTAAAAAAATTTATTCGCGACCATTTGTTCCATATCGTCTTTTTCTTTGGCGGCATGTTCGTGCTCGACGTCGTTTTATGGCTTGATCCGAGTATGCGTTTTGCTAAATCAACGTTACTTTATCTCGATTTCTTACTGACGATTTTCTTTTGCGCCTTTATCATCGGTCTTTATCTCTACCACCTTAAATGGTACCGCGCAATTCAGATTCGGATGCACGCCCAAGAAGATGGTCTCAATTGGCCGTTAACTGGCGCAACTTCCGCTGAAAAGCAGTTCATCCAAGACTACGTCAATCAACTCCTCGATTATCATCAACAAAGTATCGAACGCTTGATTCACACGCAACAAGACCAAAAAGCCTTCATCGATAGCTGGGTCCACGAAATTAAAGTGCCCTTAGCCGCCACGCAATTACTCGTCGATTCCGTTGAAATGCAAATTCCCGACGAAAAATTCAATCAACTGACCGAAGAACTCGTTCGCATCGAACATTACGTTGAACAAGTGCTCTACTATTCCCGACTGGATAGTTTTTCAAAGGATTATCTGGTTCAAGAAACCGCACTAAAACCCGTTATCAATCAAGTCATTCGCCAGAACAGTCACTATTTCATTCAGAAAAAGCTCCATTTTGAATTAACCGGAGATCAACAAACCGTGTTGACGGACGCTAAATGGCTGAGCTTCATTCTGAATCAAATTATCTCCAATGCGATTAAATATACCCCGGATGACGGGCAAATCAAGATTAGTCTCCACCACGATGCGCTCGGTGTTTGGCTAGATATCCACGATTCCGGGATTGGCATCCCGGCCGCCGATCTACCCCGAATTTTTGATAAAGGTTTTACTGGTCAAAACGGACGCTTATCAAATCGCAATTCAACCGGATTAGGCTTGTACCTCGCCAAGGAACTCAGTTTAAAACTCGGGCATGAACTCTATGTTGAATCAACGGTTGACACCGGCACCACTTTTAAAATTCTGTTTCCCTTTCTAAGTTATTATAATGATCCGGACAGTGACCAACTATTTGGTAAAAATACAAAGTCCTAAAAAAACAGCGCCTAACTCCTTTCGGAATTAGACGCTGCTTTTTCGTGTTGTGGCAATGTTACTTTAAGCTTCTTCTTTTAATGACATTGAAGTCGCAATTTTAACAAATGGAATGTAGATTAAGGTTGAAACGAGTAAGTTGACGGCGGCTAAAACCCCACCTTGCCAGCTGACCGTTGCAATCACACCGCCGATAATTGGTGGTGTCACCCAAGGTGGCATAACCGTTGCAGCCGGCACCATTCCAGATTTAGTGGCAAAGTAGGCGATTGAAACAATCACCATTGGTGTCAAAATATATGGAATGAATAAAACTGGATTTAAGACGATTGGCAAACCAAATGTCAATGGTTCGTTAATGTTGAAAATCCCAGGTGCTGCACTCAAGTTACCGACGATTGAGTATTGTTTGTTCTTACGACCGACTAACCAAATCGCAAAGATTAGACCAAGTGTTGCCCCAGTCCCACCTAAGTTAACAAATGAATCGAAGAAAGGTTTGTTAACGATGTAAGGTGCTGCTTTACCAGCTTTGATAGCAGCAATGTTGGCTGTAATCGCTGGTGCATTAATTGTTTGCATAAATGGTTCGATCATGTTGGCACCATGTAACCCGAAGAACCAGAGGAATGGTGTAATGAAGGCTAATAATAATGCTGAAGGATAGCTGTTAGCAAGCCCTTGGAATGGTTCTTGAACGGCTTTATAGAATGACGTCACAATATTTTCAACGCCAAAGCCTAATAGAATTGTTGCGAATAATGAGAAGACAGCGATTGTAATCATTGAAGCAATAAAGCCGCGAATGATTGTGCAACTGCTGGCGGTACCCCATCTGGCATCTTGATGACCAAATGTTTGTTACCCAATAAACGACGTAGCATTTCTGTTGAGATCATCGCAACGATTAACGCTACGAACAAGCCCATTGAATCCATGCCAGCTAAACCACCAACGGCGAAGAACGACGCAAGTGAAGTGACACCAGCTGCCAATGGGTTGATCTTGTAAGACTTACCCAAATTATAAGCAACTAAGAATACGATGAAGACTGATAAGATGGCGAACGTGCCGCTCCACGCGTTACCACCAAACTTCGTCCAAATGTAAGCTTTGTCTGCACCGGTACCTGTCGTCTTTGAAAAAAGACTGTTCATAAAATTGGTATATGCCGGTATTGGTAGATTATTAAGCAACGTTGCAAACGCGCCTAAAATCATTAGTGGCATCGTTGTGACGAAAGCGTCACGGATGGCGATTAAATGTCGCTGATTACCTACCTTAGCGGCAATTGGCAAGAAGCGTTTCTCCATGAAACTGATAAATGAATCCATTAAACATCACTCCCTATCTTATCTATTTAAAGATAAATGATTGCTATTACACTTACTATCATACCGAGCTCGGAAAGCGCTGTCAAACATAAAACCCTCGTGTTAAGGGATTACACTTTTTTTCACAATCCAACCAAAAAAGCGTCAATCTCCGACTAACGGGGATTGACGCTACTTTATATATTACTATGGTATATACCAATATATTTTCTATGAAAATAAATTTTTTTATTATTTATCCTTTGCAAATCATTTTCAACGGACTAATTTATCCCAAATGACCACTTCGCCACTTGCCAATGATTTTTGCACATCGATAATCCGTTGATTTTTGCTGCCTCTAAATTGCAACGTTAAATCCATTTGATCTTGCATGAAACGACCATCAACTAAAATATCGATTTTAGATAATAGTTCTAATTTGTCATCAGACTCCAACATCAATTCATCCCAAGTATAACCAGTCCACGACCAGACATCTTTGGTATGGCCGAAATTGGCCCGAATACGGTTCACTAATGATAAGCAAGTAGCCGTATTTAAAAACGGTTCACCGCCAAGTAAGGTCAGACCTTGTACATAAGATTGACCTAAATCAGCCATAATCTGATCCTCGAGCTCGGTTGTGTAGCTTTGCCGTATTTAAAATTCTGCGCAATCCGGTTATAGCATCCGGGACAAGCAAATAAACAGCCACTGACGTATAAACTACAACGCACCCCTTCACCATCGACGAAATTAAAGGGTTTGTAGTCGGCAACGTAATTTTGACTTAATTCAGATGAAAGCCATTCTTGTGGTTCGGGATTTTTGGGTCCTCGTTTAACTGTCATTTTCTAAAACGCCTCTCTAATCAGAAAAATCGCCATCACGGCGATTTTCTTAAACTTTTTTATTGTCTAGCAAGATCGTTATTATCGTTACCAACAGTGATGTGCATGTGTTTCACACGACTGGCAATTTCTTTATGCCGACCGTGAACCATTGGCCGTTGTTGTGGATTACCTAAGTAACCACAAGTCCGTTTAACCACGTCACAAGTCGCAGGATCCGTATTACCACATTGTGGGCATTGGAAACCCCGTTCAGTTGGTTTAAAATCGCCTTTAAAACCACATTTGAAACATTGATCAATTGGCGTGTTCGTCCCTAAATAACCGACCCGATCATACGCATAATCCCAAACCGCTTCTAACGCTTTTGGATTTTGACGTAAATTAGGGTATTCGCAATAATGGATAAAACCACCTGAACAATATTTAGGATAATCTTTTTCGAAATCTAATTTTTCAAACGGTGTTGGTGCCTTACGAACATCGTAATGGAAACTATTGGTGTAGTATTCCTTATCCGTAATGTTTTCAACAATCCCGAATTTTTGCGTATCTTTTTGACAGAACGTATTCGTTAGACTTTCAGCTGGTGTGCTATAAACTGAGAAATGGTAACCGTATTCCGTTGACCAGTCCACACAATGGTTATATAAGTCTTTGACCACTTTTAGTGTAAAGTCTTTAGCAGTTGCATCCTTTTCCCAATTGGCGCCAAAGAAGGCCGCGCCGACTTCGTAGAGGCCGATATAGCCAAGAGAAACTGTGGCGCGTGAATTTTTGAAGACTTCATCAACACTGTCGGTTTTCTTTAAACGTTTGCCGAATGCGCCATATTGATACAGAATCGGTGCGTTTTCGGGTTTTGCTTCTTTGGCACGTTCAACCTTGAAGACCAAGGCTTCTTTACAAACTTGTAGACGTTGTTCTAGGATTTCCCAGAACTTAGCTTGATCACCAGCCGCTTCAAGGGCGATTCGCGGTAGATTAACCGTCACAACGCCCAAGTTCATCCGACCACTATTGACCTCTTCATTTTGTTCATTTTTCCAACCTTGTAAGAAACTCCGACAACCCATAGGTGCTTTAAATGAGCCTGTCAGTTCAATTAGCTTGTCATACATGAGAACGTCCGGATACATCCGTTTCGTCGCACAGTCGACCGCTAGTTGCTTAATATCGTAATTAGGATCAGTTGGGTTTAAGTTCAAACCTCGTTTGATTGAAAAAACTAACTTAGGAAAGATTGCCGTCCGTTTTTCTTGGCCTAAACCACCAATTCGAATTTGCAAGATGGCTTTTTGAATGGCCCGTTCGATCCAGTTGCTGCCTAACCCAAAACCAAGGGTTGTGAAAGGCGTTTGGCCTTGTGATGAATAAAGGGTATTAATTTCATATTCAAGAGCTTGCATAGCATCATAAATGTCTTTTTCAGTTTTAGCTTGTGCGTAATCATGTTGCTTGTCTGCACCTTCGACCCATTGTTTGGCGTCGATCATGTGTTTGTCATAATTTTTTTGCGCAAATGGGGCTAATAATTCATCAACCCGATCGGCAGAACAACCACCGTATTGGCTTGAAGCAACGTTCGCAATAATTTGTGACATTTGCGCCGTTGCGGTTTGAATGGAATGTGGTGGTTCAACTTCAGCATTGCCAATCTTGAAACCATGGTTTAACATTTCGTTAAAATCAATTAAACAGCAGTTGGTCATTGGGCTGTATGGTTGATAATCCAAATCGTGCCAATGAATTTCGCCTTTCAAATGCGCATTAGCCACCTTAGAAGGTAACATCTTCAAGCCCATCGCTTTAGCGACCGTGCCCGCTGTTAAATCGCGTTGTGTATTGAACACTTGACTATCTTTATTGGCGTTTTCGTTCACCACAGTTTGATCTTTTTTCAATAATTTTTGAATGGTGAAATTAATATCGGTCGCTTTATTTCGTGAAAAATCGCGTTGTGTCCGATAATTGATATATTCTTGGGCAAAATCATATTGATGATGTTCTAATAAAGTGTGTTCAACGATATTTTGAATTTCATAAATCTTGATATCTTTATCAAAGCGATTTTTAATTTCAGCAACCACATCGTTAGCGACTGAATTCAAGATTTGATAATCTAACGGTTCAAGTTCCTTTTTGACGTTCTTGGCCGCCTTAATAATGGCTTGTTCAATCTTCTCAGCTGAAAAAGGTAAGATTCGGCCATCCCGTTTGATCACTTTAATCGCTAAAATATTGTTTGCATCTGACATTTCACGCATTTCTAACATCAACAATTTCCCCTTTTAAAAAATTACTATCCCCATCATAGCGAAATAAAAAAAGACAATCAACTATATGTGGTGTATTTTCCAAATAAAAAGGTGGACAACAACTATCTGTTGTATCCACCTAATTGTGTGCAATTTTTTCTTTTGCCCGTCGTTGTCCCGTTCTAATCAGACAGTCCTAAAAAAGAATTGACTTATTTCGTTTTCGTGATTTTTAAAGTCATCGCATTAACCGCCACAACGACTGTCGAGAGTGACATTAAAACAGCCCCCACTGCAGGACTTAAAATTAAACCAATACCGGCGAATAAACCAGCGGCCAATGGGATTGCGACGATGTTATAACCCGCTCCCCACCAAAGGTTTTGTTTCATCTTACGATTGGTGACCCGCGCCAAGTTCAAGAAATTAATGATATCGTGTGGATTACTCTTAACGAGTACAACATCCGCTGAATCAACCGCGACGTCAGTGCCCGCACCGATTGCAATGCCAATATCGGCCCGCGTCAGACTCGGTGCATCGTTGACCCCATCACCAACCATCATGACAACTTGCCCTTTTGCTTGGTAATCTTGAATAATTCGTTCTTTATCTTCCGGTTTTAAATTAGCCTGGAAGTCGATGCCACCAAGTTGTTCAGCTACCTTAGCGGCCACTTGCTGGTTATCGCCAGTCAACATCACCGGCTGAATGCGACGCTTTTTCAAGGCTTGGATAAAAGTAACGGCCTCCGGTTTCAATTGATCTCCTTGGGCGACTAATCCTAAAACCGTTTGATTCTGGAGCAAATAGCTGACCGAATTCCCCATTTGAGCTAATGCATCAAATTGTGATTGGTCAAAAGCGATTTTTTGTTGCAGTAAATAAGTCGCCGTTACAATTTGGTAACTTTGCTGATCAATCGTACCCGTTAAACCCACACCTTGAATCGTTTGTACCTCATCGGCCGATAAACTGGTGATTGAATGCGACTGGTTATACGTCATAATACCAGTTGCTAACGGATGACTTGAATGGCTTTCCAAAGCGCCTAAAAGTTGCATCAAGCGTGTTTCATCTAAGTGTTCATCAAAAACTTTAATCGCGTTAATTTTAAAGTCGCCTTGGGTTAAAGTCCCCGTCTTATCCATCAAAATAGTCGTGACCTGATCCGCCGTTTCTAAAGCTTGGCGATTCCGAATCAGTAACCCGTTGGTGGCCGCAATCGATGTACTCCGGGCAACGACCAACGGAATCGCTAACCCTAATGCGTGGGGACAAGCGATAATGAAGACCGTCACCATTCGTTCAAAGGCGGTATTTAAATCAGCCAAGAACAACCAACTGATAAACGCGATGATGCCGACCACTAATGCCGCGTAAAAGAGATAACTTGCGACTTTATCCGCCAAACTGGCGACTTTAGATTGATCCTGTTGAGCCTGTTTAATCAATTTCATGACTTGGGCCAGGTAACCACTCTCACCAGTCCCGGTGATTCGGACGGTTAAGGTGCCATCACCGTTAACCGTCCCGCCAATCACTTGGTCGCCACTGGTTTTAGCAACGGCCTTAGCCTCACCAGTCACCAAGGCTTCGTTGACCTGACTCTCCCCGGCGATGATTAACCCATCAGCCGGCACTTTTTCACCAGCTGGCACCAAGACGGTTTGACCGATTGATAAAGTTTGCAATGGCACCG
Organism: Latilactobacillus fuchuensis DSM 14340 = JCM 11249; assembly: GCF_000615805.1. GTDB lineage: Bacteria > Bacillota > Bacilli > Lactobacillales > Lactobacillaceae > Latilactobacillus > Latilactobacillus fuchuensis. The sequence continues at coordinate 14,293 of NZ_BAMJ01000018.1, forward strand.
TTCGTTGTCGCCCATCAGTATCAATAACCCGCGCTTGACCTGGTAAGAGCGCCGCCATCTTCTCTAAAGCACTACCGGCACTCATCACAGCGTTCATTTCAATCCAGTGACCCAATAACATAATCACGATCAAGGTTGCTAATTCCCAGAAGAAATCCATCACGTGCGTCGCTGAATGTCCAAAATGATTGGCCATAAAAGCGTACAAGCTATAGCCATACGAAACGCTAATCCCCATGGCAATCAACGTCATCATTGCTGGTTGACGTTCAGCTAATTCACTTTTCGCCCCCTTCAAAAAAGGCGCACCGCCGTAAAAGAATAAAAAAGTTGCCAGTACTAATACTAGCCAATCAGACCCGGTAAAAGTCATTTGAAATGGGAGTCGAATACCCATCATTGGCGATAAAATAATAATCGGCACCGCGGCAACTAATGATAACCAAAATTTTTGTTTCAAGTTGCCCATATGCATCATTTGGCCACCGTGCATCATCATATCCTCATCGTGCTCTGAATCGTCCATCTGCATATGGTCCATGTTCATGTGATCCATATTCATATGATCCATGTCGTGACCTGTTTCGTGTTCATTCATCTTCATTAAATGTCCCTCCTATTCACAATCACAATTAGCCGGCAAACAATTACAAGCCACTTTAACCGGTGCCGTTTTCAATTTGGTCGCCAACACCGTTTGTAACTGTTCAATATCCGTTTGACTTAAAGTCGTTGTTTCAACTAGATTAGCCAACGTTTGGCCTTTTTTCATTTCACATAGATGGTCAAATAAACCTTGCGTAGCATGATCCATCGCATCGACTTCCGCTACAGTTGCGGTATAGCTAAACCGCCGACCTTCTTTAGTGGCTGTTAAATAACCTTTTTTCACTAATCGACCAATCAACGTTTTGATTGTTGAGTCTTGCCAATCCCGTTTTTGTTGTAAGATATCGATTAAATCACGACTATTAACCGCCCCTAACGACCAAATCACGCGCATGACTTCCCATTCAGAAGCTGTAATTTCATTATCTGGCATTTCATCACTCTCTTCCGTTTACACTTGTAGATTTATTATAAGTTCAGTTTAACCCGTCACCAATAGCTTGTCAATTAATATGACGCCACAAAAAAAAGACCCCCTAAAAATAGGCGGTCTTCAAAGTTAAACGATTATAGATTACTCATGTAATCTTCAACTAATTTTTGATTTTCTTCATTACTTGTATTCACGTTGACAGCTGTTTCAACTAAATCAGCTAATTCAGTTGTGTCTAAACGTTTCATCAAGCTCCGAACGCGTAATACTGAAGTGGCACTCATTGAGAATTCATCTAAGCCCATTCCGACAAGGAGTGGTGCCATGATTGAATCTCCGGCTGCTTCACCACACATACCAGTCCACTTGCCTTCTTTATGAGAAGCGTCAATGACGTTCTTCACAAGACGTAAGATTGCTGGATTGTAAGGTTGGTATAAGTATGAAACACGTTCGTTCATGCGATCAGCAGCCATTGTGTATTGAATCAAGTCATTGGTCCCGATACTGAAGAAATCAACTTCCTTAGCAAATTGGTTAGCCAATACGGCACTGGCAGGAATTTCCACCATCATCCCAACTTGTAAATCATCTGAAACGGCTTGACCGTTAGCAATTAATTTTGCTCTTTCTTCTTCGAGAATCCCTTTGGCTTGACGGAATTCAGCAACAGTTGCAATCATTGGGAACATAATCCGTAACTTACCATAGTTAGAGGCACGCAATAAAGCGCGTAACTGCGTTCTAAAGATATCATCACGATCTAAGCTAATCCGAATTGCTCGGTAGCCTAAAAACGGATTCATTTCTTCAGGAAGTGGTAAGTAAGGTAATTTCTTGTCCCCACCAATATCCATTGTCCGGACAACGACTGGCTTGCCGCTCATGCCTTCTAGAACTGCTTTATAGGCTTCAAACTGATCGTCTTCACTAGGCAATTCAGATGAATCCATATACAAGAATTCTGTACGGTACAAACCAATTGCTTCAGAGCCGTTATCAACAACACCCTCTAAATCTTTAGGTGTGCCAATATTAGCTGCAACTGTAAAGCTTTGCCGTCTTTTGTCACAGATTTTTCGTTCTTTAGTTTTTCCCATTCCGTTTTTTGAGCTGCAAAATCTTTTGCTTTCGCATCGTATTCAGCAACATCGGCTGCAGTTGGATCTAAAACAACCACACCGTTGATACCGTCGACGATTAATTCTTCGCCAGCTTCAACAGCACTTGTGATTGTTTCAGTCCCAACAATCGCTGGGATTTCTAAAGAACGCGCCATAATCGCAGAATGTGATGTCCGTCCACCAATATCAGTCACAAAAGCCTTCACGAATTTACCATTCAATTGGGCTGTGTCACTAGGTGTTAAGTCATGCGCAATCACGATTACTTCTTCATCAATTAATGCTGGGTTAGGGAGTGTTACCCCTAATAGATGACTGAGAACGCGCTTAGTGACATCTTTGATGTCAGCAGCCCGTTCTTGCATGTATGCGTTATCAGTCATAGCCTCAAAAGTGGCCACAAATAAATCTGCGACCTCTTTCAAAGCTTGCTCAGCATTAACCTTGTCATCTTTGATTTTACCTTCAATTGCACCGGTAAATTCAGGGTCTGCTAAAATCATCATATGTGCGTCGAAAACTTGCGCTTCTTCTTCACCTAATGATTCAGCAGCAATCTTCCGAATAATCTTTAAATCATCCGTGGAATCTTGTAAGGCCTTATGCAAACGATTAATCTCTTTTTCTGAATCCGTAATGGTTGATTTCGAAAATGACAAATCGGGTTGCACTAACATGTAGGCTTTCGCAGTTGCGATTCCGTCACTTGCAGCGATCCCTTGAAGTCTTGTCATTATTCAGATAAACCTTCCTTTTTCATTGTTTCTTCGATAGCGTTGATAGCATCAGCTTCGTCAGCACCTTCAGCAGAAATAGTAACGTCTGCACCTTGACCAACACCAAGAGACATAACGCCCATGATTGATTTCAAGTTAACAGATTTACCTTTATATTCTAAGTTTACATCTGAGTTAAATTTGCTTGCTGTTTGTACCAATAATGTAGCTGGACGAGCGTGGATACCTGTGTCTGCTACTACGTGAAAATCGCGTTTTTCCATGTTAATCGATCCCCTTTTATCTATACAGATTTATTTTTTTAACGAAATGGCTGACCCAAATAGTAGCGTCACCCTTTCGATAGTTAAGATTACCATTTTTTGAAAAATACTACAACTGTTTCGCCAACAAAATTAATCACAGTCTAAACGATACCGCTTTCAGACGCTCGATAAATCACCCGCCCATTTCGTTGTGCAAACCCAACAATTTCTTTTCGATGATCATAATTAACCCAGACTTTCTGAAAATCAAGAAACTCGGTTTTCTCAACAATAATCTCATCTTTTTCGTGATTTAGTAGGGCATTCATCTCTGCTAAAAAATCTCTTTGCATACTCACACCTCACATCTTATTATTTTCATTAGTTATTTCCATCATCATTTTCATTCAGATGACACCTAAACCAATTTTTATTGTACTGAAATTAGCGACCTAAATAAAGTTTTTATTTTCAAGTAAGATTACTTGCAACTTTTTTTAGCGATGCTTATAATTCATTTAAAGGTCAAAGATAGTCAAATACACTTTGATCATCAAATTGATAAGAAAGGTCGTGACAGTCTGATGCTTTGTCAAAATTGTCAGCAAAATCCGGCAACAATCCATCTCTATACGAGTACCAATGGCCAACGCCAGGCCATTAATTTATGTCAAAACTGTTATCAACTCTTAAAACAACAAGACGGCGCTAACCACCCCACTGGTAGTTATGCCGATCCGTTTGGTTTTGGTAACCTCGATGACTTATTTAAAGCCATGGGGCAACGCCTAATGAACAAGTAACGCCCAATCAAGGGCCTCAAACCCAAGCCGGTGGTCACAACGGTGGCCGCAATGGTCAAAATGGCGAAAGCTTATTGAGTCAATATGGGGTTAACTTAACCAACCTCGCCAAAGGGGGCCAAATCGACCCCGTTATCGGTCGTGATAAAGAAATCGCACGCGTGATTGAAATTCTCAACCGGCGCACTAAAAATAATCCGGTCTTGATTGGTGAAGCCGGCGTGGGTAAAACCGCAGTGGTCGAAGGCCTAGCGCAAAAAATTGCGGATGGCGATGTCCCAACTAAGTTACAAGACCGCCAAGTCATCCGACTAGACGTGGTTTCTTTAGTCCAAGGAACCGGTATTCGTGGTCAATTTGAACAACGGATGCAACAATTAATAACTGAATTGAAACAAAACAAACAATACATTCTCTTCATTGATGAAATTCACGAAATTGTCGGTGCTGGTAACGCTGAAGGTGGTATGGACGCCGGCAACGTTTTGAAACCCGCTTTAGCGCGTGGTGAACTTCAATTAGTGGGTGCAACCACTAATAATGAATACCGCCAAATCGAAAAAGATGCCGCACTCGCCCGTCGTTTGCAACCGGTCGCCGTCAACGAACCGACCGTTGATGAAACCGTTCAAATTCTTAAAGGATTACAGGAAAAGTATGAAAGTTATCATCACGTTCATTATACGGATGAATCCCTGCAAGCCGCAGCAATGCTTTCTAACCGCTACATCCAAGACCGCTTTTTACCCGATAAGGCCATTGATTTATTGGATGAGGCTGGTTCCAAAAAGAATTTAACGATTACTGTCGTGGATCCTAAAGTCTTGGAAGATAAGATTAAAACAGCTGAGGTCGCCAAACAAACGGCGCTCAAAGAAGAAGACTACGAAAAGGCCGCCTTCTATCGCGATCAAGTTAATAAACTGACTAAAATGCGCGACACAGACAGCCCTGATGAATCACAGGAACCGACAATTACTGAAAAAGATATGGAAAAAATTGTTGAAGAAAAGACGCATATCCCCGTTGGTGAATTGAAAGCCCAGGAACAAGCACAACTGAAAAATCTAGCAACAGATTTAGAAAGTCACGTCATTGGTCAAGACTCTGCAGTCGATAAAGTCGCCCGTTCGATTCGCCGTAATCGGATTGGTTTTAATAAGTCTGGTCGCCCAATTGGCTCCTTCCTCTTCGTCGGTCCAACCGGAGTCGGCAAAACCGAATTAGCGAAACAGATTGCTCAAGAACTTTTTGGCAGTCCAGATTCAATGATTCGCTTTGATATGAGTGAATACATGGAGAAATTCAGTGTCTCAAAACTGATTGGTTCACCGCCTGGCTACGTCGGCTATGAAGAAGCTGGTCAATTGACGGAACAAGTTCGGCGTAATCCGTATAGTTTAGTGTTATTAGATGAAATTGAAAAAGCCCATCCAGACGTGATGCACATGTTCCTCCAAATTTTGGATGATGGTCGTTTAACCGATTCACAAGGCCGTACCGTCAGCTTTAAAGATACGATTATTATCATGACTTCCAACGCGGGTCAAACCGATGCCGAAGCCAACGTTGGTTTTGGGGCCGCGGCATCTGGCCAAACCCATTCAATTTTGAATCAACTTCAAAATTACTTTAAACCAGAATTTTTAAACCGCTTTGACGACATCATCGAATTCCAAGCTTTAAGTAAAGAAAGCCTGTTAAAGATTGTGTCGCTCATGATTAACGAAACAAACGGTATGATTGCCGACCAAGGACTCCACATCGACGTCACGGATGCGGTTAAAACGCGCTTAGTCGATCTCGGTTATAATCCCGAAATGGGGGCGCGGCCACTCCGTCGAGTGATTCAAGAACAAATTGAAGACCGAGTTGCCGATTATTATTTAGACCATCCCGATCACAAACAATTGGTCGCACAACTGACGAATGATCACATTCAAATTACAGAAGTGCCAACTGCCACGGTCTAATCTAAATGGTAATTTCTTTAAGAAACGGTTAAAAATACTTCATATTTAATACTAAACACATGCTAAATGAAGCGTTTTCAGCTATACTAAGGTTAAGACTTAAAGATTAAGGAGTGATTTAAATGCGATTAGTTAATATTACAAATTCATATAAACGGCTCGTTGCACAACAATTAGCAACGACTGCAGCAGATTACGTTAAGGTTTATTCTCTTGGTAAAACAACCGTACTTTATACTCGTTCTTCAAAGTCATCCGAAATTCTTATAGAAAATAAGGTGCGCAATGTCCAACAAAATGAAATTGATTTTGTTCTCGAAAAATTAGCGAACCGAACTGCCAGCAGTGACGACTTAACAATTTTGAATGATGGGCAACTCGTTGAAATTACAATTCCAACCCCATCTTTAACGTCAGCATAGCTAGTCAAAACAAGCTGTGACAGAACTCGGTTATCAATTGAGTATCAAGTTGAATAAGGTGGTTATCCCGAACTAAGGGTAACCACCTTATTTGATTTAAACGGAAATTGATGAGTTCTGGCGCGCGTCGAAGAAGAATATTGACCTAATATCAGACTGCTAAGACTTATGTCACGACCTCGTTTTTGTGTGCCATTTTATGACTTATGGTTAACCTACTACATTTATCTCGAATTCCTACTGTTTATCACGTCTTATTTCGTAAAATTATGATAGACTGTTAATAATGAATAACGTTTTACAAGGAGTTCTTATGAATCTAATTAGTTTGCTTCAATCGTTATTTAAAAAACGACCGAAACCGGTCGTTCATCAACAGCCAGTCCAAGCAACTCGGCCAGAACCCACCACCTCATCCGTTGACCAACCCGTTAACGATGATTTTTTTGACGTCCCTGAGCAACCATCAACACCGATTGCAGTCGCGCCCCAACCTAAAATTTGCCATGCAACAATCCATTATTTAGATGAACATAATCAACCGCTACGCTCCCCCATTAATTTAACCGGGAACGAGCACACTGCGATTCATCTCCCTTGGTTAAAATTTACGGGTTATTATTTAGCCAACATTCATAACTTACAACAAAATTTCGATCAATCGCCGATTACAATCTGGTTAACTTATTTACCTAAAATGGCAGCGCCCGTTTTTGTCATTCATCGTAATCTCGATGGTGGCCCCTTAGTCAAACCACAACTATTACGCGGTGCCCTAAATGAACCTTATCAAGCCAAACCGTTTGACGGCGGCGTCAATTTCGTGCAACACGTTTCCGCTAACCAAACGGGTCATTTTCAAGAAAAAACCCAAACCGTTGTTTTTGAATATGATCCCTTAAATTTAAAATACGCCGACACTAACGACGTCCGCTACATCCAATTATTAGCCAGTACACCGGTTTATGAAAAGCCCAGTCAAGAAACCAAGCTAACGACTCAGTTACCCAAACATTCAATCTGGCGGCTCTTTGGGACCGCCACAACGACGGCCGGCACGTGTTGGTATAACTTAGGTGGGTATTGGATTTTACCGACTGAACATGAATTATTAGCCACCAATCCCTATCTCAAACAAACTTACCAAGTGCCACCACAGTTTAATCTCGATTATCAAACCATTACGGCTGAAGATGTCACGCTCCAAGGCCATATCTTAGGCTCGACTGTCACTTTATGGCAAGCACCTTATATTGGCCCGGTTCGGTGTCAACTGCAAGAACAACGAGCTGTTAATCTGATTCAAGTCGTTATTTTAGATAATCACAGTCGTTGGTATGAACTCAGCAATCATTATTGGATTCTCGCATCATTAGTCACGGTTGATGAGGTTTAAACTCAGCGTATCAAAAACACAAGCTGTGACAGAACTCGGTTATCAACTGAGTATCAATTTGAAAAGTCGCCTATCCCAACAAGGATAGACGACTTTTTGATTTGAACGGAAATTGATGAGTTCTGGCGCGTGTCAAAAAAATAATGTTCGTTTAATATCAGAATACGACTTATGTCACAATCCTTCTTTTTTAGATCATGCTATCTCAAGCAAACCTTTCCGCTTAACTACAGAAGGGCAATCATGGTCAGTTCACCATAATTGCCCTTCTTAGGTTATGCTCAAGGTTTAACCGCTTGAAATAGCACTTCTATCCTTAACGTGCTTTCTCAAGTAGCCTTTTCCGGTTAACTACGAATCGGGTATCATGAGTAAAAAACACTCATAACACCCGATTCTAGGTTAATCCTCAAAGCCTAACCAACTTGAGTCAGCACTTCTATCCTTAACGTGCTCATTCTCACAGCTTCCTGTGCTTAGCGACGTCTGGCAAACAAAGTCCATAACCCAGACTTTATTCACCAGACTAGGCTAATGCTCAGAAGCTCCCGTGAGAATTCGCACTTCTATCTTTAACGTGCTTCTGAACTAGCTTCTTCCGTCTAGCTACAAATCAGGTATCATGACTAAGACCGTCATAATTCCTGATTTTAGGCTATACTCAGAAGCTGACCAGTTCAGCCAGCACTTCTATAGTTTTGCTGTTAATTCTACTTCTGGGTACTTGTCTGCAAACCAGCGTTCTGCAAATTTATTTTCGAATAGGAACAATGGTGCGTCGTTGATGTCTTTGACCAATAGATTACGGGATGATGACATCTTTTCGTCTAATTGATCTGGATTAATCCAACGAGCCGTTCTTGAGCCGATTGGTTCCATGATGACTTCTGAATTATATTCGTGTTGCATCCGGTATTGGAAGACTTCAAATTGTAGTTGACCGACTGCGCCTAAAATATAGTCGCCGGTTGTATAAGTCTTATACAACTGGATGGCGCCTTCTTGAACCAGTTGTTGAATCCCCTTATGGAATGACTTCTGTTTCATAACGTTTTTAGCCGTGACGCGCATAAAGAGTTCTGGTGTAAATTGTGGTAATTTTTCAAATGAGATCGCCTCTTTACCCGCGTAAATGGTATCCCCAATTTGGAAATTCCCCGTATCATACAACCCAACGATATCACCAGCTACGGCACTCGTAACTTGTTCACGCGTATCAGCCATAAATTCGGTTGAATTATTTAAACGCATCTTTTTACCAGTCCGTGTTAGCGTAATATCGATGCCCCGTTGGAATTCGCCGGAACAAATTCGGACAAACGCAATTCGATCCCGATGAGCCGGGTTCATATTGGCTTGAATCTTAAAGATAAAACCTGAAAAATCAGGCGAAGTCGGTGTGATTTCAGTCGCTTCTTGGGTCAGATGCGCTTCTGGTTGAGGGGCCATATCGACAAATGATTCTAAGAAAGTCTTGACCCCAAAATTAGTCAAAGCTGAACCGAAGAAGATTGGTGTTTGGTCCCCAGTCGCAATCTTAGCGGGATCATAAGCATTCCCTGCTTCACCGATTAATTCGATGTCATCAAGCGCTTGGGTGTACACTGAATCTTCTTTTAACGGGTTGTCACCAGCAATGCGACCAGCTTCATCTAATGCTAAATAGGGTTCTTCAACATCTGTAGGCCGGTAAAGTTCAATCCGCTTCTTAGTAATATCGTAAAGACCACGTAAATCTTTACCCATCCCGATTGGCCAGTTCATCGCACAACCTTCGATATCCAATAATTCTTCCAGTTCAGCGATTAAATCGAGGGGTTCGCGACCATCTCGATCTAATTTATTCATGAACGTAAAGATTGGAATCCCACGCATTTTGCAGACCTTAAATAACTTCTTAGTCTGGGGTTCAATCCCTTTAGCAGAATCAATCACCATGACAGCCGCATCAACAGCCATCAACGTCCGATAAGTATCTTCGGAGAAATCTTCATGCCCTGGGGTGTCCAAAATATTAATCCGTTTACCGGCATAGTCGAATTGCATGACAGAACTCGTGACCGAAATCCCACGTTGTTTTTCAATTTCCATCCAATCGGATTTGGCGAACTGACCACTCTTTTTACCTTTAACGGTTCCGGCTTGCCGAATCACGCCCCCGAATAAAAGTAATTGTTCGGTAATCGTTGTTTTCCCGGCATCGGGATGTGAAATAATTGCGAAAGTACGGCGACGTTGCACCGCTGTTGTTAATTCTGTTGGTGTCATTACTGAGTCCTTTCTTTTGTGCCAAAAATAAGTCAGCCACTTAGGCCTAAAACAACCAGGCCACGTATCCCTATTGGATTCAATAACCTGGTTGGCTTCAATCTTTTTAATTATTACAACAACTAAACGAGTGTTTCCGATTCAGTCTGTTCGGGCAGCTTTAATTTTAAATCGATTAATCGTGAACCCGCTACGGTCCCAGTCGTTAAAGTCAGTCCGTTTGGTAAATCAATCGATTCGGGATGACCGCTGACTGGAATCGCGCCAATCTCAGTAATTACAAAACCAGCAATCGTATCGACATCGGTCACTTGAATATCGGTGCCAAAAGCATCATTAAAATCATCAATTGGCATCCGACCCATCACTGAATAATGGTGTTCATCAATTTTTTGATAGAGTTTTTCAGCTTGATCAGATTCATCATCAATTTCGCCGACAATCTCTTCAAGTAAATCTTCAATCGTTGCTAACCCAACCACACCACCATATTCATCGAACAAAATGGCCATTTGTTGTTGCGTTTTTTTCATTTCAAATAATAAATCATCAATCGTAATTGTTTCGGGTACGAATAATGGCGCCTGCATCACCGTTTCGATTTGCATACTTTGGAAACCGGTTTGCCGCGCTTCTTTTAATAGGTTCTTGATGTGCACAATCCCAATCACTTGATCCTTATCTTCACGATAAACGGGAATCCTTGAAAATGGTTGCGCTAAAATGGCATCAATATTTTGATTATCATCATCTTGAATATCGACCATAAACGCATCGGTTCTAGGCACCATGACTTCACGGGCCATCTTCTTATTCAAGCTAATAATCCCTTCTAGCATCTCATATTCGTCTGATTCTAATACACCAGCACTCTTACTCGATTCAATCATGTGGACCATTTCTTCACGGGTAAATTGCGGTTTGGTCTCGGAGAAATCAATCGGTGTTAATTTCATCAACAGATTGGTTGACATCGATAATAACCAGACAAACGGTCGTAATAAGACCCCCACCAATCGAATCGGTTGCACGGCCATTTTGGCAATCACTTCCGCCCGGTGTAAGGCGACTTGTTTTGGATAAAGTTCACCAAACACGAGTGAGAAATAGGACAAGATAATCGTCACAATCACAACTGACGCTTCATGCGTCCAAGCAGCATCCCCTAATAGCGGTGCTAGTTTGCTCGCAATCGTCGTGGCAGCACTCGCTGATGATAAGAAACCAGCGAACGTAATCGCGACTTGAATGGTCGCTAAGAAATGGTTGGAATGGTTTAACACATCCAATAATAACTTGGCCTTCTTATCTCCATTTTCGGCTTGATTCTCCAGCTTGGTGCGACTTAGTGAAACAACCGCAATCTCCGCTGCCGCAAAAAAAGCATTGATTAACGTTAAAATCAGGATCAACAGTAACTGTCCCCAAATCGAACTTCCAGGGTCAGGATTCATCGGCACATCCACTACCTTTCATTTTACAAATTTATATAAGTCACAAAGGACCTAGTATGCAGTATAGCATAGTCAATTTTAGAAATTCAATACCGGCTACAGTTTACTGGCATCTTTTGCTTTATTTCGTAATTGATTAATATCATATAGATAAACAACGACCGTTTTAGTCACCGCATAAAACGGAATCGCTAAAATCATGCCTAAAATCCCGTAAATATTGCCCGCAACTAATAACAAAATAATAATCGTCAACGGATGAATATCAAGTGAGCGACCAATGACGTTTGGATAAATTAGATTTCCGTCAATTTGTTGCACAATCACAACAACCACGATTACCATGATCGTCTTGGGAATCGAGATTGATAAGCCAATAATCAACGCTGGCGCAATCCCGATATAGGTCCTAAATAGGGGATGATGTTGGAAACACCGGCAATAAATCCGAGTAGATACGCGTATGGCATGCCAATCATTAAATAACCAATAAACGTAAAGACGCCGACGAATAAACATTCAAGCGCTTGTCCACCGATATAAGCTGAAATTGTGGCCCCCATCTTACGTAATAAATCAGCGACCTGTTGATTGTAGCGTTCGGGCAACATTTTTTGGATGGTTGGTACTAAATGGTGACCATCTTTTAACATATAAAAGAGCATAATTGGCACTGTGAAAACGCCGATTGTGACGCTAGTAATGGCACCAATCATACTACCAAAACTACTCGTAAAACTCTTCATGATGTTTTCAGCAATCTTACCCGGTTTTAAATCGAGTTGATTGATGTACTTATTAAAATCAATATTTTTAAGGTGCGGATTTTGAACCAAATCATTACCCAACTCTTGTAGCTTTTTAGCAAAATCTGGTAAATTCGTCACTAACTGAGCGACTTGATTAACGAGATTCGGGATGACCGTGGCCACGATAAAGATGATCCCGCCAAAAAAGACGATAAAGATAATGGCAATCGCCCAATTACGCGACACCTTTAACTTACCTAACAATTTGATGAGCGGATTAAACAAGTAGAACAATAATCCCGCCCCAATAATCGGGCCAAATAACGTTGAGATAAAAGTCCCAATTGGATCAAATAGAAAACTAATCTTCGTACAGACGAAAATCAACACAGCGACGATTAAAAGTTCAATTGACCAAAACATTAATTTTGAATGACGTAAACGATCAAACATAACATTCTCCTTCACAGTTGGCGTTCTCGAAATCCATAACATTTTATGCTATGATGATGCCAATATTATTTTCATTGTACCAAATTTTAATTCAAACTAACATGATTAACAACAGGGGGTTAATTTTTATGGACATCAAGCAGACAACTGATTTATCAAGTCCTACCTATCGAGACGCATTAAACATCCGTCAAACCGTTTTTGTGGTGGAACAACAAGTCCCCGCCGAACTTGAAATTGATGCCTTTGAGAATCAAGCCCGCTATTTTGTCGGCTACGATCAAGGGCAACCAGTCGCCACTTTACGTTTGATTGATGAAGGGCACGCCTATCACGTTCAACGCGTGGCTGTCGCCAAAACGGCCCGGCATCGTGGTTATGGCCAATTATTAATGCAGTCCGCGGCCGACTTCGCCGAAAAAGTCGGTAAACAATCACTTATCTTAAACGCGCAACTAACTGCCTTACCGTTCTATCAGAAATTAGGCTTTCACGCGACCGCCACGCCAACATTTGTCGAGGCTGGAATTGAGCACCAAGAAATGGCCAAGTCTTTTAAAAACGACTCAAATAGCTTATAATAAACGTCTAAAGTGAGGTCATTAATATGTCGAAACAAAAATCAATCTTAATTAATCTATTTTTTCTAATGATTCCCTATCTACTAACCATTATGATTGCCGCCATCGCGTATGATAGTTTGGTCATCCACAGCAACACATGGGATCGCACCATTTTTGGTGGCATCGTTGCTAGTATCCTACTATATTTTGTTAAAATGCCCGTCGAACGCCCTTTAACCATCATCAACGATTTAACGCCCAGTTTAATCCTTAAAAAATTAACCGCGCTTTTCTTGATTGGTGATTCGACTTTCAAAAAAATCGGCACTTTCATCATCGATTTCGTGCTCTTTTGCGTCGGCACGTACTTAATTCGCCATTTCCTACCACTCCCCTTCATCTCCGGATCATTCCTAGGTTGGTGCGTCGCCGCCCTGTTCATCTCAGTCACAATTGGCTTCAGCATAGGCTTCAACGACTTAACAATCCAACAAGACACATCGGTAGAAAACGATTAAGTGCTAACTACCGATGGTCAAGTTTTGAGCATTAGCCTAGTCTGGTGAATAAAGTCCGGTTTATGGACTTTGTTTGCCAGACGTAGCTAAGCACAGAAACTTATCGGTAGAAGCACGTTATTGACCGAAGTGCTGAACTCAAGCGATTAAGCCTTGAGCATAACCTAAGAAGGACAATTATGGTGAACTGACCATGATTGTCCTTCTGTAGTTAAGCGGAAAGGCTTGCTTGAGATAGCACGTTATGATTGAAGTGTCTAACTCAAGTTGGTCAGGCTTTGAGGATTAACCTAAAAATCAGCGTTATGATTTGTACTCTGAATCATAACGCTGATTTTGTAGTTAACCGGAAAAGGCTACTTGAGTTAGCACGTTATCAAAGAAGTGCTAACTACCGATGGTCCAGTTTTGAGCATTAGCCTAGTCTGGTGAATAAAGTCCGGTCTATGGACTTTGTTTGCCAGACGTAGCTAAGCACAAAAACTTATCGGTAGAAGCACGTTATGATCGAAGTGCTGAACTCACGGGTAGCTTCTGAGCATTAGCCTAGTTCCGTGAATAAAGGCGGGTTATGCCTTTGTTTGCGAAACGTAGCTAAGCACAGGAAGCTGTGAGTGCAAGCACGTTACGATTGAAGTGTCTGACTCAATTTGATTAGGATTTGAGTATTAACCAGAAAAGGACTACTTGGGTTAGCGCGCTCAACTTCCCCACAAAAAATAACCCCCGCTTTTGCGGAGGTTATTTTTGTTTGGATAAGACTAAATAGGGTTCTAACGGTGGTGCGATAACTCCTGGTAACGGTTATACCAAATATCAATATATTCCTTTGAAAAAGGTCCCTTACCAGTGTTGATCCAATCAACCAAAATTTTGACATTGGCTTTCAATATCCGATCAGTCTCGGCAGAGTAATGCCACTTGGCGCTGTGCGCTTCGTATTCATCAACATCCAACAAGCGTTTCTCACCATTTGGAAAAACCTTCACATCTAGATCATAATCAATGTATTTCAAAGCTTCTTGATCTAAGACATTCGGTGATGCCAAATTGCAGTAATACGAAACGCCGCCTTCGCGAATCATAGCCACAACGTTAAACCAATACTTTTTGTGGAAATAAATAAGTGCCGGCTCCCGAGTAACCCACTTTCTGCCGTCTGATTCTGTAACTAAGGTATGATCGTTACAACCAATCACCGCGTTCTCGCTGGTTTTTAAAACCATCGTATCCCGCCATGTCCGGTGTAAACTCCCATCGTGTTTATAACTTTGAATCGCTATATAGTCGCCTTCTTTAGGAACATTCATCGCGCAACCCAGCTTTCCAAGGTTATGATTCATAATCACCTATCATTATAGCAAAGTCTGCTTAATATACCTAAAACTTTCTACCGTTAATTGGTCTTAATGCGCGCCATTAATTTCTTTTGAACGGTCGGTAACGCAACCATCTGTAAAGCGTCCTCTGAATACCATTGTCCTGGGAAAAAGGCCAAATCAACATCAGCCACTAATTCTGCTTGTAATAATTCAATCGTCCACTTTAAGTGGGTAAAGGTGTGGACAACTGGTTTCAGATTAGTGGGCCGTAATTGTTGCAACGTGATTGCATAAGTCTCCTGAAAGTAGCGTTCAATATAGGTCAAGATTTCTTCTGGCGTCAGGACTTCATCTTCCGGTAAAATATCAGCCGGCACGACTAATGGATAGGTGGTTAAATTCGCCAATAACCCCGTACTCGGTCGTTTCTGTAATAAAACGCCCTGCGGTGACTGAATAATCACCGCCATTAACGCGACTGGTTTAGGCCGTTGCTTTTTAGTCTTAACCGGATAATCGAGTAACGTTCCGTCTTGATAACTTCTAAAAAAAGGTGCTAAATCCGTCTCACCAACCGTCGGATTCTTAGCGGTGCAAACTTGTGAACCAAAATCCATGACCGCTTGATTGAAATCGCCCGGCCGGTCCTGCGGTATTAACGGTAAAATGGCGTCATAAAAAATTTGACGATTCTTCGGATTAGCGATGTCGGCATCAATCTTTAATAGTCGACTGAAGACCCGAAACGCATTGCCATCAATTGCTGGCACGACTTCACCAAAACAAATACTGGCAATCGCGCCGGCGGTATAGGGGCCAATCCCCGCCAATTTTTCTAACTCAACGGATGTTTGCGGCCATTGACCTTGATAATCATCAACAATCTGGCGCGCTGCTTTTTGTAAATTGCGAGCCCGCGAATAATAGCCGAGCCCCTCCCACGTTTTCAAAAGTAACTCTTCTGGCGCAGCCGCTAAATCGACTACGGTTGGAAAAGTCGCTAAAAAACGTTCATAATACGGAATCACCGTTTGGACTTGGGTTTGTTGTAACATAATTTCCGACAACCAGACCCGATACGGTTCTTGATTCAACCGCCAAGGTAACTCCCGACGATGAACGTCATACCACGCCATAAAAGTTGTTTGAAACGCTTGAATCTCGCTAGTCGTCATCTGATAAGGCTTGTTCGTCAATGAATCGGTTGATGGCATCAATATTGAATCCCTTCCGATAAAGTGCTTGTTGCATCTTCATCCGTCGTTCTTGTGGTTCGAGTAGTCGGTACCGACGCCATTTTTTGAGACCAAGCGTCTTTAGTGCGTCCTCCTCATCGTCCGGATCAGCTTCTAAAGCTAAAGCTCGATAATCAGACTTAAATCATCCCCAGAGAAGCCTTTTTGCATTAAACCCTGTTTAATCTTTTGTTGTTGTTCAAAAAAGGAGGAATGGCGGTATTTCTTAGCCAGCTTCTGAGCGGCCGCTAAACCGACTTCGGCCCGATCATCAGTGGTATAAAGGGTTAAAGCTTGATCGATTTGTGGCCCCTTGACCCCTTTTTGAATCAGCTTTTGGCGAATGACTTTCGGCCCTTTATCGCCCGTGTGCATAACGGTTCGCACATAACTATCGGCATAATCTTGATCATCGATGTAATGCAGTTCCCGTAATTTAGCCAGACTATGTTCAATGCCATCCGGCGTAATTTCGTGTTCCTGTAAATATTGCCGCAATTCTTTTTCAGTCCGTAATTGCCGACTTAAATAATTCAGCGCTAATTGATAAGCTTTAGCGTCATCGTCGTCTTTTTGAATATCGCGTTGTAAGGTGGCATCCATTTCGAGTCCCTTAGCCAAGCGATATTTAATCAGGACACTTTCAGTGACGCCAAATGCAAAGGCCTCATCGATAAAAATGTTGTAGCGCCCTTTTTGTTTTTGTGACGAAATTTTAGTGATTTTAGGCATAGGCCACTCCTATTTCTTGTTTTGGCGGGTTGCTTTAACGTTTAAATAAATCTTGAAGCCAATCACGACGACTGCCAAGATTAACGTCAAAATAATCATCATTAAATCTTTTTCTTGAAAAGCATAGACCCCGATAGCTAAAACCACGACCATCGCGATTAAAAATTGATTTCGTTCTAAAAAATTCATTGATGTACTCCTTTTAATTTACTGATTGTAGCATAGCATAAATGCGAAAATCCGACAAAAAATGCCGCCTACGCGTTTAAAGCTGTTATAATAGAAGTCATTCAATTCAAATCATAGGAGCTAATTAAATGCCACAACCAACAACCAACAATGAAGTCGCAGCCGGTCAACGTTTTCCATTGACGATTAAACGAATCGGTATTAACGGTGAAGGGATCGGTTATTACAAACGCAAGATTGTTTTCATCCCCGGTGCCCTACCTGAAGAAGTCGTCGTGGCCGAAGTCACCAACGTGGCCCCCCGTTTCATCGATGCTAAGGTGCATAAAATCCGTAAAATGGCACCCAACCGCGTTGAACCCAAAGACGCGACTTACGGTCAAGTCGGCGGCATTGAACTGGAACATCTCAACTACCCTGCCAATTAGCCTTCAAAAAAGACGTGGTCGTTCAAGCCCTCGAAAAATTCAAGCCCCACGGTTACGCCCAATACCACATTACTGAAACGGTCGGGATGGCCAATCCTTGGCATTATCGTAATAAAGCCCAATTCCAAGTGCGTGAAATCGACGGCAAGCTAGCAGCTGGTCTCTACGCACCAAGTAGCCATACTTTAATCGACTTACCTGAATTTGCAACGCAAACCGACCTAACGATGCACATTATCCGCACCGTCCTTAAATTAGTCGAAGCACTCGGGATTCCCGTTTATGATGAACAACACAACGCTGGTATTTTGAAAACAATCGTTGTTCGTGAATCCTTCGAAACCGGTCAAGCGCAATTAACGTTGATTACCAATTCGCAAAAACTCCCTAAAAAACAAGCCTTAATCACCGCGATTCAAGAACAATTACCCGAAGTCGTTTCGATCATGCAAAACGTTAACAAAGGTAAAACCGTCATGGTTTGGGGCGATGAAACAATTCATCTAACCGGCCAAGAAACGATTACTGAAACCTTAAACGGTATTCATTTCGAACTAACGGCGCGGGCTTTCTTCCAATTAAATCCCAAACAAACGGCCAAGATGTACGAAATGGTCGAAGATGCACTCGATTTAAACAGCAATGATCGCTTAGTCGATGCTTATTGTGGTGTCGGTACAATCGGTTTAAGTTTGGCTAACCAAGTCGCCGAAGTCCGCGGGATGGATACGATTCCGGATTCAATCGAAGCCGCGAAACACAACGCAGCTATTAATCAGATTGAAAACACTGAATATTTCGTTGGGGCTGCTGAAGAACTCTTACCACAATGGTTAGACGATGGTTTCCAACCAACCGCTTTGGTTGTTGATCCCCCTCGTACTGGTTTGGATCAACAATTAATCGATGCGATTTTATTAAGTCTCCCCGCTAAGTTTGTTTACGTTTCATGTAACCCATCAACCTTAGCCCGTGATTTAAAACAACTCACAACCCGATACCAGGTTGAACAAATCCAACCATTGGATATGTTCCCCCAAACGGCCCGCGTTGAAGCAGTCGTGACATTAACGTTAAAATAGAGCAATAAAAATAACGACCTTTTGTAGGTCGTTATTTTTGTGCTATTTTTTCCGTAAAAAGAAAGTCACCAACGGATTATCGCTCTTCGTGATTAGTGAATCGGTTTTTAAAACTGAAACGACAAACAAGAAAACCCCGATTAAAGCCGCGATCAACGACCATGAGCGCACTTGTAACCCCTGACTAGCACGTGATGCCAATGTGTTAAAGAGCCACAGTACAACGACGCCCCGTCCGTTTAAACCAACATCTCGATAACGACGCATGCTCATCGCTAATGTGGGAATCACTAATGCAATCGTTAAAACTGCAAAAATTAATAGTAATCCAATACTGCTGGTTTGCGGTAAACTCATTTTCAGCATCATCGCCATTACTAAGCGGCCCATCAAGTAAAAGAAAGGAATGAACCAAATGATTAATAGAATCAGCATGACCCACCAATAACCGCTCCGCGTCGTTTGACCGACAAAATCAAAATAACCTTTAAAATAATCACGTAACGCCTTTTTAAACGTCACTTTTTGCGTTGTCCCATTCATTAAAGAACCCTCCAAAAAAATTAATACCTTAATTGTACCGCACTAGCGACCATCTTTGGTACAATTAAACCAGTTAAATGGAGGATGATTTTATGAAAATTTATTTTGCGAATGCTTTATTCTCACAAGCCGATTTTGAATACAATGCCCGCTTAGTCGCTGAGTTACGTCAAGCCGACCCGACTTTATCAATTTATCTCCCACAAGAAAATGCGGCAATTAACGATAAGAACGCCTACGCCAATGCCGAAATGATCGCCCAGGCGGATACGGAACAACTAACCGCTAGCGATTTAGTGATTGCGATTCTCGATGGTCCAACAATTGACGTCGGGGTCGCCAGTGAAATCGGGGTCGCTTTTGCAAAACAGATTCCAATCATCGGTCTTTACACCGACAGCCGTCAACAAGGCGCGACTAATACTCAAAAAATTGCGGCCTTACAACAAATCGCTGAGAACCAATTCCACTATCTAAACCTCTATACCGTCGGCTTAATCAAGAGCAACGGGGCGATTGTCAATTCAACCGATGCTTTAATTAAAGCCATTCAAGAACAAACTCATTAAATAATAAATCGTCCAGACCACAGTAATCAATTGCGGGTCTGGATTTTTTAACATCAAAAAAGGAATTCAAGTTATCGTTCACTTGAATTCCCCTACGTTGTAGAAAATAGCTTGGTGTGACACTGATGTCGCTGTTTCGAATTCTTAATACTTACACCTCAATCTATATGCTATTCAATTGTAATTAATCGTTCATCTAGCCTACTGTTATCGAATAATCCGATCTGATTTGGTCTAATGACCCTGCTATACAGCTTCAGCGATTACGATTAACGTTGCGTTTACTACCTGAGTGATATACTGTGACGGACATCAGCCTCCGATATATTTGATGATGATTTATACTTCTAGCGTGTTGCACTTAAGTTGGCACTGGGCCCACTCCCTTACAAACTCTTTTCCGTATCAATTGTTCTTGATCATTTACCAAATATCTATCTATGGTACGACAGCTGATTGTTATCAATCAACTGCTATTACTTTAAAGCTAACTTGATTTACTTTAACCAACCAAGCTATCTTTCTACACCCTTAATATACCACCTTATGTAATCGGTTACAACTTAAACGCTCATAAATTTTAAAAAGAATTTTATTCTAAAAAATCAGCCTCTGAATACCGCTATTACAGTATTTAGAGACTGTTCTTTATTTATTAATTAAATGGTTAAACTAATTTTTTTAACGACTTTTATAACGTGCTTCTCAAGTAGCCTTTTCCAGTTAACTACGAACTGGTCATTATGAGTAAAAACCACTCATAACACCCAGTTCTAGGTTAATCCTCAAAGCCTAATCAACTTGAGTCAGCACTTCGATCTTAACGTGCTTCTGAGCTAACTTCTTCCGCCTAGCTACGATTAGCAAACTATGACCAAATCCCGGTCATAATTCACTAATCTAGGCTATACTCAGTTGCTGACCGCAACTCAAAGCACTTCTTCTTTAACGTGCTTCTCAAGCAAACCTTTCCGCCTAACGACAGAAGGGCAATCATGGTCAGTTCACCATAATTGTCCTTCTTAGGTTATGCTCAAGGTTTAACCGCTTGAGTCAGCACTTCGTATATTCTTTCATGTTCCTTCATTCCTGTTAGGACGACTGGTGAGGGGTCGACTGTTAGGTCGATTTCAAAGGTGCTGCCGTCTTCTGGTAGTTCCGTTTGGAATTGGGTTTCGTATTCGGCCATCGTTAATTGCTGGCGTTTGGCTAATAGATCAGCATGTTTCTGAACAGCCAATTGGGCTTCAAAATTAGGTTGCAAAATAGCCGTAAAGAATTCACTAATTGCACCTGAACCGTAACTAAATAAGCCAATCCGATCACCGGCTTGCAATTGTTGTGATTGTTCTAGAAGTGACATTAAGCCTAGATATAATGAACCGGTATAGATATTCCCGATTTGGCGGCTATACAACGTACTTTCTTGATAACGCGCTAACAAGTCAGCCTGCTGTGCTTCAGTGGCTTCTGGTAAAATCGTTCGTAGCGCCTTTAAGCCCATCTTCGTGTAAGGTAAATGGAAACAAAGTGCTTTAAAATCGGCAATCGTCCGGTCGGTTGTATTGCGATAATCCGCCCAAGTTTTCTGGAAGAAATCAATGTATTGTTCCGTCGAATATTTACCACGTGCAAAAGCTTCTTTGGAATAGTTAGGCCGCCAAAAATCTTGAACGTCCGCACTGTGCACCGTTGTTTGCGGTTCTAGAACCATTAATCGGGGTTGCGCACTGATTAACATTGCAACCGCTCCGGCACCTTGCGTGACTTCACCGGGTGTTTCTAATCCGTAACGTGCGATATCGGAACCAATCACCAACGCTTTTTGATCCGGGTGAGTCGTCACATAATCATACGCGGTCATCAACCCCGCCGTTGCGCCATAACACGCTTCCTTAATTTCAAAAGCCCGAGCGTTTTGAAGACCGAGCAAGCGTTGGATATAAAGGGCACCAGCTTTCGATTGATCGATGCCAGATTCAGTCCCTAAAACCAATAACGAAATATTATCGCGATTCTCACCGCCAAGCAGGTCTAATGCGGCATTGACCCCCATCGTCACTGAATCTTGACTAAGTGGTGCAATCGCCATTTGATCTTGACCAATCCCAATCGTAAATTTATCAGGATCAACGCCGCGCGCATTCGCTAACATGACGAGGTCTAAATAAGTATTCGGGGTAAATAACCCCATTTTATCAATTCCGATTTGCATCATTAACTTCCTATCTATTCGTTATTATGCCGTAACTGCGCTAAAAAGGCCGTTGCGGTTGCTGTATTTAAATGTTTTGCTTGGACTAACTGGGCCACTAATGGTTCAATTTCCGTTTCAGTCGCGCCCACGGCAATGGCTAATGATTTGGCTTGCAATGCCATGTGCCCCTTTTGAATGCCATCAGAGACTAAAGCGCGTAAGGCTGCCAAATTTTGGCCTAAGCCAATCGCTGCAATGACGCCTGCTAATTCACAAGCATTCGTCACCTTCAATAAGCGATGAGCGACTTGCACGGCCGGTAAAATGCCGATTGAGCCGCCGACCATCCCGATTGGTAGCGGGATTTCAATCCGACCCACTAATCGACCGTCAGCCTCCAATTGCCAACTGGTCAAGGGTTGATACTGGCCAGATTGAGCGGCATAACTATGCGCACCAGCTTCAATGGCTCGCCAATCATTCCCCGTCGCTAAAACGACGGCATCCACACCGTTCATGATGCCTTTATTATGCGTCGCTGCTCGTGGTAAATCAACTTGCGCAAAGCGCGTTGCTTGGACAATTCGCTGAGCGACAACGTTACCCGCTAGTTGTTTAGTCGCTAAAGTGGCCGGGTCAAGCGTAACAGTTGCAACCGTCACAGCGCCAAACGCCGCGTTAGTCAGCACACTCAACAGAATGGTGCCCCCTAAATCATTTTGAACTTCGCGCGCGATTGCTTCACAAATGGTGTTGACGATATTGGCACCCATCGCTTCTTGCGTATCAATCGTTAATGCTAATTTCAAAAAGGTTTGATCAACCACCGTGACCTTAATCGCCAGCAATCCGCCACCGCGTTTAACAATCGATGGATGCGCTGCTTGGGCGATTTGCATTAATAAATCTTGATTCGCTAAGACCCAATTTTGAGCAACTTTCAAATCTGGTAAATCGGTTAAAACGACTTCGCCCAACATCGTCCGCTGTTGTTGGTGGGTCTGAAAACCACCATTCAAACGGACCATTTTAGCAGCGTTATTGGCCGCAGCAATCACCGATGGTTCTTCGACGACCATTGGCACTTGATAGGTCTGGCCGTTAACCACCACATCTTGAACGACACCAATCGGCAACTGATATTGGCCGATTTGATTTTCAATCATGCTTCCCGCAATTTCGTCTGACAGCGGTTGTTGTTGCGCTAGAAAAGCGGCGTCTTCTGCCGATAATTGCTCGTGTGCGACTAGCCATGCTAAGCGTTCGGTTCTCGTTAATTGATAAAATTTAGGATCAGTCATTTAACCAAGCCTCGTTTAATTGAATTTCATAAGCAATCCCGAGACCACCACCAATACAAAGTGAGGCAATCCCAGTTGTTTGTTGCGTCCGTTTCAATTGATTGATCAATGTCGTGATAATCCGTGCACCTGATGCCCCGATTGGATGGCCTAATGCCACGGCGCCACCAGCAATATTAACTTTGGCTGAATCTAAGCCCAACGTTTGTTGAACCGCAAGACTAGAAGCAGCAAAGGCCTCATTAATTTCAAATAAATCAATGGCGTCTTTGGTTTGATTCGTCTTAGCTAACAATTGTTCAATCGCTGTGACTGGGGAAACACCCATATAATCGGGATCAATACCGACTTCTTGATAGGCGCCTAAGGTTGCTTGATAAACCAGCCCCAATGCTTCTGCCTTATCCTTGGTCATCACGATTAGTGCCGAAGCACCATCGTTAATCCCTGAAGCATTGGCTGCCGTGACGGTCCCATCAGTTTGAAAGGCTGACCGCAATTTAGCCATCGCTGCCAAAGTGGTCGTCGGCCGAATAGCTTCATCTTGCGTGACTTCAATCGTTTGTTTCCGAGTTTGAATCGTCACTGGGACGATTTCATCGGCGAACCAACCTTCAGTCGTCGCATGTGCCGCTTTTTGATGAGAGTTTAAGGCAAATTCATCTTGCATCTGACGCGTCACTTGATATTTAGCGGCCACGTTTTCCGCTGTGATGCCCATCGGTTGTTGATTAAACGCATCATTTAAGCCTTCGCTACTAATACTATCAACCACTGTTTGATGACCAAATTGTGTTCCGAAACGCATCCCGGTGTTTAAATAAGGCGCGTTTGACATGCTTTCAGTCCCGCCGACTAAAACAATCTCCGCATCGCCCATTAAAATCGCACTTTGCGCTAACCGGAGCGCCTTTAAACCAGAACCACAGACTTCATTAATCGTCATCGCCGTACTACTTTGCCGTAAACCGCTCTTTAGGGCAATTTGCCGTGCGACATTCTGACCGGAGCCTGCCTGTAAGACATTGCCAAAAATAGCCTGGTCAATTTGTTCAGCTGAAATTCCAGCCATTTCGATTGCTGCTTTAGCCGCAATCGTCCCCAACTCAACAGCGGTTAAACTCGCTAACTGTCCACCAAACTTACCAATTGGTGTCCGTTTGGCGCTGACAATCACAACTTCTTTCATAACAATCCCTCTTCACTTTCAAGTCTAATTATAACTATAACTAAAATTATTGAATTGGTACACCCAATAATGATTATTTAAGTAATTTTTAGAATTATTTAAAAGTTTCTTCAAAAATAATTACCATTTTAGCACGTTTTTGCATTACTCATCTATGTAAGCAACTCACCGGTGACCTTACAACAAAAATTAGGAGGGACACTCATGGAAACAAATTGGTTAAAATCAAGTATCGCTTTCGAAATGCAAAATAAGGATTACCCAGAGGACACACTTCGTCGCCGCTTTAACGCGGTAACCGAAACGGCTTCTGCGGAATCCATCCAAGCTGTCGGCGAAGCACTAGCCGCTTTACACCAAGACGATCAATTCCTATCCGCCGAACTCACGACCAAATCAGTTTACTTGGCTTAATCATCCTAAGGAGGTTCTTTAAATGAAACAATTAAATTTAGTTTTTATGAATAGTGCTGATAAAACGCGTGTGCTCCGCTTAAGCTATGTCGATGAAAACTTAGGCGCCGATCAAGTGAAAGCCGCGATGGCTAAAATTGCCACTGCCAATCTGTTCGAAAAAGATGACGTGCAACTTTACAAAAAGCCGATTGCCGCTAAATACGTTGAACGCATTGAAACACCAATCTTCAATGACCAAGAAGCTTAATCGCTAATTCTGAGGCCAAACGAATCTTAAATTGATTCGTTTGGCTTTTTAATTTGTTTTGGTGTAAACTTAAGCCACTCAATTTATGATTGGAATAATGCTCATGACCGAATCGACCACTAATTTCTGGCCCCAATTAATCAAACTAATCTTAATTAACAACGGCCTTTTAATCGCCGTTCCCTATTTAATTGCTGGCCTATTAACGCTGATTAATCATGCTACTAAAAAGCGCCTTGCACAATGGCACCAATCTGCTCAACTCATCGTTGGGGGATTAGGCGTCTTCATTCACGAATCCAGTCACGCCCTAGCTTGTCTGTTATTTGGCCACCGAATTACGGAGATGCAGCTGATTAATTTTAACCTGCGCGATAATCCCGACCGGTCACTCGGTCACGTCACCCACACTTATCGCACCGGTAAAATTTGGCCGACGATTGGCAATCTGTGGATTGGTTTAGCCCCGATTTTTGGCTGCTCAATCAGCATTCTCGGTTTAACGTGGTTGTTCGCCCGACCGACCTTTACCCTTTGGATGACGTTTGCTTTTAATCCAAGTTGGCACGCCGACCAAATTTGGCCGTTGTTCAAAACACTATTGACGACAACTGCGCCGATTACTTTTCTAATCTGGTTAATCCTGTGCGGGATGATTGCCGTCGGCGGTTTCGATCTATCACGAGCCGATTTCAAGGGAACGATTCCCGGCACCATTGCCACAGTGATCATCGTCACCTTAATCACGATTGGGCTCCAATTGATCGGTCAGCCCCAAGCGTTAACCAACTTATTGTTGAAAGGCGCGATTCCATTAATCGTGATTGGGATGATGGCCTTAATCCTATCCACCATAACTTGGTTGCTGATCAACGGATTATTAGCCTTTCATTATAAAAAACGCCATTAGGAGGTCCCCAAATGCGTGTGATTGATTTATTGCAACTACTCGTCGATACCCCGAAGAATGCCACAATCTACTTCGAAAATAGTGAACACCAAGTTTGGCCGATTGCCGACTTCACGCTAGCAACCGTTAACGACCAACCACAACTAAGCTTCAACTTAGAAGCGGCTAAGAAACATCCGCTCAAACAATGGGAATTTAGTTTATTACTGAATAAAAAAGACTATTATCAACACTTCGTCTACGTCAATTATCAAGACACCGTTTATCCGTTGTTTGGTTTTAGAGTAGATCAGGATCGAATTCTATTAGGTTAATGAGTGCTGGCTGAGCTGGTCAGCTTCTGAGTATCGCCTAAAATCGGGAATTATGACGGCACTTAGTCATGATTTTCGATTTGTAGCTAGACGGAAGAAGCTAAGCACAAGAAACTGTGAGTGCAAGCACGTTATCAATCAAAATATCTAAATCAATTATTTAACTTCAGCGCAACATTTAAAAGACCCAATTCAAATCTGAATTGGGCCTTTTGCTCGCTTAAGCTTTAAGCGAATCCGCTATCTGTTGTAAATAAGCATGGCTAGCGATCATTTCTTGCGCGTCATTTTGATCCTTCAGTTGGACTTCATAAATCCGACTAGCTGCTGGGTTTAACAGCGGTAATACGCCAGCCCAATTGATTTTGCCAGTGCCCAACGGTAACCCATCGTGCGAGCCACCCATCGAATCAACAATGTGATAATGATGCACATGGGGCCCTAGCGTCTTCAAACTCTGCATTAACGCTTGATTATCGCCGTGCAATTTAATAAAGCAATGACTGATATCGAACGCTAGTCGGTAGTTCTTCGCAAAAATCGCTTGATCTAAATTCGGATTACCGTAATAGAAAAGTGGCGAAATCGAATTTTCAAAAACAATGTTATTTCCACCAATTTTTTGAAGGTAATCCATACGTTTAAATAGGACCTGACTGGCTTCCCATAGATGTGCGTAACCGGCCGTCAATTCCTCAATCGGATCATCGTATGAACCGTGAACTAACAATTGGACTGATTCGGCTTGCGCTAATTCTAATAAATCGAGCGTGCTTTGCCACAAGAATCGATAACGTTCCGGTGAAGCGACTTCACTCATTGATAATTCGAGATGCCGATTCTGCCAATTCATGGGATGATGTAATACAATCTGCAAAACACCCTGTTGGCGGACATATTGAATCTTATCCCTTAACACTTTCAAACCTTCTGGTGTCACGTTTTGTTCAACTAAATGAAATTCGAAAACATCTGGATGATATTGTAGCCGATCAGCAATCTGTCGATCATCAACGCCCGCTTTTAATCCTAATTGTAATGGCATCCCAATCCCCTCTTTCAATGAATCTTGTTATAGTTAGTTTAACACCAAACAAGGTCATTCTGCCGGTAAAATGATTATGTTTTATTTAAAGTCATTATCTCAAGAATTATTGATAAGTATGTTATAATGTTCTTACAATAAGAACGGAGGCTTACCTGATGGATATTCCTAAAAATTCACCAACTTTTGAATTTCATGACTCTAGAAAAATTACTCAAATTGGGAGTTCGTACGGTGTAACACTCCCTAAAGAATTATTACACCAACACGGTTTCAATAAAGGCGATCAAGTTGATATTCAAATAAAAATCACTAAACATACAGATAATCCATTTTCAAAAGAATTCACCGATGCTGTCAACACAACATTCCAACAATATAACGGTACCTTTAATGATTTAAAAGAATTTGATCAGGATAATCACTAATATGCATTATCTATCAGTAAAAGAACTCATCGCTATTAACACCATTTTTATGACCCAGGAGAATCAAACGGTTCAACTTGTTTTCCCAGAGAAATTAAAATTTGTCGTTGAAGTTGCCGATACAACACTTTTCGATGAACCACAATATCCGACAATGGCAAGTAAAGCAGGCATTCTATTTATTAAAATCATTAAGGGTCATATTTTTAGTGATGGCAATAAACGTACGGCTGTTGCGACAATGTCAATCTTCCTAAACATGAATCATTACCAATTAACATTTACTCAAAGCGAACTAACTGAATTCGCAATTCAGGTTGCCAAAACTGACAATGCGCAATTAGACTATCAACAAATCTATACCATCATTGAAAATCATTTAGCACCACTTAATAAATAAAAAATCAGGCATACTTACTATTCCTAAAAATATGGAATAATAATTGTGCCTGATTTTTTAATTAACATTCAAATTACACATTCAATACCTTCTGTAAGAAATCTTTGGTTCTTGGGTTCTGCGGGTTGTCGAAAATGGCTTCTGGTGCGCCCTGTTCAACAATGTGCCCGTCCGCCATGAAGATCACGCGGTCAGCGACTTCTTTCGCAAAGCCCATTTCGTGGGTCACGACGACCATCGTCATCCCCTCTTTAGCGAGCCGTTTCATCACTGCTAAAACGTCGCCGACCATTTCAGGATCGAGTGCCGAAGTCGGTTCATCGAATAACAGAATGTCCGGTTTCATCGCTAAGGCGCGCGCAATCGCGACCCGCTGTTTCTGACCACCTGATAACGATTGCGGTTTCGCATCGTATTTATCGGAAAGACCAACCGTCGCCAATAATTCTTTCGCCACTTTTTCGGCTTCTTCACTCGTCATTTTACCGAGTTCAACCGGCGCTAACGTAATATTTTGCGCGACAGTTAAATTTTCGAATAAATTAAAATGCTGGAAAACCATCCCGATTTTTTCACGAATTTGATTCAGATCATTTTTCGAATCGTTGACGTCAAAACCATCGACGACGATTTCACCGCCAGTTGGTTCCTCCAAACGATTTAAACAGCGTAGGAAGGTACTCTTCCCCGAACCGGATGGCCCGATTAACACGACCACTTCGTTATTGCCGACGGTTAAATCCAAATCCTTTAACACTTCGTTGCTACCATAATTCTTAATGAGGTGGGACACTTCAATCCGATTCATCATTTAGCCATTCTCCTTTCGACAAACTTAGAAAGCCACGTCAAGAGTGTAATCACGACGACGTAAATCAAGGCGATCATCGCCCAAATCTTGAAGCCTTCTAGGTTACGCGCAATAATAATTTTCCCGGTTTGGGTTAATTCTAAAATTCCGATAATCGATAAAATCGAGGTATCTTTCAAGGTAATAATAAATTGATTAATGAATGACGGCACCATAATCCGAATCCCTTGTGGTAAAACCACACGCCGCATCGCTTTGCCATATGACAAGCCTAAACTGCGGGCTGCTTCCATTTGACCCGAATTGACAGCACCAATCCCGCCTTTAACGAAGGCCGCGGTATACGCCCCTTCATTGAGCATTAACGTGATGACCCCAGCAACCATCGCCGGAATCTTTTGGCCCGTTAAACTTGGAATCCCCGTATAGATGAACAATGCGAGGACGATCAATGGCAATCCCCGGAAAATGTAGATGACCGTTGTCGAAACACCACGTGCAAAGCGACTTGGTAAGACACCCATTAATCCGAAAATTAAACCGAAAATAGTCGCGAAGAAAATTGAGATGACCGTTAATAATAACGTTTGGCCTAAGCCACTCAATAACGCATCCTTATTTTCCTTCATTAAGCCGAAGAAACTGCGATCAGCTTTAGCTTTAGTTGTGACTGTGCCTAAATACTTCGCTTGAATCTTAGCATATTGACCGTTCGCTTTTAATTTAGCAAGGCCCTGATTAAACTGTTTCAATAACGCTTGGTTCGTGCCTTTCTTAACGGCAAAACCATATTCGCCACCACCAGTTGGTTTCGTGACAATCTTTAAATCAAGACCGGTTTTAATCCCGTATTGCATCACCGGTTGATCTTCGAAACACGCCACGGAATTACCGTTGATCACATCGTTGTACATATTATCCGATTCATCAAACGTCACGGTTGTGAACCCGTATTTTTTAGCAACTGAATTCGCGTAATCACTAGCAGACGTCCCAGTCTTAACCGCGACCCGTTTACCCTTTAAGCCCGCTAAGCCAGTGACTTTGCTATCTTTTTGAACCGCCATCACAACGCCGGTTTTATAGTACGGATCTGAAAAATCAAACTTCGCTTTTCGTTCATCAGTAATCGTCATCCCCGCGATGATGCCATCAATCTGTTGCGATTGAACCGCTTGAACCGACGCATTAAAGCCGAGTGGTTTGATGTCGACCTTAAACCCTTCTGATTTAGCGATACCTTTCATAATATCAATATCAATCCCGACATATTGATTCTGCTCGTTGGCAAATTCAAACGGGGGATAAGTCACATCAGTGCCAATTTGATAAGTCTGCGTTGCGGCTTGGACCTGCTTGGTCGATTGGCCCCCAACCATGAATAAGCGACTAACAAAAAGCTACTTAGAAATAAGACAATTCTCTTCATGTAAAATCCTCCTTCGATCTGTCAAAAACGCGTTGTCTCTACTCTATTGAATGACACACTTTGTTTTTAATTAGAAAACGATTAGATAAGTTATAATAGTATATTAATAATTATAAGCATAAATTAATATTTTGTCGAATATTTTTTCATTATTGTCACTTTAAATGAATCG
>NZ_BAMJ01000017.1 GCF_000615805.1 Latilactobacillus fuchuensis DSM 14340 = JCM 11249
AGCAATCCTCCTTATAAAGATTTATTTTTGTGAAATCCAGTCTTGTCCTGCACCGCCCCCGACTACTAGTACCAATTCTTCTTTGCTTAAACTTTGAACGTTTTTCATAGTAAAACCTCTCATATAATTTTTATTACGAAAAAAATATATCATTCGAATTGAATTTTTAAGGTAAATTATCTCAAGATGATATTATTCTGTACTGAAATGTAAACGAGCCTATCCACCAGTGTCTTTTTAGAGTAATTTTTACTCATTTATCGTTTCAGCTGTAATTCTATTCACTTTAGGATATGAATGAGTGATTTCAGGACAATTCTGAATAATATTATATGAATACAAGTATATTTACACCATATTAAGTGCTAGAGAAGGTGTACGTACAATGAGAAAAATAAAGTTGATTAAGCAACATGATGAAAAAGATTGTGGTGTTGCCTGTCTTTCTATGGTCCTAAATTTTTATGATACGAGCGTTCCTATCAGTAAATTACGTTTAATGTCCGGGACAAACAGCCAAGGTACTTCAGCCTTTGGATTAGTCCAAGCCTTAAACGATTTCCAATTTCAAACACAGGTTTTCCAAACTGATGGATCAATTTGGAAAGAAGAAGACTTGCCTGATCCATCTCGATGAAATAACTAGTGCTTTAGATACTCGCTCAGAGCATCAAATAATTCAAAATTTGATGAATCTAGAGGATAAAACCATTCTGTTTATCGCCCATCACTTATCCATTGCAAAAGATTGTGATCAGGTATTTGTCTTAGATAAAGGGCAGCTTGTCGAATCTGGAACTCATCCCCAATTAAGAGCACTAAAAGGGACCTATGAAGAACTTTGGAAAATGATGGCAATCGCTTAAAAAAAGAACAGTATAGAGCACTATAAACATTCTGCCTATTTTTATTGATTCTTGTTATAATTAGATATCTATAATAAT
This sequence comes from Latilactobacillus fuchuensis DSM 14340 = JCM 11249, assembly GCF_000615805.1. Lineage (GTDB taxonomy): Bacteria > Bacillota > Bacilli > Lactobacillales > Lactobacillaceae > Latilactobacillus > Latilactobacillus fuchuensis. The sequence goes on from NZ_BAMJ01000017.1 coordinate 945, forward strand.
AAGGAAGTGTTTATATGGTTTTTGTAGATTCTTTCTCGTATTTTTTTAAAGAATTATTTGATCTGTTGCTATTTCTATTCATGATTGGGCTACTAACAAATATTCGAAAAAAATCAGTCTATTTTGCGCTACTTATATTCCTTTTTCCACTCACATTACTTTCAGTAACAGATGCACTTTTGACTGGAATCGCACTGATATCTTTAATTGTGATACTAAGATTTAAGTCTTGGCGAAAGGAACCAGAAGTCAAATTTACCGAATTATTGGGTCTTTTGCTTTCCTTAACGATTTATAGCATAGTACCACTCTTTTCATCCATCATCATATCTGGAATCTTTAAACTCGAATTCAACGTATTGAATGAACGAGGACCTTTGTTAGTAGTTATTTTGATTGGATTTGATTGGATTCTATCAATCATCATTGCGTTGACAATAAAATCAAAGGTAATTAAACGTTCAATTCATTCCGAAGAAGCAAAAGTGTATTGTATGCAGCTGGGAATATTTTTGACGTTTGTCTATTTGTTTGGAGAAGTATTAAGAAGGATGCAGATACTAGGTGTTTTTCAAATCGTAATGATTAGTTTTTTAGTTACTCAATTCTCGGTTACGATGTATTTTACTTATCTTACTTTGAAAAAGAATCACGAAAAAACAGAATTGAGCAACCTTAAGGAACAGATGGAAATGATGCGAGTCTATACTACGGACATTGAGAGGAACTATCATGAACTGCGTAAATTCCGCCATGACTATAAAAATATGTTACTAGGTCTCAAGGCAATGCAAAATGAAGCTGCGATCGATGAAGGGTATTTAAATAAGATGATCGATTATTCTCATCAGATGATAGATAACAGTGTGATGCGTTTTTCAGGACTAAGCAACTTAAAAGTAGACTCCGTAAAATCCTTGATGGTAGCAAAGTTAATCCATGCAGAACAATCTGGCATTGAGGTAAATTTTGAATGTCTTATTCCAATAGAAAACATCAATATGGATGAAATCAAACTTGTCCGAATCTTAGGTATATTAATCGATAATGCGGTGGAAGCAGCAATTGAATCAGAAAAAAAATAAATACATTGTTCATTGATTCTGCCGATTCGATTGAGATTTCAATTGAAAATTCTTTCCTTGGCAAGCTACCTTCTTTATCAGAGATGAAAAAAGTAGGATTTAGTAAAAAGGGAAAGGACAGGGGACTAGGCTTATCCAATGCTCAGGATATCCTTACTTCGACCAAGCAAGCTGACCTGGCACATTACTCAAATCAAGGAATGTTTGTTTCTACACTAACTATAAGAAAGAGTGAATAATATGACATTACCAATTATTCTCTGCGAAGATGACATAATTTTGATGTCTCATTACAAGGCAATCATCGATAATTGGGTTATGATCAATGATTATGATATGCAACTGGTTTTAGCAACGACTGATCCGGGAGATATTTTCTTGTATTTATCCAAAAACAAGGTAACGAATAGTTTGTACTTTTTGGATATCGATCTTGGAAAACATTTAGATGGAATTGATATCGCACAACGTATTAGAATTGATAATGAGTTCGCTCAAATCGTCTTCATCACTTCTCATCAAGAATTGGCAATGGAGACGTTAAAACGACAAATAGCACCGTTAGATTATATTGTTAAGGACGATCAAAGTGAAAAAGGACAAATAGAAAATATTTTGGATGGACGCCACAAGTTAACATTTGTGGACAATAGCACTAATGAACGTCATCTATCCTTTATGATTGGTACAAGGAACTTTAGAGTGGATATTACTTCGATTTACTTCTTAGAAACGTCGGTCACGCCTCATAAAATTATATTATACGGCGGAAACATGATGTATGAATTTTATGGGAAGATGAATGATTTAGAAAAAGAATATCCTGAATTACTTCGTATTCATAAGTCGTTTCTAATCAATCCAAATAAAGTAATTTCTGTAGATTATAAGAGTAGAACGATATTCTTTCCAGAAGAGTATTCTTGTAGGTTCCCATTGGCAAAAAACAAAATCCTAAGAAAAACCTTGGATAGCACCGAAAGCTCAATTCGTAAATAGGGACTATGATATAACGATTGAAAGAACAATAAACAGGAATAATCAGTAAATTCAGGTAAATGAATCTTGGAAGAAAAAAATCAGCAAGAGCATTCCTTTTGAACTCAAAATAGGTCTTCATTTCAAGACATAAATTGTTGATTTCCGGATATAAGTTACTAAATAATCAAAGAAAAAAATATACTATTGTCATCAACTAGAAGGAGAGCGGTTCAGATGACAAATCGAAAAACATTGCCAAAAGAAGAATTGAAAAAAATCAAAGGAGGAACTCCTGGAGGGTTTGATATCATTTCTGGAGGTCCTCATGTCGCCAAGGATGTATTAAATGCAATAAAAGGCTTTTTTAAATAGAAGTGGTGAGAGAAGAAGAAGGATCCCTATAGAATGAAAATCATAAATATTATTTTGTCTCTTCTCAAAACGTTAATAGATATTCTGATCTATCGCTATTTCAGAACACCATCTCGCTGTTGTGGGAGGGTGTTTTTTTGATTCTTTTAGGTAAAAACTCGGTGGTTTAAGCCTTGTCGAATACAGGGTTAAACACACCGAGAAAATTGCATAAAATTATCTTCAATTATTGGGGTCTACTGCATTTTTGCAAATAATGATATAAGTTTTATGATTCTGGCGACACCAAAAATTATTAAAAATTCCAACCACTAGCATGATAATTCGTCACTCAAAAAAGCCTTTTTCTGACTGAACAATAATCGGAAAAAGGCTTTTTAATTTGAAAACTGTTTAGATATCTTGAATTTGGCCGTCAGCGTGACGTTCAACGGTCATCTTGGTCATTGGGATGTAACCCAATTTGGGTACTAACGTTTTTTGAACGGATTCAGATTGAATGTAGCGAATGAATTTCGCTGTTTGGTAGTTCGGATTGCCTTTTGAATACATATGTTCATACGACCAGATTTTCCATGTGTTGGTCGTGACGTTTTTTTCAGTTGGTTGAACGTTATCTAACGCAACCGCCTTTAAGCCATCTTTAATGTAAGGAAAGGCGAGGTAGCTAATGGCACCTGGTGTTTGACGGACGATTTTTTGAACCGTTCCGGAAGAATCTTGTTCTTGACTCGCAACGACTTTATTCGTTTTTAAACCGAGATTTTCAAAAGTTTGACGCGTGCCACTGCCTTGTGCCCGGTTAACGACGGTGATTTTTTCGTCGGGGCCGCCAACTTCTTTCCAGTTGGTTGTCTTGCCGTTAAAGATGCTGAGCAATTGTGCACTGGTTAATGATTTGACGCCGAGTTTTTCGTTGACGACGGGCGCGATTGCGACAACCGCGACTTTATGATCGACTAATTTTTTAGCATCGATGCCGTCTTTTTCTTCAGCAAAGATATCGGAGTTGCCTAACGTCACGTTGCCTGAACTGATTTGTGTTAAGCCAGTCCCAGAACCGCCACCTTGGACGGTGATATTGACATCGGTATTGTTTTTTTGGTAGGCTTCGCCAGCTTGCTCAACGAGTGGTTGCAGTGCGGTTGAACCGACTGCCGTAATTTTAACGGGTTGGGCTTCTGTGCCCACCTGCGATGTCTTTTTACCTTGGCAACCAGCTAATACTAAAGCAATTGCCCCAATTGAGAATAACGTTGCACCAAATCGTTTCATACTAAATTCCTCCTGAAGAACTATATTGAGTTGATACCTTTAGTATAGCCAGCGATTGTAAAGGTTCACTACTAGTTCGTGTAAAGGTCGTGTCGTAAAATTGTAAATAATGGGTTAAGGGATCAATTGATATTGAGTTAATTTAATTAAGAATATCAATCATTTGATGAACGAGTCTCGATTACCGTTAATAATTGCAGTATAGTAGAAACATGTGTTATTAATTTGATAGATTGGAGTATTAAGAATGTTATTTATTGCAACTTGCTATTTGTTGGTAATACTACCGTTATTAGTAACAATCATTAAACGGCAACCACAAAATTTTCGGCTATTATTTAAACTATATTTAAACTGCGCGCTGACGCTAGGGATAGCGGTTGTTGCGATTAAGCTATTATTTGGTAATTGGCTTAGCCTGAAGGATGGCCTTTTTCAACCGGCATTTACGTTTAAATTTGTAGTATTAGTGACACTCATTCAATTAGGGTTAATTGGGATTGATTGGTTTTTAAAACGATTCATTCAAATCGATTTAGAATTCGTCGATTATCCTGGTCGACCTTATGGTAGTTTAGTAAGTGCCTTTTTACTAGCGCTGGCCTATTTCTTTTTAGTGGCTAGTAACTGGGCAAATCAGAATTTCGGTTTGTTGACACCGGAACAGATTGTGTATAATTTACGGCAACCTATGGAAGGTGTTGATAGTAATTTCATTAGCTCCTTCATCACGGGGCCATTATTAGGGTCACTCGTGCTGTTAGTGGTTTTAGCGGTGGCTTTAGTTTATTTAAGACGATTTGCAATTACCTGTCAGCTTAAAAAACCGCTTTTCAAAAAACAATTAATTGGCCGGTATGTCATATTGCCGAGTGTCTTGATTTTTGTAATTTTAACGACCATTGCGGCGGTCAAAATTAATGCGGTTGGTTTTTATCAGTACTTTACTTCGGATTCAGCGTTTATCGAAAATAACTACGTTAAGCCGACCGAAGATAAGTTGACCTTTCCGAAACAAAAACGCAATTTAATCTATATTTACGCGGAATCATTAGAATCAACGGCGACTTCTAAAGCGCTTGGCGGACAGATGGATGAGAATTTATTACCAGAGCTAACCGCATTAGCTGAAGAAGAGGGAATTCATTTCTCGAATACGGATAAGGAATTTGGTGGTGCACAACAATTACCCGGAACTGGTTGGACGATTGCAGGAATGGTTGCTCAAACTGCAGGCATGCCCTTGAAGGAACCGGTTGACGGTAATGATTATGGGACTGGTGAAGGCGCCCAGTTCTTACCAGGCATGACGACGTTAACCGATATTTTAGCCGATCAAGGCTATAACCAAGTCGCTTTATTTGGTTCCGATGCGACGTTCGGTGGTCGACGGACGTTATTTACACAACATGGCAATGTTAAAATTGATGATTTATTAACAGCTCGTAAGACCGGACGAGTTTCGAAAGATTACAAAGTTTGGTGGGGGTATGAAGATTCAAAATTATTTGAATACGCTAAAGAAGATGCGACTAAATTAAGTCAATCGAATAAGCCGTTTAATTTAACGATGCTGACAGCTAACACTCACCATATTGGGGGTTACGTTGAAAAGGATATGCCCAATCAATATAGCAATCAATATTCTAACGTGATTGCTTTTTCAGATCATCAGATTGTTGAATTTATTAAATGGGCAAAAACGCAATCCTTCTATAAGAATACAACCATTATTGTGGATGGCGATCATCTGGGGATGGATGTGAACTATTATAAGAAGATTCCTGAATCGGGTCGGCATACGTTCAATCTGGTTTTGAATGCGCCTAAGACAACGACAACTGTTAAAACGAAGAACCGGCAGTTTAGTACAATGGATATGTTCCCAACAACATTAGCAGCGATGGGTGTTAAAATTAAGGGCAATCAATTAGGGCTAGGCACAAATCTACTTTCTAATCAAAAAACATTGATTGAGAAAAAAGGGTTAAAGAAAGTGACTAATGAATTGTCAGAAAATTCTAAATTCTACAATAATACGTTTGTCTTTAATAAGAAATAGGTTAATTGACTTTTCTGAAAAAGGCGTGTATATTAACAAGTAACTGCGAAAATCCGTAGAAAAATTTATTGTGCTGATCTATTGTCCAGCACGGTATTCATGAAAAACAAAAATAGTTCAGCCGATTTCGTATCGCGCAAAGCAACTGTTTTTGTTTTTTTTCTGCTCAAAAACGCATCAATTTGGCGATGTAATTTAAATTTAACATTTGTCATCTTTTTGTAATATTGAGTTCTACGGAAAACTTTATAGAGGGGTGAACAATTTGGCAGGACACTTAGTAAATTACGGTAAACATCGGACCCGTAGAAGCTATGCACGGATTAAAGAAGTGTTGGAACTACCAAACTTGATCGAAATCCAATCTAATTCCTATCAATGGTTTTTAGATGAAGGGCTTCGTGAAATGTTTGAGGACATCATGCCAATCGACGATTTTGCTGGTAATTTATCATTAGAATTCGTTGGTTACCAACTACTTGAACCGAAATACACGGTTGAAGAAGCACGTCAACATGATGCCAACTATTCAGCACCATTACACGTTACTTTACGACTAACAAACCACGAAACTGGTGAAATTAAATCTCAAGACGTCTTCTTTGGCGATTTCCCATTGATGACTGACCAAGGGACTTTCATTATTAATGGTGCGGAACGGGTTATCGTTTCTCAATTAGTTCGTTCACCAGGTGTTTATTTTAATAGTTCAATTGATAAGAATAGCCGGACAACTTACGGCACAACCGTCATTCCTAACCGGGGTGCTTGGTTAGAATTTGAAACAGATGCCAAAGATATTGCCTACGTGCGGATCGATCGGACTCGTAAGATTCCAATGTCTGTTTTAGTACGTGCTTTAGGTTACGGTTCAGATCAAGAAATTATCGATATCTTAGGCGACAACGATTCATTAATGTTGACGTTAGAAAAAGATATCCATAAGAATACTGATGATTCAAGAACTGAAGAAGCCTTAAAAGATATTTACGAACGTCTTCGCCCCGGCGAACCTAAGACGGCTGATAGCTCACGTTCATTACTTTTTGCCCGTTTCTTCGATGCAAAACGTTATGATTTAGCGTCAGTTGGTCGTTACAAGATCAACAAGAAGTTGAGCTTAAAGACACGTCTATTGGGTCAAACATTGGCTGAAACATTGGCTGATCCCGATACAGGTGAAGTGATTGCTGCCAAAGATACAGTAGTTGATCGTCAAGTCATGGATACTTTGTCACCTTATTTAGACAAAGAAGATTTCAAGACGGTGACTTACCAACCAGCTGATGAAGGTGTCTTAGCTGAACCAATGACGTTACAAGTGATTAAAGTTTATTCACAAAAAACGCCAGACAAAGAAATCAACATGATCGGTAACGGTCATATTGACGCTAAAGTTAAACATGTGATTCCTGCTGATATTTTGGCATCAATGAACTACTTCTTCAATTTACAAGAAGGTCTTGGCAATACCGATGATATTGATCATTTAGGTAATCGTCGGATTCGTTCAGTTGGTGAATTGCTCCAAAACCAATTCAGAATTGGTTTATCACGGATGGAACGGGTTGTTCGTGAACGGATGTCAATCCAAGATACAAGTACTATTACACCTCAACAATTAATTAATATTCGCCCAGTTGTGGCTTCAATCAAAGAATTCTTTGGTTCATCTCAATTGTCACAATTCATGGATCAAACCAATCCACTTGGTGAATTAACGCATAAACGTCGTCTATCTGCCTTAGGACCTGGTGGTTTGACTCGTGACCGTGCCGGTTACGAAGTCCGAGATGTGCATTATACCCATTATGGTCGTATGTGCCCAATCGAAACGCCTGAAGGCCCTAATATCGGGTTGATTAATAGTTTAGCAAGTTACGCCGTTGTTAACCGTTATGGTTTCATTGAAACCCCTTATCGTCGTGTCAGCTGGGATACCCATGATGTCACTGATAAGATTGACTACTTAACAGCCGATGAAGAAGATAATTACGTCATCGCCCAAGCCAACTCACCATTAAATGATGATGGGTCATTCGTTGAAGAAACGGTCTTGGCACGTTACAAAGATGACAATATCGAAACATCAATTGATAAATTGGATTACATGGATGTCTCACCTAAACAAGTTGTTGCCGTCGCAACAGCCTGCATTCCTTTCTTGGAAAATGATGATTCAAACCGTGCCTTGATGGGCGCCAACATGCAACGTCAAGCCGTACCTTTAGTTGATCCTCACGCACCATTGGTTGGGACCGGTATGGAATACAAAGCCGCTCATGATTCTGGGATTGCAATGCTTGCCAAACATGACGGAACAGTTGAATACGTTGATGCTAAAGAAATTCGTGTGCGTCGTGAAGATAGTTCATTAGACAAATATGAATTAATGAAATTCCGTCGTTCAAATGCGGGTAAGAACTACAACCAACGTCCAATCGTTGCTAAAGGCGATCACGTTGATGTTGATGAAATTATCGCAGACGGCCCAGCTATGGAAAATGGCGAATTAGCTTAGGTCAAAACCCATTGATCGCTTTCATGACTTGGAATATGTATAACTATGAAGATGCCATCGTTCTTTCAGAACGTTTGGTTAAAGAAGATTTGTATACGTCAATTCATATTGAAGAATACGAATCAGAAGCACGTGATACAAAACTTGGACCTGAAGAAATCACTCGTGAAATTCCAAATGTCGGTGAATATTCATTAAAAGATCTTGATGAATTTGGGATTGTACGGATTGGTGCGGAAGTGAAAGACGGCGATATCTTAGTTGGTAAAGTCACGCCTAAGGGTGTTACTGAATTATCAGCTGAAGAACGTTTACTCCACGCAATCTTCGGTGAAAAAGCTCGTGAAGTTCGTGATACTTCCCTTAAGGTACCTCATGGTGGCGGCGGGATTATCCAAGATGTTAAGATCTTTACGCGTGAAGCTGGCGATGAATTATCACCAGGCGTTAACATGATGGTCCGCGTTTATATTACTCAAAAACGTAAGATTCAAGTCGGCGATAAGATGGCCGGACGTCATGGTAACAAAGGGACGGTTTCAATCGTTGTTCCTGAAGAAGATATGCCATACATGCCAGATGGTACCCCAGTTGATATCTTATTGAGTCCCATGGGTGTGCCTTCACGTATGAATATCGGGCAAGTCCTTGAATTACATTTAGGGATGGCTGCTCGTAACTTAGGTATCCACGTTGCAACACCAGTCTTTGATGGTGCGCAAGATAAAGATTTATGGGATGCTGTTCGTGAAGCTAACATGCCTTCAGATGGTAAGAGTGTGCTTTATGATGGTCGCACTGGTGAACCATTCGATACTCGGGTTTCTGTTGGGGTCATGTACTATATGAAACTAGCCCACATGGTTGACGATAAGTTACATGCGCGTTCAATCGGACCTTACTCACTTGTTACGCAACAACCTTTAGGTGGTAAAGCGCAATTTGGTGGCCAACGTTTCGGGGAAATGGAAGTTTGGGCACTTGAAGCTTATGGTGCTGCTTATACTTTACAAGAAATCTTAACTTACAAGTCTGATGACGTGGTTGGTCGTGTTAAAACGTACGAAGCCATCGTCAAGGGTGAACCAATTCCAAAACCAGGTGTCCCAGAATCATTCCGGGTCTTGGTCAAAGAATTACAATCACTTGGTCTAGACATGAAAGTCTTAGATATCAATAAAGAAGAAATCGAATTGCGTGATATGGATGACGACGATGACGATATTGTTAACGTTGATGCCTTATCTAAATACGCAAAAGAACAAGAAGAAAAGAAAGCACAAGAAGAAGCTGAAAAAGCACGAGCGGCCGCTAACGTTGACCCAGTTGATCCTTCAGCCGAATAATCGAGTGTTCTAATTAATTCAAATTAGTAAAGCGCGCTGCTTTACCATTCTATAAAAAATGAGGAGGTCGGCCCTTTGATAGATGTCAATAAGTTTGAAAGCATGCAAATTGGTTTAGCATCGTCAGATAAAATTCGTAGTTGGTCATATGGTGAAGTTAAAAAGCCAGAAACAATCAACTATCGTACTTTAAAACCTGAACGTGATGGCCTTTTTGATGAACGCATCTTTGGACCTACAAAAGATTGGGAATGTGCTTGTGGTAAGTACAAGCGGATTCGGTATAAAGGAATTGTCTGTGACCGTTGTGGGGTAGAAGTGACTCGTTCTAAAGTTCGTCGTGAACGAATGGGCCATATCGAACTCGCTGCACCAGTCACTCATATCTGGTACTTTAAAGGAATTCCAAGTCGGATGGGTCTTGTCTTAGACATGAGCCCCGTGCTTTGGAAGAAATTATCTACTTCGCATCATACGTTGTGATTGACCCAGGCGATACAGCCTTGGAAAAGAAACAATTGATGACCGAACGCGAATATCGTGAAAAGCGTGAAGAATTTGGCAACAAGTTTAATGCTAAGATGGGTGCTGAAGCCATCAAGAAATTATTACGCGATGTCGATCTTGAAGGCGAAGTTGCTGAATTAAAGGAAAACTTGAAATCAGCACAAGGCCAAAAGAGAACACGTGCTATCCGTCGTTTAGATATCTTAGACGCCTTCCGTAAATCAGGAAACAGCCCTGAATGGATGGTCATGGATGCCGTTCCCGTTATTCCACCAGATTTACGACCAATGGTTCAATTGGAAGGTGGCCGTTTTGCCACTTCTGATTTGAATGATTTGTATCGTCGGGTGATTAACCGAAATAATCGTTTGAAACGTTTATTAGATTTATTAGCACCAAACATCATCGTTCAAAACGAAAAACGGATGTTACAAGAAGCCGTTGATGCTTTGATTGATAATGGCCGTCGTGGTCGTCCCGTTACCGGACCTGGTAACCGACCATTGAAGTCATTGTCACATATGCTAAAAGGGAAACAAGGACGTTTCCGTCAAAACTTATTGGGTAAACGTGTCGATTATTCTGGTCGTTCCGTTATCGATGTCGGCCCTACGTTGAAGTTCTATCAATGTGGGTTGCCACGTGAAATGGCGCTTGAATTATTCAAACCGTTCGTTATGCACCAATTAGTCAAACGCGAAATGGCCTCAAATATCAAGAATGCTAAACGTAAAATTGATCGTCAAGATGACGATGTTTGGGACGTTTTGGAAGATGTTATTAAGGAACGCCCAGTACTATTAAACCGGGCCCCTACCTTGCATCGACTTGGTATTCAAGCCTTCGAACCAATCTTGGTTGATGGTAAATCAATCCGTCTTCATCCATTAGCTTGTGAAGCCTACAATGCCGATTTCGATGGGGATCAAATGGCAATCCATGTGCCTTTATCTGACGAAGCGCAAGCAGAAGCAAGAATGTTAATGCTCGCCGCTCATCATATCTTGGCACCTAAAGATGGTAAGCCAATCGTTACCCCTTCTCAAGATGTTGTGTTAGGTAACTATTACCTAACGCTTGAACAAAAAGAACGTCTTGGTGAAGGCATGATCTTTAAAGATACAAACGAAGTGATCATGGCTTATCAAACTGGCCACGTTCATTTACACAGTCGGATTGGGTTATCCGTTGCTAGCATGACTGAACGACCATTTACTGACGAACAACGTCATCAAATTATGATGACGAGTGTTGGTAAAGCATTGTTCAACGAAATCATGCCTGCTGACTTCCCATTCTTGAACGAACCTACTAACGATAACTTAGTCCACGGTGTGCCTGATAAGTACTTCATCCAAAAAGGTGAAGACATTCATGACTACCTAGCGACTGCTCCCGTTATTTTGCCATTTAAGAAAGGTTTCTTAAGTGACATCATTGCGCAAGTCTTTAAGGTTTATAAAGTACAACGGACTTCTGATTTGTTAGATGACATGAAGACCTTGGGTTACACTCAAGCAACGCATGCCGGCTTAACAGTTGGGGTTGCCGATGTGCCACAATTGCCTGAAAAGAAAGCAATCGTTGATGAAGCGCATAAGAAGGTCACGACCGTTTCTAAACAATTCCGTCGTGGTTTGATTACCGATGAAGAACGTCATGCACGTGTGATTGAAATTTGGAACGATGCTAAAGATGATATCCAACAACGATTAATCGACGCATTTGATCCAACCAACCCAATCTCAATGATGTCTGATTCTGGCGCCCGGGGTAATATCTCAAACTTTACGCAACTTGCTGGTATGCGTGGGTTGATGGCCGCACCGAATGGTGGGATGATGGAAGTTCCCGTTACATCGAACTTCCGTGAAGGCCTTTCTGTCATGGAAATGTTTATGTCTACCCATGGTGCCCGTAAAGGGATGACCGATACGGCCCTTAAGACAGCCGATTCTGGTTACTTAACACGTCGTTTGGTCGATGTTGCTCAAGATGTTATTATTCGTGAAGAAGATTGTGGGACTGATCGCGGTCTACTCATCCACTCAATTCATGAAGGAAATGAAATGATCGAACCGTTGTATGACCGTCTTGTTGGTCGTTGTGCAATGAAAGCCATTTTAGATCCTAAATCAGGTGACGTGATTGTTGCTAGAAATCAATTAATGGACGAACATCTTGCGCAAGCAGTTGTTGATGCCGGTATTGAAAATGTCACAATCCGTTCGGTCTTCACATGTAACACTAAACACGGTGTCTGCAAGAAATGTTACGGTCGTAACATGGCTAATGGTGAAGAAGTTGAAGTTGGTGAAGCAGTCGGAACTGTCGCAGCACAATCTATCGGTGAACCTGGTACGCAATTAACCATGCGTAACTTCCATACCGGTGGGGTTGCCGGCGGTGAAGATATCACTCAAGGTTTACCTCGTATCCAAGAAATTTTTGAAGCCCGTAATCCGAAAGGGTTGGCATCAATCACTGAAGTCACTGGTGAGGTTGTCGCGGTTGAAGAAAATCCGGCTGAACATAGCCGTGAAATTACAATCCAAGGCGAAACAGATACACGTTCATACAGTGTGCCTTACACCGCTAACGTCATTGTTAGCGAAGGCGATCACGTTCGTCGTGGTGAAAAAATCACGGGTGGTTCTGTCGATCCTAAACAATTAATCAAAGTTCGTGACGTTTTATCAACTGAAAACTACCTCTTGCATGAAGTTCAAAAAGTTTACCGTATGCAAGGTGTTGAAATCGGCGATAAACATGTCGAGGTTATGGTTCGTCAAATGCTACGTAAAGTCCGTGTCATGGATCCAGGTGATACCGAAATCTTACCTGGTACGTTAATGGACATTAGCGAATTTACGGATCGTAACCACGAAACACTTATTAGCGGTGGCGTTCCTGCTACTTGTCGTCCAGTCTTGCTTGGTATTACCAAAGCCTCACTGGAAACCAATAGTTTCTTATCTGCCGCATCATTCCAAGAAACAACTCGTGTCTTAACGGATGCTTCTATCCGCGGTAAGAGTGATCCATTACTTGGTTTGAAAGAAAATGTTATCATCGGGAAGATCGTCCCAGCTGGTACTGGTATGGCGAAGTACCGTCATATGGAACCTAAAACAGTTGGTGCCGTCTCAGAAAATGTCTACTCAATCAGTGACATCGAAGCCCAAATGAAACAAGAAGAAACAAAAGAATAGAGTGCTATCTCAAGCGGTTAACGCTTGAGCATAATCTAAAAAATCCCTTATGGTGTTCTTCAACCATAAGGGATTTTTGTAGTTAGGCGGAAAGCGTTGCTTGAGATAGCGCGTTTCAGAATAGAGCGTGAGCCCTCACGGGTAGCTTCTGAGCATTAGCCTAGTTCCGTGAATAAAGTCCGATTTGTGGACTTTGTTTGCGAAACGTAGCTAAGCACAAGAAGCTGTGGGCACTTGCGCGTTTCAAAACGCCATGACCACCACCACCCCCATACTAATATAGGGAATAAACGGAATCTGGTCGCCACGCAAAATGCTGTGTGGTCGCCGGATTTTTTGATGGCGTAACCGATTAAGCAGAGGATGCAACCGGCTAATAAACTTTGCAGTACGAATTCTAAGCCGAACCACAGAGTTAGAATCGTGAGTAGTTCGACGTCGCCGAAACCAAACGCGTCTGTCCAATAAGCGAGTAGTGCGAGCGCGCTACCGATTAAGAACGCGGCCAGCCAGTGGTAATTAGACCAGAAACTAATAAAGAGCGGCACCATCGCCGTTAGTGTCGGACCAGGATACATGACGCTATGTAAGAGGTCGATTAAACTGAGACAGTATAGCAGCACGATTAAATAAATCAATTGCCAAGGCCATGCTCGCGATAATAGCAGTACAAATAAGCAGCCACCAGCAATTTCGCTGTAGAAAAAGCCGCGGTGAATCGGAAAACCACAATCACGACAATGACCTTTTAAAATCAGGTAACTGACAATCGGGAATAAATCGTACCAAGCAATCTGGTGGCGACACCAATCGCAATGCGAAGTCGGCCAGATGATGGACCGTCCGAGTGGCCAACGCCAACAGATGACGGTGATGAAAGAGGCGATGCAAGCACCGCAATAAAATAGTAATAAAGACTTAAGCATAATGAACCCTCCTTAATCAATAGTTACCCTGAATACGGCTATTTTTTTCTGAAAAGAGGGTTAAAATCGTGTTGACAAATCTGAATAATGATGATAATCTAATGAAGGTGCTTTTTACGGAAGTTTTTCTGGAAATCAGATCATGCTGACTGACGTTTAAAAATGCATTACAATTCACGCAACTAGGTTGCCATTTTTTTATCAAAAAAAAAAGAACCGCCTGGATGTGTGGACTTAAACTTAAAAATAACTTTCAGCTCAAGGAAGGAGGAACCTTCAAATGCCAACAATTAACCAATTGGTACGTAAGGGTCGTAAATCAAGAACTTCAAAGTCTGATGCACCTGCATTAAACTTTGGCTACAACAGTATGAAGAAAATCGCTACAGATAATCCAGCACCACAAAAACGTGGGGTCGCTACTCGTGTCGGGACTATGACACCTAAAAAGCCTAACTCTGCTTTACGTAAGTATGCGCGTGTGCGTTTATCTAACTTAATCGAAGTCACAGCTTATATTCCTGGTATTGGTCATAACCTACAAGAACATAGTGTTGTTCTTATCCGTGGGGGCCGTGTCAAGGATTTACCTGGGGTTCGTTATCACGTTATCCGTGGCGCTTTGGATACTGCCGGTGTAGATGGTCGTATGCAAAGTCGTTCTAAATACGGTACTAAGAGACCTAAAAAATAACACACAATAAAAAATATAAAAGTCGTATTGAAGTTTAAATGACACTGTGTGTTACTTCAAGGACTTAAAATCTTGAGGAGGTTATCAGGATGCCAAGAAAAGGCTATGTTGCTAAACGTGACGTTTTACCTGATCCAATGTACAATTCTAAATTGGTTTCACGCTTAATCAACCGGTTAATGGTTGATGGGAAACGTGGGACTGCATCAACCATCTTATATGATGCGTTTGATATTATTAAAGAAGAAACTAGCAAGGACCCATTGGAAGTTTTCGAAGAAGCTATGAACAACATCATGCCAGTACTTGAAGTTAAAGCTCGCCGTATCGGTGGTTCTAACTACCAAGTGCCAATTGAAGTTCGTCCAGAACGTCGTACAACTTTAGGTTTACGTTGGTTAGTAAACTATGCTCGCTTACGTGGCGAACATACGATGGATCAACGTCTTGCACGTGAAATTATGGATGCTGCCAATAACACTGGTGCTGCTGTTAAGAAACGTGAAGACACACATAAAATGGCTGATGCCAACCGCGCATTTGCACATTATCGCTGGTAAGATTAACAAGGATGGCCATTGTATGCTTTTCAACAAGTCATATAATGGCCTCTTGTTGTCTTTAGCGTAATATTTGATAATTCGAGAGGAGTAACTATTCACTATGGCAAACAAACGTGAATTCCCGTTAGACAAAACTCGTAATATCGGTATCATGGCTCATATCGATGCTGGTAAGACGACAACTACTGAACGTATCTTGTATTATACTGGTAAAATTCATAAAATCGGTGAAACCCATGAAGGGGCTTCACAAATGGATTGGATGGAACAAGAACAAGAACGTGGGATTACTATTACATCAGCAGCAACAACTGCCGAATGGAAAGGTAACCGAGTTAATATTATTGATACACCAGGACATGTCGATTTCACAATTGAAGTTGAACGTTCATTGCGTGTCTTAGATGGTGCCATCACTGTCTTAGATGCTCAATCAGGTGTTGAACCTCAAACTGAAAATGTTTGGCGTCAAGCAACTACTTATGGTGTACCACGTATCGTCTTTGTTAATAAGATGGATAAATTAGGGGCTGACTTTGATTATTCAATGACAACTCTTGAAGACCGTCTACAAGCTAATGCACATGCCGTTCAAATGCCAATTGGCGCTGAAGATGATTTCTTAGGCGTTATTGATTTGATCGAAATGCAAGCTGATATCTATGATGAAGATGAACTAGGCGCTAAGTGGGATACTGTTGAAGTGCCTGCTGACTACCTAGAAGAAGCAACAAAACGTCGCGCATCTTTAGTTGAAGCTGTTGCTGATGTAAATGATGACATCATGGAAAAATACTTAGAAGGCGAAGAAATCACTAAAGATGAATTGAAAAAAGCAATTCGTCAAGCAACGATTGATTTGAAATTCTTCCCAGTATTTGCCGGTTCAGCCTTTAAAAATAAGGGTGTTCAAATGTTAATGGATGGGGTTGTTGATTACCTTCCATCACCATTAGAAGTACGTCCTTACAAAGCAACTGATCCAGAAGATCCTGATACAGAAGTTGAATTGATGGCTGGCGATGACAAACCATTTGCTGGTTTAGCCTTTAAGATTGCTACCGATCCTTTCGTTGGTCGTTTAACATTCTTCCGTGTTTATACGGGGACACTTCAATCAGGTTCATACGTCTTGAACGCTACTAAAGACAAACGTGAACGTGTTGGTCGTTTATTACAAATGCATTCAAATCACCGTAACGAAATTCCTGAAGTATTCTCAGGGGATATCGCTGCTGCAATCGGTTTGAAGAACACGACAACTGGTGATTCATTGACTGATATTGATCATCCATTAATTTTGGAATCAATGGAATTCCCTGATCCCGTTATCCAAGTTTCTATCGAACCTGAATCAAAAGAAGATCGTGATAAGTTAGATCTTGCCTTGCAAAAACTTGGTGAAGAAGATCCAACATTCAAAGCTGAAACGAACCCTGAAACTGGCGAAACATTAATTGCCGGCATGGGCGAATTACATTTGGATATCATGGTTGACCGTATGAAACGTGAATTTAAAGTGGTTGCCAAAGTCGGCGAACCACAAGTTGCTTATCGTGAAACATTCACGAAACAAGCTTCTGCACAAGGTAAATTCGTTCGTCAATCCGGTGGTAAAGGTCAATATGGTGACGTTTGGGTTGAATTTACACCTAATGAAGAGGGTAAAGGCTTCGAATTCGAAGATGCTATCGTCGGTGGTGTTGTTCCTCGTGAATACATTCCATCAGTTGAACAAGGCTTGAAAGAATCAATGGCAAACGGTGTCTTAGCCGGCTACCCATTGATCGACGTTAAAGCTAAGCTATATGATGGTAGTTATCATGATGTCGATTCTAATGAATCTGCATTTAAGGTTGCTGCTTCAATGGCATTGAGAAATGCTGCTAAAAAAGCTGGCGCTGAAATCCTAGAACCAATCATGAAGGTTGAAGTGATTGCTCCTGAAGAATATCTTGGTGATATTATGGGACAAATTACTGCCCGTCGTGGACGTGTTGAAGGTATGGAAGCCCGTGGTAATGCACAACTTGTTAACGCAATGGTGCCATTATCAGAAATGTTTGGTTATGCAACGACTTTACGTTCAGCAACACAAGGCCGTGGGACATTTACAATGACATTTGATCATTATTCAGCTGTTCCTAAGAGCATCCAAGAAGAAATTATCAAGAAAAATGGTGGCCAATAATTAATTGGACCCGTTGATCTGATGACTTCTGTTGGATTAAAAAAGGTCCCGCATCTGCGGGGCCTTTTTTTGTGGCGTTAATGAGTATGGATTAATTAAATGGTAATCGTGAATTTTACAGTTTTATAAATGAAAGTTCACAATTCGTTCACATCTCGTTGTTATTCTATATATATCAGATGAATTCCTCCCAAGAAATAATCTGAAAGATAAAGTGCTTTTCAAACAGTTGGCCGCTTCCCTAGAGTGGCTGGCTGAGCAACACCAATGAGTTATCGTTTAATCGGTAGGACTGGTCCATTCATTTGAAATTCCTCCCAGAAAATATAATGACGGCCGATGCGGGTTCAACCCCCGCTAACTCGATTTGCCACCGCCCTGGCAAAGAACTGACAAAACTCTTTTTTCATACACTCCTCGGACTCGCTGCAAAGCGGGTCTATTTTTATGTTAGAAATAGCTAGCTGGAATACGGTGTTTTAAACTTGCTCAATATGATACAATGCGTATCAAGCAAGAAGTTAGTGGCGGTTGGCAAAACTGAATGTAGGGTGGTGGTGCTTATGCAGCGATTGCATGAAATCCGGAATCTGCAGAAGGGAGTAGCCTAGTTGTTTTTGGGGAGTGCGCTGGTGGTTATTAGTGGCGTGACGGTCTTAATTTTGGCGGTTGAAAAACTGACAAAAGCCGTTACTAAACTGGTGATTGCGTGGCAAACGCTGATTAAAACGATAAAAAAATAACCGTTGCGATAACTTTTGGCAGAGTTCGCAAGGCTATTAGATTGTGATATTGATGCCAACCGTCTTTAGCGGTCTGCGTGGAATCGTGTTGACGCACGGTTCCTTTTTGTTGGCTTCATTATAACACCGTGGCTGAGAAGTTTCAATCAACACGACAAACAGCTTTTTTTTGAAGAATAATATTCGTTATATTATTATATAGAAGAAAGTGGTTAGCTTTTTGGGGATAATTAGCTTGATTAGTGCTCTAAACGCGCTTCTCCATGCAAGTTCTTGTGCTTAGCTACGTTTCGCAAACAAAGTCCACAACCCGGACTTTATTCACGGAACTAGGCTAATGCTCAGAACTAACCGCATGGATCAGCGCTCTATCTTTGCATTCAAGCTATCCTTAAAATGTGCTAGGGCCCATTCTTGGCCGTTGGGGGTGAAGGTTGCGACGGCTTGTTCGTGGATCGTTAACGGATAGTTTAAGTTATAGGCTGACACGGCGGTGTGTAGGACGCAGATGTCGGTGCAGACGCCCGTTAAATGTAAGTCAGTGATGTGGCGTTCGCGTAGGTAATTATCTAAATTCGTATTGGCAAATGCAGAATAGCGGTTCTTGGCAAAGGCGTAGACGTGCTCGTCATCTTTGTGGGCAGCGTACCAAGTAGCGAGGGGGCCGTAAAATTCGCGCCCCCAAGTATTAGCTAAGTTATGTGGTGGGAAGAGTTTGGTTTCTGGATGGTGGGGATCGTTAGCCACGTGTAAGTCGGTCGGCAAAATCACGTCGTCGCCCGCCGATAAAAATTGATCAGCTAGCGTCACGATTGAAGTGGCAATCGCCTGGGCTGGTGCACCGGCCGTTAGCGCGCCGTTGTCGGCGACGAAGTCATTTGTATAATCGATGATTAAAAGTGCTTGAGCTACCATGTAAAAGCCTCCTAGCGAATATTTAATTGGTCTAAGTGTACCTGAAAAGTAGGGCGAAGGCTAGCGATAAACCACTATCCGTTTTTATGAAAAGGTTATGAAAAACTTTGATAAATCAGCAAAAAAGGGTTGCATAATTTTGGCCCATCTTGTAAGATAGATAAGGTGCTATTTCTATAACAGAAGTTTGCGCACGAGGGGGTCGAAAGATTCCTAAGTAGCTAAGATGTGAGAGGTTGCGACACACCCGGCCGCTTTGCCATGGGCGGGCGTGCCGGAAAAATTTTCACGGAGCTAGTCTACTTTTAAAATAGACGAAGGAGGGAAAAACATGGCAAAACAAAAGATTCGTATTCGTTTGAAAGCATTCGAACACCGTATTTTGGATCAATCAGCTGATAAGATCGTGGAAACAGCAAAGAGAACAGGAGCTTCAATCTCTGGCCCAATCCCATTACCAACTGAACGGACACTTTATACTGTATTACGTTCACCACATAAACATAAAGATTCTCGTGAACAATTCGAAATGCGTACTCATAAGCGTTTAATCGATATTGTTAACCCAACACCTAAGACAGTTGATTCATTGATGAAACTTGACTTACCAAGTGGTGTGGATATCGAAATCAAGCTTTAATAGTTAAATACTAAATCAAAAAATTGGAGGTGTTACCATGACCACAAAAGGAATCTTAGGTAAAAAAGTAGGTATGACACAAGTTTTTAACGAAAACGGTGAACTTGTTCCCGTAACAGTTATCGAAGCAACACCGAACGTTGTCTTACAAGTTAAGACTAACGAAACAGACGGCTATGAAGCCATCCAAGTCGGTTATCAAGATAAACGTGAAGTCTTGTCAAACAAACCTGCTAAAGGTCATGTAGCAAAAGCAAATACTACTCCTAAGCGCTTCATTCGAGAATTCAGAGATGTTGCACTAGGAGAGTACGAAGTAGGAACAGAAATCAAAGTTGATACTTTCGCAGCCGGCGACGTCGTAGACGCAACTGGTGTAACGAAAGGTCATGGTTTCCAAGGTAACATTAAGAAAGACGGACAATCTCGTGGCCCTATGAGTCATGGTTCTCGTTTTCACCGTCGTCCTGGTTCAATGGGTGCCGTTATTAACCGTGTGTTTAAGGGCAAACTATTACCAGGTCGCATGGGTAACCATCAACGGACTGTTCAAAACTTATTAGTTGTTGGCACAGATGTTGAAAAGAACGTTATCCTTGTTAAGGGTAACGTGCCAGGTGCTAAAAACTCATTGATTACAATTAAAACAGCTGTTAAAGCTAACAAATAATTCGAGAAGGGAGGATTTAACCAATGGCAAACGTAACATTATTTAAACAAGATGGTAGCCAAAACGGAAGCGTCGAATTAAACGACACTATCTGGGCTATCGAACCTAACGAAAACGTTGTGTTTGATGCAATCATCATGCAACGTGCTTCATTAAGACAAGGAACACATGCCGTTAAGAACCGTTCTGCAGTTCGCGGTGGTGGTCGTAAACCTTGGCGTCAAAAGGGTACTGGTCGTGCTCGTCAAGGCTCAATCCGTTCACCACAATGGCGTGGCGGTGGTATCGTCTTCGGACCTACTCCTCGTTCATACAGTTACAAATTACCTCGTAAAGTACGTCGTCTTGCTATCAAGTCAGTACTTTCACAAAAGGTTATCGATAATGATTTAGTCGTTGTTGATGCATTCAACTTTGATGCACCTAAGACTAAAGAATTCGCAGAAGTACTTAACAAATTAGACGTTAATACTAAAGCATTAGTAGTTCTTGAAGAAGGCAATGATTTTGCTGCCCTATCAGCACGCAACTTACCTAACGTAACAGTTGTTCCCGCTGAAGGTATCAACGTATTAGACGTTGTTGGCAACCAAAAATTAATCCTAACTCAAGCTGCTCTTTCTAAGATTGAGGAGGTGCTTGGATAATGGAAGCACGCGATGTTATTTTACGCCCAGTAGTTACTGAAGCTTCAATGGCTGCTATGGACGACAAGAAATACACGTTTGATGTTAATGTACATGCTAACAAGACACAAGTACGTTACGCAATCGAAGAAATCTTTGGTGTATCAGTTAAAAACGTGAACATCATGAATGTTCGCGGTAAGTTAAAACGTCAAGGTCGCTATTCTGGCTATACTAAAAAACGCCGTAAAGCAATCGTTGCCTTAACTGCTGATTCAAAAGAAATCAAGATTTTCGAAGATTAATCAACATTAAATTAAAGTAATAATTATAGGAGGGAACACACGTGGGAATTATTAAGTACAAACCAACCACAAACGGTCGTCGTAACATGACCAGCTCAGATTTTGCTGAGATTACTAAGACAACCCCTGAAAAGACGTTGTTGGAATCCCAAAGCCATACTGCTGGTCGTAATGCGCACGGTCATATCACCGTACGTCATCGTGGCGGTGGTCATAAACAAAAATATCGTGTTATCGACTTCAAACGGATTAAAGATGGTATCAAAGCGACTGTTAAGTCAATCGAATACGATCCAAACCGTACATCAAATATCGCATTGATCCAATACCCAGATGGTATCAAAGCATACATCATCGCCCCTAAAGGCCTTGAAGTAGGCATGATCGTTGAATCTGGTGTGGATGCTGATATTAAAGTTGGTAATGCATTGCCATTATCTAACATTCCTGATGGGACACTTATCCACAATATCGAATTGAAACCTGGTAAAGGCGGCCAATTGGTTCGTTCAGCTGGTACATCAGCTCAATTACTTGGTAAAGAAGGCAAATATGCAATTGTACGTTTGACTTCAGGCGAAACTCGTATGATCCTTGTTACTTGTCGCGCTACAATCGGTACTGTTGGTAATGGCCAACATGAATTGATCAAAATTGGTAAAGCCGGCCGTAAACGTTGGATGGGTATCCGTCCTACAGTTCGTGGGTCTGTAATGAATCCTAACGATCATCCTCATGGTGGTGGTGAAGGTAAAGCACCAATCGGACGTCCTTCTCCTATGTCTCCATGGGGTAAGAAGACGCTTGGTAAGAAAACTCGTAGTAGTAAGGCTCGTTCAGAGAAACTTATTATTCGTCATCGTAAATCAAGATAATCAATTTAAATTGAACTTATCGAAAGCCCAAGCGGCTTAAATCAGATAAGTCTATCGTACTTTTTATTCGAAGGAGGTTTCATAATGAGTCGTAGTTTGAAAAAAGGCCCTTTCGCTGATGCGCATTTGATGAAAAAAGTCGAAGCACAAGCTGATAGCGAAAAGAAACAAGTCATCAAGACTTGGTCTCGTCGCTCGACAATTTTCCCTAGCTTTATTGGCTACACAATCGCTGTATATGATGGACGGAAACACGTCCCAGTTTTCATCTCAGACGATATGGTAGGCCATAAATTAGGCGAATTCGTACCAACAAGAACTTTCCATGGTCATGGTACAGACGATAAGAAAACAACAGCACGCTAGAAAGGAGGATGAATCCAATGGCAGATCAAATTACTAGTGCAACAGCTAGCGCCAAGTCAGTTCGTATGGCTGCCCGTAAAGTACGGATGGTTATGGACTTGATTCGCGGTAAGAATGTTGCAGAAGCAATTGCAATTTTAGAATTTACACCAAGAGCTGCTTCTCCAGTTGTGATTAAAGTTTTGAAGTCAGCAATCGCTAACGCAGAACATAATTACGACTTAGATGCAGAAAACTTGGTTGTTACTGAAGCTTATGCAAACGAAGGACCAACATTGAAACGTTTTCGTCCTCGCGCTAAAGGCTCAGCATCACCAATCAACAAACGTACAAGTCACATCACTGTAGTTGTATCAGAAAAAGAAGCATAAGGAGGGATATCGCGTGGGTCAAAAAATTAATCCAACCGGTTTTCGTGTCGGCGTAATCCGTGATTGGGACGCTAAATGGTATGCAGAAAAAGATTTTGCAACATTTTTACATGAAGATCTTAAGATTCGTAAATATATTAACACTAAACTAGCTGACGCTTCCGTCTCTACCATTGAAACGGAACGCGCTGCAAATCGCGTCAACGTTTCAATCCATACTGCTAAACCTGGTATGGTAATCGGTAAAGGCGGTTCTGAAGTAGAAAATCTACGTAAAGAACTAAATAACTTAACAGGCAAGAAAGTACACATCAACATTGTGGAAATCAAGAAACCTGATTTAGATGCTCACTTAGTCGGCGAAAGTATTGCTCGTCAATTGGAAGCACGTGTTGCTTTCCGTCGTGCACAACGCCAAGCTATGCAACGCACTATGCGTTCTGGCGCTAAAGGTATCAAAACTCAAGTCGCTGGTCGTTTGAACGGTGCAGATATGTCACGTATTGAAACACATGCTCAAGGAACTGTTCCTTTGCATACGTTACGTGCTGATATCGACTATTCATGGGACGAAGCCATGACGACTTACGGTAAATTAGGAGTTAAGACTTGGATTTATCGGGGCGAAATTTTACCCGCTAAAGCTAATAACAATACGAAAGGAGGGAAATAAACATGTTAGTACCTAAACGTGTAAAACATCGTCGCGAATTCCGTGGGAAGATGCGCGGTGCTGCTAAAGGTGGCAAAGAAGTCACTTTTGGCGAATACGGTCTACAAGCTTTGGAATCAAGTTGGATTACCAACCGTCAAATCGAAGCTGCCCGTGTTGCTATGACTCGTTACATGAAACGTGGTGGGAAAGTATGGATCAAAATTTTCCCTCATAAATCATACACTGCAAAAGGTGTCGGCGTTCGGATGGGTTCAGGTAAAGGTGCTCCTGCAGGTTGGGTTGCCGTTGTAAAACGTGAAAAAATCATGTTTGAAATCGGTGGCGTTTCTGAAGAAGTAGCTCGCGAAGCATTACGTCTTGCCTCACACAAATTGCCAGTTAAAACTAAGATCGTAAAACGTGAGGAAGTAGGTGGCGAATCTAATGAAGGCTAATGAAATCAGTGAATTAACCACTGCTGAAATGCTTAAGAAAGAACAAGCTTATAAAGAAGAATTGTTCAATCTTCGTTTCCAACAAGCTACCGGTCAATTAGAAAATACCGCACGCTTAAAGCAAGTTCGTCAGAACATTGCTCGTATCAAAACTGTTTTACGTCAACAAGAACTTAACAAATAATAAATGGAAAGGAGCTATTTACTTTGAGCGAAAGTCGTAACCATCGTAAAGTGTACCAAGGCCGTGTTATTTCTGACAAAATGGAAAAAACAATTACTGTCGTGGTAGAAACTTATAAGACACATCCTACTTACGGGAAACGTGTTAAGTATTCTAAAAAATATTATGCACAAGATGACAACAACGAAGCAAAAGTAGGCGATGTCGTACGTATCATGGAAACTCGTCCGTTATCTCGTACAAAACGGTTCCGTTTATTAGATGTCGTTGAAAAAGCAGTTATTATCTAAATCGTTACTTAAACTAAGTGACGGAAGGAGGACCTATAGTGATTCAAACAGAAAGTCGTCTTAGAGTTGCTGATAACTCCGGTGCCCGTGAAATTTTAACCATTAAAGTTTTGGGTGGTTCAGGTCGTAAGACTGCCAATATCGGTGATGTTATCGTCGCAACAATTAAACAAGCAACACCAGGTGGCGTTGTCAAAAAAGGTGAAGTTGTCAAGGCTGTTATCGTTCGTACTAAGTCAGGGGCTCGTCGTGTAGACGGTTCTTACATCAAGTTCGACGAAAACGCTGCTGTTATCATCAATGATGATAAGACTCCTAAAGGAACACGTATCTTTGGACCAGTTGCACGTGAATTACGTGACAATGATTTCATGAAGATCGTTTCCCTAGCGCCTGAAGTTCTATAATTGCAGACTACAAAGGAGGTGCGTATATCATGTTTGTTAAAACTGGTGATAAAGTAAAAGTAATCAGCGGTAAAGATAAAGGTAAAGAAGGTACCATCATCAAAGCAATGCCTAAAGATGGCCGTGTTATTGTTGAAGGTATCAATACCGTTAAAAAGCACGTTAAGCCAAATGCTCAAAATCCTAATGGTGGGATTGTTGATACAGCGGCTAGCATCAACGTGTCAAACGTTATGCTAATTGATCCATCTACTAACGAAGCAACTCGTGTTGGCTTTAAAGTAATTGATGGTAAAAAAGTACGCGTGTCAAAGAAAACTGGAGAATCAATCGATAAATAATCTTTTGGGGAAAGGAGGCACTTTTTACATGACTAACCGTTTAAAAGAAAAATATGTTAAAGAAATGACACCAGCATTAATTGAAAAGTTTAATTACACTTCAAGCATGCAAGTACCTAAGATCGAAAAGATCGTACTTAACATGGGTGTTGGTGATGCCGTTTCTAACGCTAAGAACTTAGACAAGGCTGTTGAAGAATTAGCTTTGATTGCAGGTCAAAAACCTTTAATCACTAAAGCTAAAAAATCAATCGCCGGCTTCCGTTTACGTGAAGGTATGCCAATCGGCGCCAAAGTTACATTACGTGGCGAAAGAATGTACGATTTCTTAGATAAATTAGTTAACGTATCTTTACCTCGTGTTCGTGATTTTCACGGTGTTAGCGCAAAATCATTTGATGGTCGCGGTAATTATACATTAGGTGTACGCGAACAATTGATCTTCCCTGAAATCGATTATGATAAGGTAGATCGCGTTCGTGGTTTGGATGTTGTTATTGTAACAACTTCAAACACTGATGAAGAAGCACGCGAATTGTTAACACAATTCGGCATGCCATTCAAAAAATAATAAGGGAGGTCAATTTCTTGGCTAAAAAATCTTTAGTTGTTAAGAATCATCGTCCAGCAAAATTTTCAACACAAGAATATACTCGTTGCGAACAATGTGGACGACCACATTCAGTTTATCGTAAGTTTAAGCTTTGCCGGATTTGCCTCCGTGAATTAGCTCATAAGGGCCAAATTCCAGGCATGAAAAAAGCAAGCTGGTAATCATAAAGATTCAATAAAGGAGGTTAATTCCACATGGTCATGACAGATCCAATCGCAGACTATCTAACTCGTATCCGTAACGCTAACATGGTACGGCATGAGTCTTTAGAAGTACCTGCTTCACGCATGAAGAAAGAAATTTCTGAAATCTTAAAACGCGAAGGTTTCATTCGCGACTACGAAGTCATTGAAGACGACAAACAAGGTATCATCCGTGTATTCTTGAAGTATGGTAAGAATAACGAACGTGTTATCTCTGGTTTGAAACGTATCTCAAAACCTGGCTTACGTAACTATGTCAAAGCTACCGAAGTACCTAAGGTATTGAACGGTTTAGGCATTGCTATTATTTCAACAAGCAACGGCGTCGTAACAGACAAAGAAGCTCGCGAAAAAGCTGCCGGCGGCGAAGTCTCGCATACGTATGGTAATCAAACTTTAAAACAAGGAGGTGTCGTAACGTGAGTCGTATCGGATTAAAAGTAATCGAAGTCCCAGCTGGTGTTACTGTTACTAAAGACAGTGAAAACAACATCACAGTTAAGGGTCCTAAAGGTGAACTAACACGTCATTTCAATCCAATCATTGAAATGCACGAAGAAGGCAACCTTATCAACTTTACACGTAGCAAAGATAGCGATCGTGCAATGCACGGCACTATGCGCGCTAACTTAAACAACATGATTTTGGGTGTTACAGAAGGTTTCAGCAAGACATTGGATCTAATCGGTGTTGGTTACCGTACCCAATTAAAAGGTAAGACATTAGTATTAAACGTTGGCTACTCTCATCCAGTAGAAATGGAAGCACCAGAAGGTGTTAACATTGAAGTCCCAGCGAATACGAAGATCATTATTAGCGGTATTAGCAAACAACAAGTTGGCCAATTCGCAGCTATTATTCGTGATGTTCGTCCTCCAGAACCTTATAAAGGCAAGGGTATTCGTTATACAGACGAAATTGTCCGCCGTAAAGAAGGTAAAACTGGTAAATAAAGCAGCGTAAGTTGCTAAATATACTTAAGAGGTGAAAATTGTGATTACTAAACCAGACAAGAATAAGACTCGTCAAAAACGCCATACGCGCGTTCGCGGCAAGATCTCTGGTACTGCTGACTGCCCACGCTTGAACGTGTTCCGTTCTAACAAAAACATCTACGCTCAATTAATTGATGACGTAGCGGGTGTGACGCTAGCAAGTGCCTCAACATTAGATAAAGAAGTAAAAGCAGAAGGAACTAAAAGCGAACAAGCTACCCAAGTTGGTACTTTAGTTGCACAACGTGCAGTTAAAGCTGGCCACAAAGTGGTTGTCTTTGATCGTGGCGGTTACCTATATCACGGCCGTATCGAAGCATTAGCTAATGCTGCTCGTGAAAACGGACTAGAATTCTAATAAGGAGGAAAACCATTTATGACTTACATTGATCCAACTCATTTAGATTTAGAAGATCGCGTTGTATCAATCAACCGTGTTACAAAAGTTGTTAAAGGTGGACGTCGTCTACGTTTCGCAGCTATTGTAATCGTTGGTGATAAAGACGGTCACGTTGGTTTTGGGACTGGTAAAGCTCAAGAAGTTCCCGAAGCTATTCGTAAAGCTGTTGAAGATGCTAAAAAGAATCTTATCAGCGTTCCTAAAGTTGGGACAACATTACCTCATGAAGTTATCGGTCACTTTGGCGCTGGTCGTGTCTTGTTAAAACCAGCCGTTGAAGGTTCTGGTATCGCAGCTGGTGGTGCTGTTCGTGCCGTCATGGAATTAGCAGGAGTCGATGATGTGACAAGTAAAACATTAGGTAGCAAAACTGCTATCAACGTTATTCGTGCCACAATTGACGGTTTAACTCGTATGAAGACTGCTGAACAATTTGCAGAATTACGTAACATATCTGTTGAAAGCTTACAAAACTAGGAGGATATTGAACATGGCTCAATTAAAGATTACTTTAAGAAAAAGTGCTGCTCATCGTCTTCCAGAACAACGTAAAATGGTCAAAGAATTTGGCTTGAACCGAGTGAATAGTTCTGTAATCAAACCAGATGATGCTGCAACTCGCGGTGTGATTTTTAAACTCGCACATTTAGTAACAGTCGAAGAAATTAAAGATTAATTTCAACATAACTTGCAAGGAGGTGCGCACACATGAAGTTACATGAAATGAAACCAAACGAGGGTGCTCGTGACGTTCGTAAACGTGTCGGTCGTGGTACATCATCAGGTA
Source organism: Latilactobacillus fuchuensis DSM 14340 = JCM 11249 (assembly GCF_000615805.1). GTDB lineage: Bacteria > Bacillota > Bacilli > Lactobacillales > Lactobacillaceae > Latilactobacillus > Latilactobacillus fuchuensis. The sequence goes on from NZ_BAMJ01000017.1 coordinate 29,521, forward strand.
CTGGTAAGACATCTGGACGTGGACAAAAAGGCCAAAAAGCTCGTAGTAAGGTACGCTTAGGTTTTGAAGGTGGACAAATGCCTTTATTCCGTCGTATGCCTAAACGCGGGTTCAACAACATCAACCGTAAGGAATATGCTGTTGTTAACTTAAACGATTTGAATCGTTTTGAAGACGGTACAGAAATTACACCAGTGATCTTAATCGAAGCTGGCGTGATCAAAAAAGAATTATCAGGCGTTAAGCTATTAGCGAATGGCGAATTAAACAAAAAATTGAACATTAAGGTAAGCAAGTATTCTGAAGCTGCAAAAGCTGCTGTAGAAGCTGCTGGCGGTTCAATTGAGGTGATTTAATTGCTAAACACATTAAGAAACGCATTTAAAGTCAAGGAAATCCGTAGTAAGATTTTGTTCACTTTGGGCGTTTTGATTGTTTATCGTTTAGGTGCACAAATTACAGTACCAGGTGTTAATGCTGCCGCATTGACTAAGGTGGGCGCAACTGGTTTGATCCCATTGCTTGATACTGTTAGTGGTGGTGGCCTGGCAAACTATTCCATCTTCTCGATGGGTGTTTCGCCTTTCATCACGGCCCAAATTGTGATTCAATTATTGCAAATGGACATTGTGCCTAAATTTGTTGAATGGAGCAAACAAGGTGAAGTTGGTCGTCGGAAACTGAATCAAGTGACCCGCTACTTAACCATCATCTTGTCGTTTATCCAATCGATTGGGATTACTGCTGGGTTTAACTCATTAAGTCAAATGGGCTTGGTGAAAGATCCTAGTATTAAGACCTTCGTCAGTATCGGGATCATCTTAACGGGTGGGACGATGTTGATTACTTGGTTGGGTGAACAGATTACGGACAAGGGACTTGGTAATGGGGTGTCAATGATCATCTTTGCAGGGATTATTGCACGTCTACCAAGTGGCTTAAAACAAATCGTCCAAGAACATATCTTAAATGCTAAAGCGGCTGATATGTGGAAAGGTATTTTATTCGTGGTCGTCTTGATCGTTGCGGTAATCGCAATCGTCATCTTCGTCACGTGGGTTCAACAAGCGAACCGTAAAATTCCAATTCAATATACACGTCGTGAAGCTGGTGCAGGTGAAAATAGTTACCTACCACTAAAGGTCAATGTTGCTGGTGTGATTCCCGTTATCTTTGCAAGTTCATTTATTATGACACCCCAAACAATTTTGATGGCCTTTCAGGCAAGCCACAGTGAAGATACTTGGTTCCAAGTCTTATCCAATATCTTCAGTATGCAAACCATGACTGGTTCAATTGTTTATACGGTGCTCATTGTTCTCTTTACCTTCTTCTATGCGTTTGTTCAGGTTAATCCTGAAAAAGTCGCAGAGAACTTGACCAAACAAGGGAGTTATATCCCAGGTGTTTGGCCGGGTAAAGGTACCGAGAAATATCTTTCTGGCGTATTGATGCGTCTTTCGACCGTCGGCGCGTTGTTCCTTGGGGTAATTGCATTATTACCACAACTAGCAGCAAACCTCGGTGGTCTACCTCAATCAATCGGTTTAGGTGGGACTAGTTTACTAATCGTTGTTGGTGTGGCGCTGGAAAGTACTCGCCAACTCGAAGGGTTACTCATGAAACGCAAGTACGTTGGATTTATTCGATAAGCAATTATCGTTTAAAAGTATTGAATCCTTGTTTTTAACTTAGGAGGCAAAGACATGAATCTCATGTTAATGGGACTTCCAGGCGCTGGTAAGGGAACACAAGCTGAAAAGATTGTTGACGCTTATCACATTCCACATATTTCAACTGGGGATATGTTCCGGGCTGCTATGGCCGACCATACTGAACTTGGCGACAAAGCTAAGGCCTATATGGATCAAGGCGCATTGGTACCAGATGAAGTCACTAACGGAATCGTCGAGGAACGTCTTGGACAACCAGATACTAAAGTCGGTTACCTTTTAGATGGTTTCCCTCGGAATCTCGCTCAGGCGGAAGCTTTAGCAACCATTACTGATAAATTGAATAAGCCTTTAGATGGCGTGATTAACATTGATGTTGATCCTAAAATCTTAGCTGATCGTTTATCTGGTCGCTTTATCTGTAGCTCTTGTGGTGCAACGTACCATAAGCTTTACAATCCAACTAAGGTGGAAGGCACTTGTGATCGTTGCGGCGGTCATGACTTCTTCCAACGAGAAGACGATAAACCGGAAACAGTTAAAAATCGATTGAAGGTCAATATTGAAATGAATACACCTTTACTTGATTTTTATGCTGAACGGAACTTGCTTTATACGGTAGACGGTAATCAAGAAATTGATGACGTGTTTGCTGCCGTTAAAAAAGTACTTGATACCATTAAAGACTAGTCATCAACTCAAGTGATCTTTTAGGTCATTTCACGTAAAAGCCTGACTGGGGTTAATGACTAATGTTCAGTGCTTTTAAAAACTAAATACTTGTGATATAATATCTCGGTATGACACTAGCGGTGAGTGCGGAGAGCTCTCACCATTTTTCTGTATGAATTTTCATAACCACAAGGGGGTACTTTTGCGTGGCAAAAGATGACGTCATTGAAATTGAAGGTAAAGTAACTGATACTTTACCAAATGCAATGTTTAAAGTAGAACTTGAAAATGGTGCAATCATTTTGGCCCACGTGTCTGGTAAGATTCGGAAGAATTATATCCGTATTTTGCCCGGTGATCGTGTGACCGTTGAATTGTCACCTTATGATTTGACTAAGGGACGTATTACGTATCGCTTTAAATAGCCTACGTAACGATCATATCAAGGAGGTTAGTCGATATGAAAGTAAGACCATCAGTAAAACCAATGTGTGAACATTGTAAAGTTGTCAAACGAAAAGGCCGCGTCATGATTATCTGCGCAGCTAATCCAAAACATAAACAACGTCAAGGTTAATAACTAATTAATTAACAGGAGGTGCAAGAATGGCTCGTATCGCAGGTGTGGATTTACCACGTGATAAACAAATTGTGATTGCTTTAACATATGTTTTCGGTATCGGAAATACGACTGCCGTTAAAGTCTTAGCTGAAGCTGGCGTCGCAACTGACGTTCGGACTCGCGACTTAACGCCGGATCAAGAAGACAAGATCCGTAAAGCAGTTGATAACGTTAAAGTTGAAGGCGATCTTCGTCGTGAAGTAAGCCTAAACATCAAACGTCTACAAGAAATTGGTTCTTATCGTGGCATGCGTCATCGTCGTGGTTTACCAGTTCGTGGACAAAACACGAAAAACAATGCTCGTACTCGTAAGGGCAAAAAAGTTTCAATCGCAGGTAAGAAGAAATAATCAGTAAAAGGAGGTTATAATTTATGGCAAACAAGAAAAATGCACCACGTAAGCGTCGTGTAAAGAAAAATATCGAAGCCGGTGTGGCACATATTCATTCAACATTCAATAACACCCTTGTAATGATCACTGATCCTCAAGGCAATGCGATTGCATGGGCGTCTGCTGGTTCATTGGGCTTTAAAGGTAGTCGTAAGTCAACACCTTTTGCTGCTCAAATGGCTGCAGAAGCTGCTGGTAAAGAAGCGATGGAACATGGCATGAAAGCTGTTGAAGTTGCTGTTAAAGGACCTGGTTCAGGCCGTGAAGCTGCAATTCGCTCATTACAAGCAACTGGGTTAGATGTTACTGCTATTCGCGACGTAACGCCAGTTCCTCATAATGGATCTCGTCCTCCAAAACGCCGTCGTGTTTAGTCTGGGCTACGCTTCATTTTGAGACAAACTGAAACGTGTTCACGTATAAACACTTCTCGTTTTGAAAGGGGTAAAAGATAAGAATGATCGAATTTGAAAAACCAAACATTACAAAGGTTGATGAAAGTACTAACTACGGTAAGTTCGTTGTTGAACCACTTGAACGTGGATACGGTACGACTTTAGGTAACTCTTTACGTCGTATTCTTTTAGCATCATTACCAGGTACTGCTGTCACAGACATTCAAATTGATGGCGTTTTGCATGAATTCTCAACAATTGATGGCGTCTTAGAAGACGTTACGCAAATCATTTTGAATGTCAAAAAATTAGCACTTAAATTGCATGTTGAAGAAGACAAAACAATCGAAATCGATGTTAAGGGACCAGCAACAGTAACTGCTGCTGATATCGTAGCTGATGACGACGTTGAAGTCTTAAATACTGATCAATATATTTGTACAGTAGCTGAAGGCGGCAATTTCCACGTGCGGATGACAGTTAAAAAAGGCCGTGGCTATGTTGCTGCTGATCAAAACAAATCAGACGATATGCCAATTGGTGTTTTGCCAATCGACTCAATTTATACCCCAATCAGTCGTGTTAACTATCAAGTAGAAAGTACACGTGTTGGTCGTCGCAACGATTTCGACAAGTTAACACTTGATGTTTGGACTAATGGTTCCATCAGTCCTAGAGAAGCTATTAGCTTAGCTGCGAAGATTATGACAGAGCATTTGGCGATCTTTGTTGACCTGACTGATGAAGCGAAAAATGCTGAAATCATGGTCGAAAAAGAAGAGACGCATAAAGAAAAAATGCTTGAAATGACAATTGAAGAGTTAGATCTTTCTGTTCGTTCATACAACTGTTTGAAACGCGCTGGGATCAACACTGTTCAAGAGTTAACTGACAAATCAGAAGCAGATATGATGAAAGTTAGAAACCTTGGCCGTAAGTCTTTAGAAGAAGTTAAGAACAAATTATTTGATCTTGGCTTGGGCTTACGTACTGAAGAATAAACTAGTAAGAAGGAGGGACTCCATTCATGGGTTATCGTAAATTAGGTCGCGACAGCGCTCATCGTAAAGCAATGTTACGTTCATTGACAACAGATTTAATCATCAACGAACGCATTGTAACGACTGAAGCTCGCGCCAAAGAACTTCGTAAAGTAACTGAAAAAATGATCACTTTAGGTAAACGCGGTGATTTACACGCTCGTCGTCAAGCGGCAGCATTCGTTCGTAACGAAATTGCTGATATTCGCGAAGAAGAAGAAGCTGTAATCGTACAATCTGCTTTACAAAAGTTATTTAGTGACATTGCTCCACGTTATGCTGAAAGAAATGGTGGTTACACACGTATTCTTAAAACAGCCCCTCGTCGTGGTGACGGTGCATTAATGGTGATTATTGAATTAGTTTAATCACACATAATGATTTTAGATCATTTGATCGATGAGACAGGGCGTCATGATGCTGGGGTAACCCAAGTCTAGTCCTAAGGTGTCGTTAGCAAGTCAGCGGCACTTTCATCGATTGATGATTTACATAAACAAACGTCTAATGCTGGTCAAACAGCGTTAGGCGTTTTTTGTGTTGTGCATGTCATTTGTGCAACTCAGAAGTTTTACCAGTATACTTCTAAAAGTTCGAAAAATCAGAAGTTTTAGAAGTATGTTTCTAAAACTCTGGGAAAGTATCAATTTTAACAACTAAATTTTAATAAATTACTTTAAAATAATGGTCAAACCTAAATTTAGAACGGTCAATGCCAAAAAGTCACCTATCGTATGCTAAAATAGAAGTTATCAAATTCGCATTTTTGCGATTTAAATTCAAAAGAAAAATGGGTTAATGTTGATGAATTCAAAAAAAATCATCCAAGTTGAACATTTAAAATATGAATATCCCCAGTCCAACCAACATTTGGCACTCAATGATTTGTCAGTCGAGATTAATGCCGGCGAATGGGTTGCGATTATTGGCCACAACGGGAGTGGTAAAAGTACGTTTGCGAAATCGCTCAATGGTCTATTAGATTTGCAAAACGGTTCGATTGTGATTGATGGCCTCCCGCTAGCGATGGAAACCGTTTGGGAGATTCGCAAAAAAATCGGCATGGTCTTCCAAAATCCCGATAATCAATTTGTCGGAGCGACGGTTGAAGATGATGTCGCGTTCGGTCTTGAGAACCAAGGTATCGAACGGGCAATTATGCAGACGCGGGTCACCGATGCGATTGAACGGGTGGGCATGACCGATTATACGAAACGCGAACCAAGTCGTTTATCCGGTGGTCAGAAACAACGCGTTGCCTTGGCGGGAATCATCGCCCAACAACCCGAAATTCTGATTCTCGACGAAGCGACGAGCATGCTTGATCCCGAGGGTCGCCGCGAAGTCTTAGAGACGATTCATCAGTTGAAACAAGAAACCAATATGACGGTGTTGTCGATTACCCATGATATTGATGAAGCCGCGAGTGCGGACCGAATCATCATTTTGGATGACGGGCAAGTCGTTGATCAAGGGACACCGGCCGAGATTTTTGCGTACGGTCAGCGGTTAATGGCGCTCGGGCTCGATGTGCCCTATCCTGAAAAACTCAAAGCGGCGTTAACGACACTGGCAGTACCTATGCCGAGTGAATACCTGACAACGGAAAGGATGGTTGATTACTTATGGACATTACATTCAAAGATGTAAGTTACACCTACCAACCAGGCACGCCTTTTCAAGGACTTGGTCTAGAACACGTTAGTTTGACGATTGAATCTGGATCGTACACCGCGATTATCGGGCACACCGGTAGTGGCAAATCGACGTTGCTGCAACATCTAAACGCATTGCTTAAACCAACGGCGGGTGTGGTTCAGATTGGTGATCGCGAAATCACGCCCGAAACCAATAATAAAAATCTGAAAGCCATTCGTCAAAAAGTCGGGATGGTCTTTCAGTTTCCCGAAAGTCAGTTATTCGAAGCAACGGTTCAAAAGGATATCGCGTTCGGTCCACAAAACTTCGGCGTACCTGAAGCAGAAGCGATGGCACGTGCTATTCATATGGTGGAACTGGTCGGGTTACCCGCTGACGTTTTAGAAAAATCGCCGTTTGATTTATCCGGAGGACAGATGCGTCGGGTTGCGATTGCCGGCGTACTAGCGATGCAACCGGAAGTTTTAGTGTTGGACGAACCAACGGCGGGACTTGATCCGGTCGGTCGGCGCGAGATGATGGCGTTGTTTACCCGACTTCACGAAGAACAGGGTATGACGATTGTGATGGTCACCCACCAGATGGACGATGTCGCCAACTACGCGAATCACGTGATTGTGCTCGAGAACGGTCAACTTGCCAAAAGTGGGACGCCACGTGAAATCTTTGCGGATCCAGCATGGTTAACGGCGAAACATTTGGGCTTACCGACGACGACACAATTCGCGCAAGCTTTAATCCAAAAAGGGTTCGTGTTCGATCAAGTGCCATTAACGGAACACGAATTAGCGGCGATGCTTCAAGCCCAACTGCCAAGTAAAGTGGGTGAACGCCGTGAATAAATTAATTCTAGGCCGCTTTATGCCGGGCGATTCGATTTTACATCGGATGGATCCGCGCGCCAAGTTAGTCGCCAGTTTCTATTACATCGGGATTATTTTCTTAGCCCGTTCATGGCCGGCGTACGCCGTCTTATTCGTCTTCACGATGTCGTTAGTACTGATATCGAAAATCAAACTCGATTTCTTTATTAAAGGGGTACGGCCATTACTCTGGTTGATTCTCTTTACGGTCTTGCTCCAAATCTTCTTCACCCGCGGCGGTCACATCTATTGGCAATGGGGTTTTCTGACCTTGACGCGCTACGGGTTACTGAATGGGGCCTACATCTTCATGCGATTCGTCTTGATTATCTTCATGTCGACCTTGTTGACCTTAACGACACCGCCGTTATCCTTAGCCGATGCGATTGAATCGCTGCTTAAACCGTTAAAAGCCATTCGTTTTCCAGTTTATGAAGTGGCGTTGATGTTATCAATCGCGTTACGTTTTGTGCCGACGTTAATGGATGAAACGACTAAAATCATGAACGCGCAACGTGCGCGCGGGGTTGATTTCGGTGAGGGTGGTTTATTCAAACAGATGAAGGCCATCGTACCGATTCTGATTCCACTCTTCGTCAGCAGTTTTAACCGCGCTGATGACCTCGCCACGGCGATGGAAGCCCGCGGTTACCAAGGTGGCGAAGGCCGCAGTAAGTATCGCATCTTGAAATGGCAAACCATGGATAGTTTAGCGATGGTTGCGATGGCCATTTTAACCGTCATCTTGATTGTTTTGCGCTAATAAATATCAACTAAATCATATTAAGTTAAACACCTTATCCATATTCACGGATAGGGTGTTTTTGCGTTGTTTTTGGATAATTAGTTGAAGGGGTAACTAATTAACTTGCGAAGAAGTCGGACTTTACAAGTATTTAAAATAGTCAAAAATCACTAATTAACCACCTTAATTTAACGCTAGCTTCATCTATTTGTTAGTAAATTCTTATAAAAACCATGATTATTGGGGATGAACTTACAAGTTTGTCACTTCGATTGACTTGTATCGTCAATCTTATAGACTTTGCTGTGTTGAAAAAATTAGGGACCTTAAATAACTAGGTTAATTAAAAATCAACGTTCGAAGAATCGATCGGGGGAGTTAATCAGATGAATCGAAAAAGCTTATACAGCATAGTTTTGGGTCTCGTTTTGCTAATCGGCTTCAGTCATCAGCAAATTGTTAGCGCCAAATCGACCGACGTGTCGGCTAAAGATAGTGCGCCATTTAATCGTGAACGAAGCACAACGGATAGTCAGTTGCTAAGAGGCACGTTACCCGTTGGCAAAAGCCAGTTGTGGTACATGGTGGGGCCTAATCTAGCGAATAATCAGCATTTAGAATTGGCACCCGACTTACCATTGTACGGCAGTTCAACTGTGACCCGGTCATTTCTAGCGGGGCGCAATAACTTCAACTTATGGTCACCGAATAATGTCGGCACTTACGAACGATGGGTGTCGGTGCATAACGATAGTTGGAACGACGCTACTAAAGGCGATCCGGCCGATGGGACTGGCAGTTCACGATTGTTAATCGGTTCGTTGAATACCGGGATCGGACAAGTCGGTTACGCGCCAGACGGCGATAATAACCGAGTGGCAACCCAGACGCGAATGATTCTGAATCCAGACGGCATTTTGCGAGAAGAAGTGACTTATCAATACGAACTTGATGACCGAATAACGACGTTTAGTGATGTGGTCGAGTTTATACCGACCGCGTGGAAATCGATAATCGTCAAAGAACACATCACGAATCAAAGTGGCCGCGATTTACGCGGCATCTTCTTCGGCCGAGCAATCGATACAGATATGCGGCCGTTCAACACTGATACGTACGGGCCTTCAGCGATTGGCGATAAAGTAGCCATTAAATATCTAGGTCATCAACGTGGGTTGTATGAAGATCAAATCATCCCGGCTCAAGGCAATCAACCTAATTTTGATGGGACGCCCGCTAATTATCCAGGGGGCGCGGCCCGTTTATCGTACCAGTTTAAAATGCACGATGGTTATGGCCCCGATGCATGGTGCGCGTTGGAATTTAGTACGTCGATTATCGACGGCAGTTTGTTTGTTCCCGGTGCGTTTCAAAATGCGGTCAACGATTACGGCCAAGCACATGCCAGTGGCAGACCGGGACAGACGGCCTTTAGCGGTGGCGATACGACGATTGCGATGATGTGGTTTGCCAAAAATATGGCGAAAGGCGCAACTCGCGATTTGAGTTATGAAGTCAGCATTAACGGTCAAGGCCAATATAAATCACCAACCATCACTTTGGATCAAAGTCCAACGGTTGATTATAACGGTCGTGACCTGCAATTGAGTGGGACCGTGACCGATTTAGATAATCACCAGCAACCAGAACAACTTAATTATCAGATTTTCCACCAAGATGGGAGCCAATCAGCAGCGCTACCGTTGACTTCGGTTACGAATCAAGTTGGCCAAGCAGTTCATTATGAAGCGACCATCGATGCTAAACGGAATCAATTAGCGATTGGGGATTGGCTCTACGTCTGGGCGGTTGATGCGGACGGCAATCCGTCGGTCAATCACGAATTAACAACGCTAGTCGCCCCCCAAGCGGTTTTGACCAGTCAATTGAAAAATGAAACGACTGCTGGCGATTATGCTGAACAGATCAAAGCCAAAGTTGGCGATCAAATTAACTATCAAACGACACTACAAGTTGCCGCGAGTGCAACCGCGGGCCTGGCAGCTGGAGCGGTGATTGATAATCCAATCCCAGATAATTTGGCCATCGTCCCGAATAGTTTAAAACTGGCTTATTACGATGCAAACCAGCAATTGATAGGTCAACAAACCGCCACTTTCCAGAATAATCAAGTTGCGACGAATCGAACCGTCCCAGTTGGTGGCCAAGTAATCCTTAATTATCAAACTAAAGTGGCCAAGGATGAACCGGCAACTGCCGTGACCACCGCCAAAATTACTGGCGGGGGACTCGTTAATCCATTGACGGCCAATCCAACCACGGTTACGATTGCTAAAAATTTGACGTTAATGCCACCAGTGCAGACTATCGCCAATTTGACGACCAAAGAACCGGCGAGTACCCATCAAATTAGCGGTCAAGTTGGCGATCAATTACGGTTAGCGTTTCAAGTTAAAGTGGCCGGACAAACCGCCGGGGCGGGCTTCCAAACGGTGCAACTCGAAACGCACGAAAACGGTGCGCAATACGCTGATCGCGCGGGTCAATTTGGACCAGTCGTCGGCGCTGTGGAATACCAAGTGAACCAAAGTGGCGCGTGGCAAACTGCGTCGGCTGTCCAACCAACGACTGACGGGTTAACGATTAAAATCACCTTACCGACGCAACAAGCTTTAACCGGGGGCGACCAAATTAATATTCGCTACACCAAGGCCATTAAAACCGCGCCAGCTACCCAACAATATCTCTATAACGATGGTGCAATGACCGGCCAGGTGGCCAATAATGACCAACCGACTGAACCGGTTAAAGCGAATTTGGTGCGGGTGAAAGCGACCGATCAGCATCGGCTAACGATTCGTTACGTCGATGCTGATGCAGATTTAGCCCAACCGACGTTGATTGAAAAGACGGAAACCGCCCTTGGTACGAACGGTCAACTGTTAGCCGACAAGCTACCAGGACGCATTAGTCCCAAATTGATCGAAGGCTACACGATTACCGAGATGACGACCGAGACTGATTTGGTCAATGCACAATGGGACGCACCCTATCAGGCTGATTTACGGTTCGAAAAGACTGACCAAACGGTGACGTACGGTTATCACAAAGCGATGATTGCGATTGCCGCCCCTAACGATTGGGATTTTGGTGATTATCAAACTGCAGCGACGGACAGTATCTACTATTTAAAGACTGCCGATCATCAACCGCAACAGGTCAGCGTGATTGACTTTTACGGGGTTGAAAATTGGCAATTAACCGTCCAACAAACCGAACAATTCAAAGATGCCAAAGGCCGCGCATTAACCGGCGCACAACTGCAGGTCGATCACGGTCAGGCAATCGCGCAAGTGTCTAATTCTGCGGAGGGTCAATTGGATGCACGGGATGCCTTTCAGTTAATACCAGGGGCCGACGCCCAATCGATAATGACGTTTACCAAAAAAGGACCGTTCCAAACACCGGATAGTAACGATGATCACAGTAGCGCCCAACAACCGTATCAGAATCCGGGTCAAGGGAGCTGGCGTTATCAATTTGGCACACAGAAATCAGCGAATTATAGCGTCGGGTTAAAAGGTGCCGGCAACGACCACGCGCCATGCAACACGCTATCAAACAGAATTAACGTGGTCTTTAACGGTCGCGCCATAGGAGGAAAGCAACGTGTTAAAGACAATCATTAAAGCGAGTCTGGCGCTTGGTATCAGTTGGCTTGCGTTTAATAGCAACACCGTTAGTGCCAATCAAGTCCAACGCGCAGATTTCGAAGTGCAACCGATTCAAAACACCGAACAAGTGGATAAAAGTATGAACTATTTCGACGTCCGGTTTAAACCGGGCAGCACACGAACGTTACGGATGCGCGTCCAGAATTTTACCGATCATCCGATTACGCTTGAATCGACATTGGAAAATGGGATGACCCAAGAAGGCGGCGATATGAAATTCCAAACCAGCGCGACCGGCTTGGACGCCAGTTTGAAACACCCATTAACGACGATTGCCAAGCTCGCCCCAACTGATCATAAAATCCATATTGACCCGCAATCGGCAACGATTGTCAGCGCAACCGTTAAGATGCCGACGGAAGAATTTCGGGGGATGATTGCGGGCGGTTGGCGGTTCAAACAAATTTTGAAGAATAAAGGGAATCAATCCCAATCGGTAACGAGTCATTACGCGTATCTAATGAGTATCAATCTGCGCGGCAAACCGTGCCGGATTTATCCGGAATTAAAATACACGGAGACCAAGCCGATGTTAGCGGACGGCCATCCGGCACTGGGGATTAAGTTGCGCAACACGCAACCGATGATTATTAAAGATGTCGCGTTTAAAGCGGTCATCACCAAAAAAGGGCTCTTCAAGAATAAACAAGTTTTTGAAAAAGAGAAATCAAGTATCGCACCCAATTCGACAGTCGTTTTACCACTGTCATGGCAATACCGGACGCTCCGACCAGGCACCTACCATGTCAACGTCGAAGTCACCGGCCAGAATTTCTGGAATCAATTACCGATGACCTGGCATTTTAAAGAAACGTTCAAGGTCACGCAAAAAGGGGGCCGGAAAATTAACCAAAAGGCTAGCAAACGACCGATTAATCGCTGGGGAATTGTCAGTGCCATCAGTGGGACGGGCTTAATGGCCGCGAGTTACGGTTTATACCGACAATTGAGGCGCCGCGGATGATTAAGCAAATCATCTTTCTGAGTCTGGGTTGGTTAATGGCTGTGGGGGTCATTAGCCAGCCGGTTCAAGCGGCTAAACAGGGCTTACCAACGACCACTAAAGCGACTTTTCAGATTCGACCAGAATTACCGGCGGATAATCTGGGAGGTCCGCATCTTGGCTATTACAACCTACCGCTCAAGGCCAACCAAGCACGGACGGTTCGCTTGCAGCTCTTCAATCCGACCGCGCAACCGTTGACAATCACGGGTCAAGTGCAAGATGCGACGACTTTAACCAATGCGACGGTCGATTATTTAGGCCATCAACCGATTAATCGCCAATTGTTACCGCAACCTGGTAGCCAGCTCGTCAGTGTGCCGGCGACCACCAAATTACAACCGAACGAAACCAAATGGTTAACCATCCAGATTGCGGCGGTCCAATCATTATTCAATGGTCAAAAGGCCGTCGCTATCAACTTGAGCGCCGTTCAACCGAATCCGAAAAAGACGATTCAAAATCATTATGTATACGCAGTGGGTTTGGTGCTAAACGGCCAACCATTGACCACCAAACAATACCGCGCGCCACGTTCACCGCGAATTAAAACGAAGTTAAAAGCGCAGCGGGCCGCCATTGCGGTGGCCATCGTTAATCCGAATCCGGCCTATTTAAAACCGGCGACAATTGACGTTCAATTGCAAAACAAGCGCTGGCAACTGGTCCATTACCAGCGTCGACTAACCCAACGCAAAGTCGCACCGAATTCGCAATTCGATGTCGAACTGTTGTTGGGCGGCAAGCGACTCGTGCCAGGAATCTACCGGATGACATTGCGCGTTAAAAGCCCGCAATTAACTCGGAAAATCGTTAAAACGGTTCGGATTACCAAACGCCAAGCGACTTATATTAATCAACGCAATGCGGATTATCAACGCCATCGCCTTTTAATTGGCCTTGCAGGGATCAGCGTCAGTAGCTTAAGTGGCTTCATGAGTTATCGATATTATAAACGAAAGCGGGAAACAGCATGTTGAAACTTAAACACCGAATTAATTTTAAAACGACCACATGGTTCATGATTGCGCTGGTGGTGACACTATCAATCATATTCTTGACCAGTCTGACGTTGGCTGTGATTAGTTATCACAATTACAACACCTACACGACGATTACGATGTAGGACAGCGCCACACCGGACCACCCAAACACAGGTTATCATTCGATTGGTGACAATCGGTTGAAACAAAAAATCGCACAAAATGTGCAAACAAAACTAGGGAGGAATTTCAAATGAAATTCGCAAAGATGACAAGCACCGTATTAGCAAGCGCCGCAGTATTAATGATGGCCGCACCAAGTGCCACTTTCGCCGCAACTTTAAACGGTGGCGTTGATGATAATGATGGCACTGCATTGCCACAAAATGATCGCACAAAAATGGGGATTTCGTTTGGGGACAACAGCCACAATGCCAACACCGGCTACTTACGTTTACAAATGGTGCCTCACGTCCTTGATTTTGGGAATCATAATTTATTGGATACAGCTTATCCAGTATTCTCTGCGAATGGTCAAAATGACGGCAAAGCTGACAATAATCGTCAAGCAAGCTACGCTGATCAAAGTGGTGCAACCAACTTAACGGCAACCCTCAATACGAAAGATTCAGAACTGGCAGCCGTTAAAGGCACTGCTTGGGCAACAGTTGTCGACAAACAAGTTGCTCGGACTAACGCTGATGCCAACAACACAGCGGCTTCTGGTAAATGGACATTAAGCGTTAAAGCGGACAATGGTTTAGCAGCAGTTAGCACCGATGGTAACCGCAGCACAACTGATACAATTGATGATGCCCATTTATCATTCAACCACACAGCATACGCACAAACCGCTGATATTTTTGGTTTAACAGGTGAAGGTCAAGATGCAGACTGGGCAACAAGCAATAAGGCACAGAAACAGCCACGAAAATTGGCCAAGGCGCAATTGCCGTTCATTTAAAGATAACGTCGGTTTAACTTTGAATAACCAAAATAAAGATGTTAACATTGTGACAGCAGAAGATGGCGAAGGTCAAGGCGCAAACGTCTTCGGTTGGACACCAAGTAACATCAAATTAACAATGCCAACCGGCGCAGCAGTAAGCAACGCCACATACCAAGCAAACCTAACATGGACACTAGCATCAACAGCAGTTTAATAAATGAGTGCTCATCAAGCTGGTCAGCTTCTGAGTATAGCCTAAGATAGGGGATTATGACTGGGCTTTAGTCATGATTCACTATCTGTAGCTAGACGGAAGAAGCTAGCTTGATTAGCGCGTTAAAGAAATGAGTGCTTTGGTATCCGGGTAAGTTCTGAGCATTAGCCTAGTCTGGTGAATAAAGTCCGGGTTGTGGACTTTGGTTGCCAGACGTAGCTAAGCGCAGGAACTTGGATACCAGTGCACGTTAAAGAAAGTGAGTGCTAACTACCGATGGTCAAGTTTTGAGTATTAGCCTAAGTTAGCGCGTTAAAGCTCACTAATTTTCACTCCCCTACAATCTAGTCTCCCGCTAGTCGGGGGATACATAGCACCAATCATTACCGATTTATAATAGAAGAAAATGGAGAAATAATGATGCGAGATAGAGCAAGAGGCTACCGGCGTTACCTTGAATGGTTTAATATCATGATTCAATTAGAGGATAAGATGAATATCGTGGCGAAACGGTATGATCTGAATTTCAACCAATACTTATTATTGAAGAAGGTGGCGGAAGAACATTGCAACGAACCAACACAATTAGCGGCGGCTTTTGGTGTTTCATCACCCGCGATGTCGCGTAAACTCAATAGTTTAGCGAAAAGCGGTAAGATTACCAAACAACGCAACAATGATGAAGACGATCAACGCAAAGTGACGATTGAATTGACCGTTAAAGGCGAATACCATCTTGGTCAGTTGAATCGTGCATATCAAGAATTATTTACCGCCGAATCAGATATGATGTTTGAAAAATTTGACGTTCCGCTGTTTGATGAAGTCACCAAACAAATGGCGATGATTATTGACCATTTACCGAAAGAATAAGTTAGTAATTGCCACAAGTAAATGACGCCCTATGAATTGCACCCCTAAATTAATTGCTTATGATATTATTGTGTATTTATAATAAACGCTGTATACTAGATACGTTAAGGTAGGCAATTATATCAATAAAAAAGTATTTCGGGGGTAACTATTTATGAAAAAATTTATTAAAGGGGTATCGGTTCTTGCGGCGTTAGCAACCATCAATCCAGCAACAATTGCTTCGGCAGCAACGACTAATCAAACACAGCCAGATGTCACACAGAGTACGAATGAAACCGCTACAAGTACAAAGCCGACTAGCCAGGAGCACCATCTGTCAAACCTATTTGCTGAGAATCCTAAATTTGGGTATATGTTGGCACAAGGTTGCGTAGGCCAGTTGAATCTATATGTATATAGTGGCGAACAGACACAATACCTAACCAACACCTATATTGTGATGCCGAAGGGCTATACAATTGAAGGTGGATTAACCGCTATGCAGGCTAGTTTAGACCAGTATCGTAAAATGGTTAAGATTCATAATAATGGCACTGATGATGGGACGTTAAGTGTTAAACAGTTGGCTAATACAGCAGATGGCCGTGAAGTCTATGAAGTTGTTCCGGGCGAAGGTAGCTATGTTGTTCAAAACGAAAATAAGGAACAAATACCAATGGTCATCCCGATTCGCTCGGCTATTGATACACCTGGGCTAATACTCAACGCTTTCGGACCTAATGACATGGGTGATAATATCTTGTTTGCCGGTGCGGGTGATGGGACGAATGTGGCGTACGATGCTAGTGGGAACTATTCGCAAATAACGGCAGCAAGTGTTGGCATTACGGGTACTGCAGATACATATGTTCGTGGTGTTTGGGGGCCTCAAAGAAATTTAGCAGCGATTAGTGCCTCGATTAAAGATACCTATAATCTCGTAGACGCAGACACTAAGCAAATAATCGGTACGCGGGTGCGTGCCGGCGACATAGGCGACACATATTCACGAGTAGGATTCTGTGATACATTAGGTATATTTGGGGTAGACGTAGCGGCCTATGATGAAAAAACGTTAACGATTGATCGTGGAACGTTGGCTGATACCAATCTCACTTTAAACCCCAGTGATCCAACGGCTGGATTTACAGATAATCCCTATATCATGTTAGAGGGTCAGACCTATACAATGACGGTTAAACGTTTTGGAAAAAGTGTTACGGTTGAATACCTCGATCAAGATGGTAAACGTATCAAGGATGCTAAAGGCGTTGATACAACAGAAGTCCTAAAGGGTGATGTCGGGGACAACTATACTGCGTCGTATAAGGACATTCCCGGTTATATTTCTTCAGATAAAGATAATCACACCGGGCAATTCACAGATACGGCCCAAACGATTACGTATCAATACGCAAAAGCAGGTCAGAATGTCACGGTCAATTACGTCGATGCCGACGGTAAACAGTTGGCCCCTTCTGAAACGTTAACTGGTAAGGTTGGCGATTTGGTTAACGCAGTAGCTGCGAAGATTGATGGTTATGCGGTGACGAAGACGAATGCAAAGGCTGATGACAAATTTACGGATAAGGCCCAAACGATTACGTACGTCTACGGCAAAAAAGGTGAAGATGTCACGGTTAACTATGTCGATGCTGATGGCAATCAACTGGCTGATTCTAAAACGTTGACGGGGATTATCGGCGACAAGGTCAACGCAACAGCCGCGAAGATTGACGGTTATGCGGTGACGAAGACCAATGCGAAGGCCGATGATGAATTTACCAATAAGGCGCAAACGATTACTTATCAATACGCGAAAATTGGTCAGGATGTCACGGTCAATTACGTGGATGCCACTGGTAAAAAAATGGCTGATTCAGTCACGTTGAAGGGTAATATTGGTGATTTAGTCAACGCCAAAGAAGCGGATCTTGATGGTTACGTGGTGACGAAAACCAATGCAACGGGCAATGACCAATTTACGGATAAGGCGCAAACGATTACGTATCAATACGCGAAGATTGCCAAATCGGTTACGATTAATTACACCGATATAATGGGTAATCAACTTGTTGACTCGACAGTCCTAAAAGGCAATGTCGATGATCAGATTGATGCTGACCCATTAGACATTGATGGCTATCGAATTTTGAATCCTGATGCAACTAAGGGACATAAATTCACGAATGACTACCAAGCTATTTCATATCGATACGCTAGAATTGGTCTGGATGTGACGGTTAATTATGTCGATGCCGCTGGTAACAAACTAGCTGATTCGGTCACACTAAAAGGTGATTTTGGTGATTTGATTAATGCTAAAGAAGCAGCAGTTGAAGGCTATACAGTTGTGAGAACCAATGCAAAAGAGGGGGCCATATTCACGGATTATAGCCAAACCGTTACGTATGTCTACGCCAAAATTGGCCAAGACGTGACGGTTAACTATGTGGATGCCGCTGGCGATAAATTAGCTGATTCTAGGACGCTGAGTGGGAATGTTGGCGACCCGGTCAATACAGAAGCTGTCAAAATCGACGGTTATGTGATGATTAAAACCAATGCGACCACCAATGATCAATTCTCGGATAATGCGCAAACTATTACGTATCAATACGCCAAGATTGGTCAGGACGTGACGGTTAAGTACGTGGATGCCACCGGTAAAAAATTGGCAGATTCAGTGACGTTGAAGGGCAATGTTGGTGATCCGGTCAATACAAAAGAAGTGAAAATTGACGGTTATGTGATGACAAAGACCAATGCAACCGCTAATGACCAATTCACGGATGAGGCACAAACCATTACCTATCAATACACTAAAATTGCTAAGGCCGTGACCGTTAAGTATGAAGATGCTGATGGCAACAAGTTAGCTGATTCTGAAACAATCACTGGTAATGTCGGTGATTCTTATACAGTCGCTCAGAAAGATATTAAAGGTTATACGTTCAAAATGGTGACTGGTCAAGAAACTGGGACACTCGGTGAAACTGCCCAAACAGTGACTTACGTCTACACGAAAAATCCTGCCAAAGTCGGGAATGTTACGGTCAACTACCAAGACGCCGATGGTAAGCAAATCGCCGCTTCTAAAACGTTAACTGGTAATGTCGGAACTGCTTATCAAGCGGTTCAAGCGTCAATCGACGGCTACACGTTTAAACAAGTTAAGGGGAATACGACTGGTCAATTCAGTGACAAGACCCAAAC
>NZ_BAMJ01000016.1 GCF_000615805.1 Latilactobacillus fuchuensis DSM 14340 = JCM 11249
CCCAAAAAAAGCCGCTAGTGATAGAATTCGCTATCACCAACAGCAGACATTGTAGAATTAATTTAATTAACAGTAATAATCTCGTTAATAACGTCGATTACCTATAAGATATTAAAATATAAATATTTTTCATGCGTCCCAGTATATAGGACGAATTAATATACAATATGGGCATAATAATAAGGTCATAACTCAAAAGTTATGACCTTATACCTTATGTGAATAGTTTAGGCTATTTCCTAACGGATTGCAACTATTTTTTAGGTTAAAGTTAATAATATTAATAATTTATGTAATCCGCCGTATATTAATATTTATGCATGAATTTTTGGAAAAGGACAGTTTTTGTCAAAAAAAAGGATTTGGATGTTGTAGACGATTACATTGCCGGTGTCATAACTTTTGAGTAGTGATTGGTAAATTGTTAAACGCTGAAAAGGGTGCAATTCAATTGATGAGATTCATTTGATTAAGTTAAATGTCGCGATTAACAACTAATGGCGATGATTATTCAAGAGGTGAACTACTAACTAATCAGGATGCTGTTATACATAATATATATTAGTGGAGGAAACTATGCAGGTGGAATTCGAAACACTTCACGTACTTAAACGAAAAATCGATGAATTATTTAATAGTGTGTTAGGTGGGGTTGAACTTACCATAGAACAGTACATTTTAATGACTGTTGTCCATAAATCAGGTAGACAGAACCCGACTAAGATTGCGGCTGAATTGAATATTTCAAAAGCAGCGGTTTCTAGGCGTTGTCGAGAGTTGGAGCGTAGAAGATTTTTTGAACGATTGCAGCCTGATGTTGAAGATGATTGTCGGGTTATCTATTACACGTTAACGAGAGAAGGTGAACGCTTGTTAAATAAAGTAAACGGTCTGATTAATGAGGTTTATCAAATGGATACTGAAGATGCTCATCAGCTAGATAGTGACGGCTGCATCATTAATGCCATCCAAGTGGTTAATACAATGATTACAACGAATAAGCATGCAAGTTAATCATTGAGACATAGAAGGAGCGTATTCAATAATGGGGGGCATCACACAAAAAGAGTTGGAATCGCTTGAAACTGAAATTAGTCAAATTATTGATAACCTTGATCAAGAGAAGCAGTTAAAACAACAATTGTTGACGGAAAACGAAACGTTAAAACAGCAATTGACTGAATTCAAACGGTATAAAACGAAATATCAGCAACTATTACTTGAAACTGCACATTTGAAATTAAATCAGCCGGCACAATCTTCTCAAACTGCGTTATCTGAAAGAGAGATTGCGGAAGTGCTATTAAGCGCTAAAATGACGGCTAAACAGATTATTCAAAGTGCTAAACAAGAAGCCCAAGAAATTGAACAGATTAAGAAATCCGCACTACAAGCGATTAAAACTGATGAGCAACAATTCCAAAATCAGATTGAGGCCTCTAAGTCATCGGAACCTAGAATTTATGTAAATCATCTAGAAATGAGATTTGGTAATGAACGTACTTTAGACAGCATTAAGGAACAGATGCAAGCCGTTTTCCAAGAAATGTTCTCGATTAGCCCGGACAACCCACAAAATGAAGTCAATCTAACTGTGAAGAAAACTAAGTCTGAAGAGATCAAACCAGAGACCATTCAAAAGCGTAAAGCAACTGATACAAGTGTCCAAACATCGAAAGCTGAATCAAAGAATCAAGAAGGCGCAACATCGTTAATTGCAAAACTCAAAAAAAAAAATGACCGACAGCACGTCAAAGCCGCTGTTCGTAAACGAAAACGAATTCGCCGTGGCGTGATTGGGTTACTAGTCGTTGGAGGGCTGGTTTCAATGACCGTTACATTAGGTCAATTTTACGCGATTGCTCAAGTACAAGGGCATTCGATGAAGCCAACGTTGAAAAATAAGACGATTATGGTGATTCAAAAGCCACCCGTTAAGTTAGCCCGTAATGATTTAATTACCTTTAGCGTGCCTAGTATGGGCAATGAACACTTTGTTAAACGAATTGTGGCCTTACCAGGCGATTCAATTTACGCCAATGGTGGTGATCTATACGTCAATGGCAAACGTGTTAAAAAAATCTATTCAAAACAAACGACCGCTGATTTTTCATTGTTTGAAACAAGTGGTCAAAATACCGTGCCCGCCAAGAAAATATTCGTGTTGGGGGATAATCGCCAACATTCAACCGACAGTCGTAGTTATGGCTTTATCGATGACAGTCAGGTCGAAGGCAAAATATTATTTAAATAATGGCTAACACGAGGCAATCTGGGATTCGTTTAGTTAAGTATATTAATGGCAGCGAAACTAAATTAGTTTAAATCGAATCCAGCCATATTAAGGAGGTGATTCAAAGATGCGGAAAGTTCCCAAGTACTTGGTTATTTTAGTGCTTATGTTGCTATATGTGGTTAATACTAATCAAATGAGTCATGCAGAAACAGTGGGGTCGGTTATCAGTCAATCTACAATTAGTTTTAATCAGACCTACATTCCACCAATTGATAATCAAACGACGGTGATTCCTGATGGTAATGTGGTCGTCCCACCAAGTCAATCGAGCACTAAACTGCCACAAACAGGACAAAAGTCTGAAGGTTATCTAGTATGGATTGGGGTAGTACTTATTTTTAGCAGTATCAAATTGAGAAGACGTAACACTATTCTGGGAGGAATATAACATGAAAATCAATAAAGTTCTAATGGCAAGTGCAGTTGTATTGGCAACATCAGTCAACCTATCATCAGTCGCAATGGCAGCTGAAGCAGGTAGTGTGACAACTAAGGGCGATGTCACTTTTGTAGAAGATACTGATCCAACAACACCGGTTGACCCAACAGATCCTGATATTCCGGTTGATCCAACTGATCCAGATAAACCAAACTCAACTGAGGGACCGTTGAGTATCGATTATGCGTCAAATTTACATTTTGGCGAACAAAAAATTTCAGCCAAAACTCAAACATATTTTGCCGCAATGGACAAGATTAAAGACCCAGCGGATGCCAATAACACGCTTGATAAACCAAACTGGGTACAAGTGACTGATAAACGTGGGACTAATGTCGGTTGGAAATTACAAGTTCAACAAGGTGCGCAATTTGCAACTGGTGCAGCCGAAGAATTAAAGGGTGCCGAAATTAAATTAATGAATGGTGCGACTAAATCAACATCTGATAACCAAGCTGGCGTACCAACAGCCTCACAAGAAATCACGTTGGTTCCTGGTGACAGCACAACAGCCGGGGCTGCTCAAGATGTCATGACTGCTCAAGCTGATCAAGGTATGGGTACTTGGACCAATGGTTTTGGGGATGATACAACTGGCAGCAAGAGTATTTCACTAACGGTTCCTGGTGCATCTGCGAAAGTCAAAGATGGTAAATACACAACTGATTTAACTTGGGTCTTAACTGATACACCAGCTTAAACAACATCAATAACTTATTTGGGGAGATAAGAATAATGAAAAAATCAATTAAATATTCAACAGCAATGCTTGCGTTGCTATTAGGAACGACAATTATGAGCAACACCGCTTTTGCAGCTGACGGAGCATCCGTCAAATCAATCGGGACCATTTCATACGTGCCAGATGATTCAACGGTGACGCCGATTGATCCGATTGATCCAGATCCTGAAAAACCAATTGTACCAACTGATCCAGGAGATCATGAAAATCCAACGGCTGGACCATTGAGTATTGATTATGTGTCAAATTTACGTTTCGGTGAACAAAAGACAACGGGCCAAAATGCAACTTACTACGCTAATCTGGATAAAATCATTGAGAGTGATGGTAGTCAGATTGAACGGCCTAACTTTGTCCAAGTTACCGATAAACGTGGTAGCAATGCTGGTTGGCATTTGACAGTCACTGAAGATGCACAATTTAAGAGTGGCGAAAATGAATTAACGGGTGCGCAACTGACATTAATGAACGGAACAATGGCAACTCCTAATGATGGGATCGAACCAACGGCTGAACAAAAAATTGCCTTGACACCTGGGACGGCTTCAGATGTCTTGGATGCAAAAGCAGATCAAGGGACTGGGACTTGGTTAGACCGCTTTGGTACTGACGAAGCAGCAGGCAAGAAGAGTGTTTCGTTATCAGTACCTGGTAAAACCAAGAAAGTACAAAGCGAATATAAAACAAGTTTAACTTGGACATTAACCGATACACCAGCATAAAGAATGGAGATTTGACGTGAAAAAGAGAAATCTATTGGTATTTTTAATGGGATTTATGTCTTTATTGATTGGCATTAACAAAGTTTCAGCAGCGGAAATGAGCTTTTTAGTTCAAGCGGATATTCCAACCAATCAGGTGGATAAGTCACAAAGTTATTTTGATTTGCGGATGAAACCGGGCCAAGCCCAAGATTTAACGGTTGAGATGCGTAATGATACGAAGGACGACGTGACGGTCGAGGTCTTACCGAATACCGCTATTACCAACGATAACGGAATCGTCGAGTATAATAACACCACCAAAAAACGTGATAGCAGTTTAAAAGTCGGATTCAAAGATATCGCAACCGCGGATAAAGAAGTGACGATTCCAGCTAAAAGTACCAAATTACTCAAAATTCACGTTCAGATGCCTAAAAACGAGTATACAGGGACTATTCTTGGGGGCGTTTATTTCACTGAGAAGACTTCGGCAGAAACAAACAAGACACAAAAAGGAAGTCAGATTGTTAATCGCTATGCCTATGTGATTGGCGTTAAGTTAACGGAGAATGATCAAGTTGTTAACCCGGCATTAAAACTAAATTCGGTCAAGGCCGATCAAGTTAATTATCGGAATGTGGTGACTGCCAATATCCAGAATACTGAATCAGCGATTCTGACTGATTTAAGTATTAAAGGTCAAATTTATCGTCAGGGTCAAAAAGAGGTGCTTTATCAAGCAACCCGCAAGAACCTTAGAATGGCGCCTAACTCTAATTTTGATTATGGGATTAGTCTTAACAACAAGGCCTTTAAACCGGGTAAGTACACTTTTAAAGGGGTTGCGAAGTCGAAGGATAAAACTTGGCGTTTTGAAAAGGATTTCGAAATTAAAGGTGAAACCGCAAGCAAATACAATAAGAAGGCAGTCTCACTAGAAAAAGATAATACTTGGATTTATATTTTAATCGGCGTGATTATCTTTGTGCTGTTATTGATTGTCATTTTAGTTTTAATGCGTAAATTGAAGAAAGCAAGAGATGTAGACTAGTTGATATCTTGCATTTTTTAACTCGATAGTTAATGGTTTTGATTTACGAGGTTAACAGAAACTGGGAACTTATCGAAGAATAGCGATTCTTTTGATAAGTTCTTTTTTAATGAGGTGGGAATAATGCGAAAAATATTTATATCTATCAGTTTGAGTTTAATGGTATTAATCGGGATCGGTGGCATTTTATGGGGCCCTCAATTATTAGCAGGGGATGCAACTGTGACTGATTTGACGCTTAAAACAACCGTCAAAGCGCAAACAATCCTGGTTGATGTTGACGATCAGAATCCAAACGATCAAAAGATAGTCATGCCGTTACCGAAGAACATTGACTATCAACAGACCAGTTATGCTAACGCGGCGGTGACGGTTGATCAAGCGAATCAACAACTGGTCATTGATTGGTTAGCGGGCCAGCCTAAGCAAATTCAAATCAAGTTAACGGCAGCCGAACCCGGCGATTATCAAATGAAGTTGCAGACCGTTCGTGATGGGGTATCGGTTGAATCTAAACCGGTTGTTGCGCAGACAACAGCGCCCAAGGTAGCGACTAACAATAGTAGTGTCATTGTGAATCGGACAGCAGCGGTTGCCAAGGTGACTGGTCGGGCGATGACGATGAATGATAGTGATGTTTACAGTCTTAGCGGGTATAACCTGTCGCGACTAACTGCGGCCGACCTGACTAATAATATTGTGAAGGTGATAGAGTCAGTGACCTATCCCACCAATACCGCTGTTTATAATAATGATATATCTTATTATAATGGTAAGCTATATACATTTAATAGTGCGGCTGGGACGTTCGCCATTTGGAATGCCAATGGTACACATACGGTTTCTAAAAAATATAATCAGGCAGTCGGCAAGATGACAGTCTCTACGATATCAGCAGATGGTCAATTCTATGGTTATTATAGTGATGGCACTAATTTTCATTTAAGTAAACTAAATAGTAATACCGGGGATTTTAGTGACAAAGTATTAGTATTTAATACTGATGATGAGAAAAAAATTTTTGGAATTAATGGTGATTCAGTTGTCGATGGCGATGGTTATATTTGGAAGGCGTCGAATTATGTATCAAATAATGTATCAACGGCTTACGTACAAAAAATCGATGTTACATCAGGTAAAGTGCTGCAGACTATACATGTCCGACTCGCAGACGGTAGTTATAAAATTAGTTCAATTGTTGCGCTAGCATTTTTACCAAATGGACAGTTAGTTATCGGAGGAGAAAATAAATTTGGTACGATTAATTTATCAACAGGCGTTGTTTCATATATGTCAGGTACTTTAGCGTCAGGTGATATTGCATCAGGCAGTACACCATATTTGAATACGCATTTAACGGCTGATTTAAGTGCGTCGCCAACTGTCGATACGCTTTTACGTCGAGATGACGTGGTGACGTATACCCTTAAAGTAGCGAATGATGGTAACTTGGCGTCTTCCAATACAGCGGTGACTAACGCAATGCCAGCTGGCACAACTTATGTTCCGAATAGTACAATGTTGAATGGGGCCAGCGCAGCTGATGTGAACGGGACATCGCCGTTAGTGGCTGGATTACCGATTAAATCGGCTAGTTCAGCTGATGGCGTTGTCGGTAAAGGGCAACCAGTGACGATTACGTACAAGGTCAAGGTTAACCGAAATGTTAAAGATCAGGACAAAATTATTGATCAAGCAACTGTTAAATCACAAAATAATGCGGATCTTACTTCCAATCAATTGACCCATACTGTCTCAATTGTCAATCCGCCAAAAGCGCAATATGCGGTTCAGGTCTTGAATAATTACACGGTGCCTGACGATAAACGAATTCTATTGGGTGATCAATTACAGGTTCGTTATCAAGTCAAGAACGCTCAAAGTTCGAATTCAGCCTTTCAAAAAGACAAGGCGACTTGGTCTTTTAAATTGCCTGAAGGTGCTGATCTAGATAGTACCGAAGCGACAATTAACAAGTCATACGGGACTTCTACAACGGTACCAGTCAGTCAAATATATGATGCAAAAACACGATTGATCACAATTAATTCAGCAACCGTCGGTGATTTTAAATTGGATGCACAAGATACAGTCAGTGTAGATCTCAAGGTGCAGGTTTCTGATAGTGATTTATCGTTGGTTGGGGAAAATATCGAATCGGTACACACGGTCTCAGGAACGGATTTAAATGGCGATCAACAGACTTTAACCAGTGATGGCGCCATTGGTTATGGACCCATTTATTCTGGTAAATTACGGTTTAAAGAAGTGCCAGCAACCATTTCGTTTGCTGATTCAAGAATTGCCAGTAAGACAACTGAAAGCAAACGGAAATTGGCCGACTGGAAAATCATAGTCGATGATTCTAGACGACGTAAGAATAATTGGCACGTAACGGCCAAACTAAGCACACCATTTGAGTCTACGGATGGGTCTCAATTAGCCGGCGACAGCTTAGTCTTTAGAAAAACGGACACTGCCGATCAATACATTGATTCAACGAGCAACGTCGATGTTTATGATGGCATCAGTACAACGACCGAGGATGATTACGATATTTCTTGGGCGGCAGCCAACGGACCATTATTACAAATTGCACCAGGTACAGCCAAAGTTGGCACGTATCAAGGCACGCTTCAATGGACGTTAATTGATGCGCCAGTGTAAAAAGTGGTCGCGTAAAACAATGATTCGAATATAAAAAAAGAATTGATTAATAAAAAAAGTGAAGATATGATAGAATTATACTAACTGATTCAGTTTTAGTAATAATAACTATTAAGTCTTCGCTTTTTTGTGGTGTGTAATAGTTATTTCCTATTATAATTGTCATATCTAGTCAAACGTTAAGTAGCATTTTTCAGAAAACCGTTCGTAAGAATGTAATCTCTACGTATTTTCAGTAAATGAGTGACCACCAAGTGTAAACCGCTTTGGTATGAAAGGAATTAAAATAATTATGACGATTCAATGGTATCCGGGGCATATGGCCAAGGCCCAAAAACAAATTAAAGAACGACTAAAATTAGTTGATATTATCCTAGAGATTGTTGATGCGCGTGTACCAGAATCATCAATTAATCCGATGATTCAAGAACTCGGTCAAAATAAACCAGTGCTTCTAATTTTAAACAAGGCCGATATGGCCGATGCCCAAAAAACGCAACAGTGGATTGAAACGTTTAAAAAACGGGGCATCACGGCGATCGCGTTAGACGCGCAACATAAAGCCAAATTACCAATGATTGAAAAAGTCGCGCAAGAAATTCTAGCTGACAAATTAGCGAAGAAACGGGCCAAAGGAATTAGAAATCCGGTGATTCGTGCGATGTGTGTTGGGGTGCCAAACGTTGGTAAATCAACGATTTTGAACCGACTAATGCATAAGAATATTGCCGTCACGGGTAACCGGCCCGGGGTCACTAAAAATCAACAATGGTTAAAGGCCAGTGAACGTTTTGAAGTACTAGATACGCCTGGTGTTTTATGGCCTAAGTTTGATGATCCCGCAGTTGGTAATAAATTAGCGTTAACCGGTGCGATTTCGGATGTGGTTTACCATGCGGATGATGTGGTTGTGTTTGCGTTGGATTATTTCAAGCAATTTTATCCAAATCAATTACGGAAAACGTATCAGGCAACCGATGCTGATTTAGAACAATCATCACCGGAATTAATTATGATTCTAACCAAGCGACTTGGGTTTAAAGAAGATTATGACCGTTTCTGCATTAAGTTTATCAACGATGCGCGGCAAGGTAAATTAGGCCGCTTCACATTAGATCCTGTGCCTGCGGAGGCGAAAGGCAATGACTAGCAAACAGTCAATTGCGACGATTAAGGCGTTACTCGCTGAACCAGTTGCTCAAGCTGTACTGACCGAACTAGCATTAGATGACCGGAGTGGTGTTCAAAAACTACTGGTTCAATATGCGAAACGCCAAGCTAAATTAGTGGCCCAACAGGCTGCTTTTGAAGAACGGCGCCAAATGGAATTAGCGCTCTGGCCCGATTACCCGCTTGTTGCGGGGATTGACGAAGTTGGTCGAGGACCGTTAGCGGGACCAGTCGTGACGGCAGCGGTAATCTTACCGCATGATTTTGATCTATGGCAAGTCAACGATTCTAAGCAGTTATCCTTTAAGCTGAAACAAACCTTGTATCGGCAAATTATGGACTGCGCGATTAGCGTCAGCATTGGAATTGCTGATAGTCAGCGGATTGATACTGAAAATATTTATCATGCAACTGAACTTGCGATGGGCGAAGCGGTCGACGGTTTAGAGCAGAGACCCGATTACCTGTTAGTTGATGCGATGACGGTGCCGACCGATATTCCGCAAGAAAAACTGATTAAAGGTGATGCGCGTAGTGTCAGTATTGCGTCGGCCAGTATTGTCGCCAAAGTCATTCGGGATCAATTGATGATTAATTATGATCAACAATATCCGGGGTATGATTTTGCTAACAATATGGGTTACGGCACGGCGAAACATTTAGCCGGTCTGGCTGAATTAGGGGTGACCCCGATCCATCGACGGAGTTTTTCACCGGTTCAAAACGCGTTATAAAGTTTAAAAAATAAACAGCTCTTTTGCGTAAGATTAATTAACGTAAAGGAGCTGTTTTTGTATGGTTAGTAAACGACAATTATTATTAAAAGTTCATTTGGCGGCCGGTTTTGGCTTGACGAGCGAATTAAGATTGGCAAATTGGTTATTAACGAGTCAGAATTGGGAATTGTCGCCCGTTGAATTAGCGCAGATTGGTCGGTTGCCAGAACGTTATTGGTCGACTTTTCAGGCCAGTTTTCAAAGTGCCGCAGTACAATGTGCTTGTGAATATCACGAACAGTTTGCGACGTATCTGACGATTATTGATGAAGCCTATCCGCAGCGGTTATTAGAAACGTATCAACCACCGGCCGTGATTTTTTATCGGGGAACGTTGGCTTGTTTGAAGCAACCGGCCTTAGGAATCGTTGGTGCCCGCCAAGCGGGACCCTATACGAAATTAGCGTTACACCAATTAGCGGCCTTGCCAACCACGACCGCGATTATCAGCGGGCTTGCCCAAGGTGCGGATGCGATGGCCCATCAATGGGCGTTGCAACAGGGCCGCGCACCGATTGGCGTGATTGGCACCGGCTTGAATTGTTGTTATCCGCCGCAAAATGAACAGTTACAGCAAACCGTTGCCCAGTGTGGCTTATTACTTTCAGAATACCCGTTGGATACGCCGGCCCGCAAATTTCAATTTCCAGCGCGCAACCGGATTATCGCTGGGCTGTGCCACGGATTATTGGTAACTGAAGCGCGGCAAAGAAGTGGCAGTTTAATCACGGCTAACTTAGCATTGCAAGCGAATCGCAACGTTTATGCCATACCTGGGCGACTCGATCAATCCTTGTCGGCGGGCTGCAATCAATTAATTCTAGCGGGGGCCACACCGCTGTTAAATGCGACGTTATTGACTGATGAGCTTCGTTATTTTGAATAGGCCAAGCAAAATAATTGCTTACAAACGATTTCCTGTTATTATTAAAGTTACAGGTTAATGATTAGCCAAATGGGAAGGAAGTTTTTAATGATGAGATATGCAATTACAGGGGCAACTGGTAAATTAGGTCACGGGATTTTAACGGAATTAATGACATTGGTGGCGGCCAAAGATATTATCGCAATTGTCCGCAATGTTGAAAAAGCCCAAACAATTTTGCCAGCAGGAATTGAAATTCGCCAAGGAGATTATACGCAAGCGTCTGCGATGACGACGGCTTTAACGGATGTTGATCGCTTGCTATTCGTCTCTTCACAACCAGGTGGTGCAGTCAGTCGCGAACAACAACACTTAAATGTTGTTCAAGCGGCTAAAAATGCGGGGATTCAATGGATTGGTTATACCAGCTTTCCAGATGCAAATCATGCAACGACCCCATTAGCGTTGGACCATCAAGCAACGGAAGCGGCGATTCTAGCCGCTGGGTTACCCCATTCATTCTTACGTAATAATTGGTATCTTGAAAATGAATTAGGCTAATCAACGCTGGTTTACAAGGCCGACCATTTGTCTATGCCGGTGGCGACGGTCAAGTCGGTTGGACACTAGAAGCCGATTACGCCAAAGCGGCCGCACATGTTTTGGCAACAGCTCAACCAAAAGACGTCTATGAATTTTCAGGTGAGGGTCATACGTACGCTGAATTAGCAGCGGTGGTTGCTGAATTGAGTCCCAAGACGTTCACGGTCGAAGCGTTGGATCTGGCAACTTACCAACAACAATTGACGGCTCAAGGGTTAGACGAACAAACGGTCGCTATCATGGGGATGTTGCAAAAATTGATTCGAGATAATCAATTAGCCAACACGACGGATGATTTAGCAACCGTCTTAGGTCGACCAGCACCTAGCTTAAAAACGTTAGTCCAAACGGTCATTAAGGAACAAGCCTAAAGATGCGCTATTCACATCAATTAAGTGATGCCGTGCATATTCTAACCTATCTCGCAATTTATCCGGATGGCGATTTATCGAGTCAACGGATTGCGGGTAGTATCAATGCTAATCCCAGCTTAGTGCGACGCTTGATGGCGTTGTTGAGTAAGGCGGGGTTGTTGAATTCACGAGCAGGTGTTAGTCAACCGAGTTTAGCCCAGCCGGCGGATCAGATAACGTTATTGATGATTTATCAGGCGTTAGAAGATGCACCGCCTTTGTTACACGTCGATCCTAAAACCAATCCGGATTGTGTGGTTGGTGGTAATATCCAAGAGACGCTGAGCCAAGTTTACGCCGACGTTCAAACGGCTGCTGAACAACAAATGGCGCAAGTCACGTTAGCCGCGATTATGGGTGATATTTTAGAGAGACAAGCGTCTAAACCTCGAGCATAACCTAAGAAGGGCAATTATGGTGAACTGACCATGATTGCCCTTCTGTCGTTAGGCGGAGAGGTTTGCTTTTGATATCAGAACACAAAAACTTATGTCGCAGCCTCGTTTTTTTAGCTGGATTGGCTAGGGTTAATCAAGACCATCAAGTTTAAAATTTTTCAATATTTTAAAAAAATTCCAATAAGTTTCCTTTGATTACGGGGAAACCTATGCTATGCTTTAAGCTGTTAATGAACCGGAGTTCGCTATTAGCAACAATCAACAGCTAATAGGCATCAATTTAAATCGAGAACTCTGTCGAAAGGAGTTTGTCCATGGCAGGCAAAAATTTAGTCATTGTAGAATCACCTGCAAAGGCCAAAACAATCGAAAAATACCTTGGTCGTAATTATAAAGTAGTTGCGAGTAAAGGCCATATCCGCGATTTACCCAAGAGTCAGATGGGTGTGGATTTTGAAAATAACTATGAACCTAAATACATCTCAATTCGCGGTAAAGGCGATACCATTAAAGAATTAAAGAAACAAG
Organism: Latilactobacillus fuchuensis DSM 14340 = JCM 11249; assembly: GCF_000615805.1. Taxonomy (GTDB): domain Bacteria; phylum Bacillota; class Bacilli; order Lactobacillales; family Lactobacillaceae; genus Latilactobacillus; species Latilactobacillus fuchuensis. The sequence continues at coordinate 12,653 of NZ_BAMJ01000016.1, forward strand.
CAAAAAAAGCGGACCATATTTTTCTCGCAGCCGATCCCGATCGTGAAGGGGAAGCCATTGCGTGGCATGTTTCGCATATCTTAAAATTAGACCCAACCGAAAAAAATCGGGTGGTCTTTAATGAAATTACCAAAGAGACTGTCAAAAGTGCCTTTAAAACACCGCGTAGTATCGACATGAAACTAGTCGATGCCCAACAAGCACGGCGGGTGTTAGACCGGATTGTCGGCTATTCAATCAGTCCATTGCTCTGGCAAAAAGTTAAAAAAGGCTTGAGTGCTGGTCGGGTCCAATCAGTCGCTTTGAAACTCGTGATTGATCGGGAAAATGAAATTAAAGCGTTCGTGCCTGAAGAATATTGGTCACTAGATGCAGAATTCAAAAAGGGTCGCAGTAAGTTTGCGGCCAGCTTCTATGGTTTAAAAGGCAAGAAGTCTGCTTTACCAAACAATGAAGCGGTCCAAGCCGTTCTGCAACAAATCGATAAAGAAGCGGCCTTTACGATTGAAGACGTTAAAAAACGTGAACGTAAACGATTCCCAGCCGCACCGTTTACGACAAGTTCATTGCAACAAGAAGCCAACCGTAAGTTAAACTTCAGAACCCGTAAAACGATGATGCAAGCCCAACAATTATATGAAGGGATTAACCTTGGTGGTAAAGAAGGCACCGTCGGGTTAATCACCTATATGCGGACGGATTCAACGCGGATTTCAACGGGCGTTAAACACGAAGCGTCTAAATTCATCCATGACGAATATGGTGAAGCTTATGCTGCGATTAAGGCCCACCAAACTAAGAATCCAGAAGGCGCGCAAGATGCCCATGAAGCGATTCGGCCAACGTCCGTGATGCGGACACCGAAGAGCATGAAGGACGTTTTAACCAACGATCAATACAAAATCTATAATTTAATTTGGTCGCGCTTTGTTGCCAGTCAAATGACACCAGCCATGTTTGATACGGTGGCTGTTAAAATTGGCCAAAAAGATGTTTTATTTAAAGCCAATGGTTCCCAAATGAAATTCCCTGGCTTTACGAAGCTCTACGTTTCTTCGCGTGATAAAGAGGATTCGGCCAAGGATAACGTCTTACCTGATTTGACGGTCGGCGACGAAGTGAAGTTAGCCAAGACTGATCCGGCACAACATTTCACACAACCACCTGCTCGTTATTCTGAAGCCAACTTAGTCAAAGCACTTGAAGAAAACGGCGTCGGTCGGCCATCAACCTATTCACCAACGATTGAAACCATTCAACGGCGCTATTACGTGAAGCTCAATGCCAAACGTTTTGAACCGACGGAACTCGGTGAAATCGTCAATAGTTTGATTGTCGAGTTTTTCCCGGATATCGTCAATATCGATTTTACGGCCGATTTGGAACATCGTTTAGATGATGTTGAAACCGGTCAAGAAAATTGGATTAATATTATTGATAATTTCTACAAGCCATTTGAAAAAGCGGTCGAAAAGGCCAGCGAACAGATTGAAAAAGTTCAGATTAAAGATGAACCAGCTGGTTTCAACTGTGATATCTGCGGGGCGCCGATGGTCGTTAAAATGGGCCGGTACGGCAAGTTCTTCGCTTGTAGTCGATTCCCAGATTGTCGCAACACCAAGGCAATCGTTAAGGAAATCGGTGTGACTTGTCCGAAATGTGGTAAGGGTCAAGTGATCGAACGTAAATCGAAGAAGAATCGTTTATTCTACGGTTGTGATCGCTATCCAGATTGTGATTTTGTGACTTGGGACAAACCAGTGGGCCGTAACTGTCCTAAATGTGAACATTATTTGGTTGAAAAGAAGATTAAAGGTGGCAAACAAGTCATCTGTCCAAACGGGGACTATGAAGAAACCGTTCAAAAATAAATTAAAAATTGAGGTTATCGTATGACAGCAAAACCTTTTGTAAACGTCGTTGGTGCTGGCTTAGCAGGCTCTGAAGCTGCTTGGCAAATTGCGAATCGCGGCGTCGATGTTCATTTGTATGAAATGCGACCGGTTAAAATGACACCGGCCCATCACACTAAGAATTTCGCAGAATTAGTCTGTACCAATTCATTGCGGGCTAACCAAGTGACTAACGCGGCTGGTTTAATCAAGGAAGAGATGCGCCAATTAGATTCAGTAATTATTAAGACGGCGGATCAAAATGCCGTTCCAGCCGGTGGTGCTTTGGCGGTTGATCGGGAACCTTTCTCGGCAATGGTTACTGAAAAATTAGCGAATCATGAACGGATTACTGTCCATTATGAAGAATTAACGGCCTTCCCTGAAGGGCCCACCGTGGTTGCGACGGGTCCGTTAACTTCTGAAATTTTAGCGGCGCAGATTAGCGCGTTAAACGGTAGTGACGGGCTGTATTTCTACGACGCAGCTGCGCCGATTTTAGATAAAAACAGTATCGATTTTGATCAGGTCTATCTAAAATCGCGTTATGATAAGGGCGAAGCGGCCTATCTCAATTGTCCAATGACGGAAGCCGAATTTGTCGCGTTCTACAAAGCGTTAATTAGTGCGGATGTCGCTGAAATGCACGAATTCGAAGATGAAAAATTCTTCGACGGTTGTATGCCAATCGAAGTCATGGCGAAACGTGGGATTAAAACCATGTTGTTTGGTCCGTTGAAACCAGTCGGACTCGAAGATCCTAAAACGGGTGACCAACCGTACGCAGTCGTTCAATTACGGCAAGATAATGCGGCGGCTAGCTTGTACAACATCGTCGGCTTCCAAACGCATCTGAAGTGGGGCGAACAAAAGCGGGTCTTCCAAATGATTCCTGGTTTGGAAAATGCTGAATTTGTCCGTTACGGTGTCATGCACCGCAACACCTTCATGAAATCGCCTGAAGTCTTGTTGCCCACCTATCAATCGAAGGTCCGCAACGATTTATTCTTCGCTGGTCAAATGACCGGGGTGGAAGGTTATGTTGAAAGTGCGGCCTCAGGTTTAGTGGCCGGAATCAACGCGGCGAAGTTAGCCTTGGGTGAAACGCCGGTTGAATTTCCAACCGATACCGCAATGGGCGCGATGGCCCATTACATTACCCATACCAGTGCGAAACATTTCCAACCAATGAACGCTAACTTTGGAATTTTTGAACCCTTAAAACAACGGATTCGGGACAAAAAAGAACGAAATCAAGCTTTGGCTGATCGGGCCTTGGCGAGTCTTGAAGCGTTTAAGACAACGCTTTAGTGAACATCCTTTTAAATCTCTCCAGGCTTGTGGTACAGTAGTACTATTCAAGCTTGGAGGGATTTTTTTGGCGTTGGAACAAGACTGGTTGGCCCGGTTCTTACAATATTTAATTGTGGACCGGCATTATTCAGAAGAAACACAAAAAGCCTACCGAGCGGACATCAAAGCTTTCGTTGATTTTCTAACCAACAACGGCGGGTTAACGTCGTTTAAACAAGTCGGTAACTTAGAAGTCCAAACGTATTTAAACGAAATGGATCAAAAAGCTTATAGTCGCGAAACGGTCGCACGTCGGATTTCGAGTTTACGGTCGTTTTACCGTTATCTGGTTAAAAATGAGTTTTTAACGGATGATCCGTTTGAAGCGGTCCAACTTAAGAAGCAACAACATAAATTACCGCGTTTCTTTTACGAAAAAGAAATGGATGCGCTATTTGCGGCCATCGAGGGTCAAAAACCGTTGGATCAACGCAACCGTGCGATTTTAGAGTTATTGTATGCGACTGGGGTGCGGGTGAGTGAATGTGCTCAGTTAACAATTGGACAGATTGATTTTGGGTTACGCGTGATTTTAGTCCACGGTAAGGGCAATAAAGACCGTTACGTGCCGTTTGGCCACCATGCGGCGGATGCGTTACGTTTTTATCTCGATCACGGGCGAACAACGTTACTTGAGAAGCAAGCAACCAGTCATGATGTGGTGTTTGTCAATCGGCTGGGCGCACCGATTACCAGTCGCGGGATTGAATACGTCTTAGACCAGATCATTAAGAAAACCAGTTTAACGACGGACATTCATCCGCATATGATTCGCCACACTTTCGCGACTCATCTGCTGGACCACGGCGCTGATTTACGAACGGTTCAAGAATTGTTGGGTCACAGTAGTCTGTCGACGACCCAAATTTACACGCACGTCACGACGGCGCACTTGCAAAAAGACTATCGACAATTCTTCCCGCGAACGTAAAACTCGGTCTAAAGGTTGATTTTTTTTAAATCAATTAACGCTAGAATTAGCACACAGCCTTAAAGACTGCTAAAATGACATTAACGCAATTTAAAGGAGCTATTTAAATGACAACAATTTGTGCAATTAAACATAATGGTAAAACGGCGATTGCCGGTGACGGTCAAGTCACGATGGGTGAAAAATTCGTCACGAAGGATTCTGCTAAAAAGGTGCGCCGGATTTATAATAACCAAGTCGCAATCGGGTTTGCCGGTGGCGTCGCTGATGCGTTTACGTTACAAGAATGGTTTGAACAAAAGCTTGAAAAATATTCTGGTGATTTGCAACACGCCGCGGTTGCTCTAGCGCAAGACTGGCGTAAAGATCCAACTTTACAAAAGTTAGAAGCGATGTTAATCGCCGTGAACGAAAAGGATATTCTATTGATTTCTGGTAATGGTGAAGTGATTACGCCTGATACATTGGCTGAAACCGGCGATCAAGTGATTGCAGTTGGTTCGGGTGGTAATTTTGCTCAAGCATCAGCAACGGCCTTGATGTTAAAGGGCCGTTCTGAATTAACGGTTGAAGAAATCGCTGAAACCAGTGTTGATATTGCGGGCTCAATCGATGTTTATACCAACCATAATATTATTGTGGAATCATTCTAGGAGGCAGACAAATGGACTTAATGAATAAAACCCCTAAATCAATCGTGACCGAACTTGATGAATTTGTCATCGGTCAGGATCAAGCTAAAAAAGCGGTCGCGGTCGCTTTATATAACCGCTATCGCCGAATGCAATTGAGCGAAAAAATGCAACAAGAGATTACGCCTAAAAACTTATTGATGATTGGACCAACCGGGGTCGGCAAAACTGAAATTGCCCGCCGGTTAGCCAAAGTAGTGGATGCGCCTTTTATCAAAGTTGAAGCGACTAAGTTTACCGAAGTAGGGTATGTTGGTCGTGATGTCGAATCAATGGTCCGCGATCTTGCTGACATTGCCGTGCACATGGAAGAACAAGAACAATTCAAAAATGTGCGTGGTAAAGCTGCTCGTCAAGCGGATAAACGCTTGGTGAAGTTACTCGTGCCAGGGATTAAAAAAGAACAACGTAAAAATGACAAAGCTGGCATCAACGATTTGATGGGCATGTTTACGGCCTTGCAAAATGGCGAAATGCCGGCCGGCTTTGGTCAACCAGAACCCGAAGAAGTGACTGATGACGTTCGTAACGAACGGCTATCCGTTAAAGAACAACTCGACAAAGGGTTGTTAGACGATCGTGAAATTGAAATTCAAGTGGATGAACCTAAAAAAGCAGCACCAATGAACGATATGATGGGTCAAATGGGCATCGATTTAAACGATACTTTAGGCTCAATTATGCCGAAGAAAAAGATTACACGCACGGTGACGGTTAAAGAAGCACGTGAAGTCTTTATTCAAGAAGAATCTGATAAATTGGTCAACCATGCTGATATTTATCACGATGCATTGCAAAGAGCCGAGAATACCGGTATCATCTTTATTGATGAAATCGATAAAATTGCGGCTGGTGGCAAGAAACAATCCGGCGAGGTTTCTCGTGAAGGGGTTCAACGTGATATTTTACCAATCGTTGAAGGCTCACAAGTCAATACGAAGTACGGCATGTTGAAAACGGACCACATCCTCTTTATCGGTTCCGGTGCATTTGCCGAATCAAAACCAAGTGATTTGATTGCTGAATTACAAGGTCGGTTCCCAATTCGGGTTGAATTACAAGATTTAACCGAAGCCGATTTTGTCCGAATCTTAACCGAACCTAGTAATGCGCTGGTGAAGCAATATATGGCGTTGATTGGTGCCGATGGCGTGCATGTGACTTTTACGATGGAAGCCATTCAACGAATCGCTGCGATTGCTTTCCAAGTGAACCACGATACTGACAATATCGGTGCGCGGCGTCTAGCGACAATTCTTGAAAAATTATTGGAAGACATTTTATTTGAAGGCCCTGATATGCAAATGGGCGACATCACGATTACGGAACAATACGTCAATGATAAGATTGGCAAGATTGTTGCTGACAAAGATTTAACCCGATTTATTTTATAATAGTTAAAGGTGGTAGTTAATAATGGTCCAAATCGCAAATGAATTTTTAACCGTTGAAATTAATCCCCTCGGTGCTGAACTGACGAGTTTAAAAGGCAACGTATCAGGCTTGGAATATCTCTGGCAAGCAGATCCAGCTGTCTGGAAACGGCATGCGCCCGTTTTATTCCCGTTTGTTGGGCGTTCTAAAAACGATCAATATACGTATCAAGGCAAAACGTATCCAATGGGGCAACATGGTTTTGCCCGTGATCGTCAGTTTGAAGTTGAAGAAAGCGGTGATCAAAAAGCGGTTTTCTTGCTGAAATCAGATGAAGCCAGTTTAGCCATCTATCCGTTTGAATTTGAATTGCGGGTCAGCTATCAGGTTCAAGACATGCATTTAGTGGTTAATTACGATGTTAAGAATACAGCGACAACGGCCCCAATGTACTTTTCAATTGGCGGTCATCCGGGCTTTAAAGTGCCAATGACGGCCGATACGCAATTTGACGACTATTTTGTTGATTACCGTCCACAAAAATCGCGGGTTAAGATTCCATTGCAAGGGGCGTTCATTAATTTAAATGAACGGACTTTGGCACCAACCGATGTCGCAACCGATATCAGTCACGATCTTTTCAAAGATGATGCGATGATTTACGAATTAAAGGGCCAAGAAAACGTCTTTAGCATTCGTTCTGAAAAAACACCGCATGCAATCTCAATGAAGCTATCAGCACCGTTTATCGGTGTTTGGTCGCCACACCCAACAGAGGGCAATCTTGTTTGCCTTGAACCTTGGTGGGGGATTGCGGATGATGTTGCTGCAACCGGTGAATTATCTGAAAAGTTTGGTGTCAATCAATTAGCGCCACAAGCGACTTTTAATGCGAATTATGAAATTACGGTTAAATAGTTTGTGAATTTGTTCTAAAAGCAGTCCTTTTTTTAGGGCTGCTTTTTGTTTGTTTACGGGTTTTAAAGCATTTTCAAGTGTGAATTATTTGATTTCACAAACATCACTAGTTTTTAAAGAACTGGCGTGCTAAGATATTAGTAATCAACCAATAGACGGGGGCAAATTATGACTGAAGATAAAAAGTACTATGGTGCGGATGCAATTGTAGACAGTTTAGCCAATCATGAAATTGAATATGTTTTTGGAATTCCGGGTGCTAAAATTGATCGCGTGTTCGAGCGATTAGAACACCCAGTCAATCCGAAAGCACCTCGATTGATTTTGGCGCGCCATGAACAAAATGCGGCTTTTATGGCCGCTGGGATTGGCCGGATTACGGGAAAACCCGGCGTAGCGATTGCGACTTCTGGTCCGGGTGCCAGTAATTTAGCAACTGGGGTCGTCACGGCAACGGCTGAAGGCGATCCGATGATTGCGATTGCCGGCCAAGTCAAACGGGCTGATTTATTACGTTTAACGCATCAAAGTATGAAGAACGCAGCCTTATTCGCACCGATTACTAAATTTAGTGCAGAAGTCCAAGAACCAGAAAATTTATCCGAAGTGATCGCCAACGCTTATCAAGAAGCCGAATCGGCTAAACAAGGGGCGGCTTTTGTCAGCATTCCGCAAGATGTGACGGATTCAGAAGTCCATGCTAAAGTCATTAAACCGTTGATGGCCCCAAAACTCGGACCTGCTAGTCCGGTTGAAACCACTTTGTTGGCCCAACGGATTAAAGAAGCAAAATTACCGGTTCTGTTAGTTGGGATGCGGGCCTCTTCACCTGAAGTGACGGCGGCGATTCGCAACTTAATTGCAGAAACACATATTCCAGTTGTTGAAACCTTCCAAGCTGCCGGAATTATCTCACGTGATTTGGAAACTGATTTCTATGGTCGGGTCGGATTATTCCGGAATCAACCAGGGGATCAAATTTTGAAACGCAGCGATTTAGTGATTACAATTGGTTATGATCCGATTGAATACGAACCCCGTAACTGGAACGCTGAGAGTGACGCGAACATCATGGTGATTGATGACATGCGTGCTGAAATTGATCATAATTTCCAACCTGAAAAAGAATTGATTGGCGATATCGCCCAAACGCTCGATTTCTTATTGCCTTACATGAAAGGTTATCAATTATCTGATGACGTTCGGGAATATTTAGTGAAACAACATTCTGTGATTCATCAACGTGATGAGGCGCCAGTCGCATTAGCTGATAATCCGCTAAGTCATCCGTTAAACATTGTGTCTGAATTACAAGCGCGGGTCACGGATGAAATGACCGTCACGGTTGATGTCGGAAGTCATTATATCTGGATGGCACGCCATTTCTGGAGTTACGAACCCCGTCACTTATTATTTAGTAACGGGATGCAAACCTTAGGGGTCGCGTTGCCTTGGGCGATTAGTGCGGCTTTAGTGCGGCCTAATACGCAGATTGTCTCGGTTTCCGGTGATGGTGGTTTCTTATTTTCAAGTCAAGAATTAGAAACAGCCGTTCGCTTGAATTTAAACATCGTGCACGTTATTTGGAATGATGGTTACTATGACATGGTTAAATTCCAAGAAGAGATGAAATATGGTCAATCGGCCGCGGTTAAATTTGGACCAGTTGATTTCGTTAAATATGCTGAAAGTTTTGGCGCAACCGGCTTGCGGGTCGATAATGCCGCTGAATTAGGTGCGGTTTTAGATCAAGCTTTCGCAACTGACGGTCCAGTGATTGTCGATATTCCAGTTGATTACAAAGATAATCAATTATTAGGCCAAGCATTATTACCAGATCAATTAGTTTAATTGGGAGGTTCACGAACATGGCACACGATTCAACACGGGTTTATCAACACGGGACGTTAGCGTTACTCGTTCCTGGTTTATTTACGGGTACGCAATCCGTTCATGATTTATTACAACATGGTGATTTTGGGATTGGCACGGCGCACGGTTTAGCTGGCGAATTAATCGTATTAGATGGTCAAGCTTATCTCGTTGCTGGCACGGGTGACGTTCGCCCGGTCAAGACGACTGAAACGGTGCCGTTTGCGACGGTCCATTTTCAAGATGCGGCGTTAACGAGTCAAACCATTAGTGGCATCACTAAAATGGCTTTAGAACAACAATTGTTAAACCAAGCACCGCTTAAGAATTTATTTTTTGCGGTTAAAATCACGGGTCAATTCAAAAAGATGCATACGCGCGCGGTTGAAGCGCAGGTTGAACCTTATCCGAATCTAACGGCGGCCACCCGCGTCCAACCAGAATTTACGGCTGACATGGTTGAAGGGACGTTAGTCGGCTATTACGCACCAGCGTTATACCAAGGGGCGGCCGTTGCCGGTTATCATGTGCATTTCTTGAACACGGCGCATGATTTTGGCGGGCACGTGTTAGATTACGAAGTAGCGGACGCGCAATTAACGGTCCAACCGTTTGAAACGTTCGAACAACATTTCCCCAATCAAAATGCGGCTTTCTTAGAAACCGATTTTGATTTGCACGCCGTTAACGCGGATATTGAAGAAGCGGAACACTAAAAAATGAGTGTGTTGAGTTGCTGCAACACAAAAGCACGTTAAAAAAATGAGTGTGTTGAGTTGCGGGTAGCAACTGAGCATTAACAGAAAATCCCCCCATTATCTTGATTTTAAGATAATGGGGGATTTTAGGGTAAGTGGAAGTTGTTGTCATTTAATTAACGTGATCGACCGTTGAATCAGCGAAATCAAGGCCCATCTGTTCGAGAATAATAGTAGCCGTTTCTTCGATTGATCGGTTGGCTACATTGATGACTTGGCAGCCGATTTTATCGTAGAGGTCTTGGGCAAAGGCTAATTCAGCTTTAATTTCATCCATATCTGAATAGGTCGTGTCAGGATTTAAACCGTACGCAATCATCCGTTCGCGGCGAATGTTGTTCAAGACTTCGGGTGAATTCATCAAACCAATCACTTTTTTAGGATCGACATGCCAAATTTCATCCGGAATGTGCGCCTGAGGGACGATTGGTAAGTTAGCGACTTTGAGGTTCCGGTTCGCTAAGAATAACGACAACGGGGTCTTAGACGTTCTAGAAACACCTAATAACACGATGTCGGCCTCTAAGAAGCCTTTCGGATCTTTGCCATCATCGTACATGACGGCGAATTCCATCGCTGAAATCCGATCGAAATAGCGATCGTTTAAGTGGTGGAGGGCACCAGCTTCGCCAGAAGGTTGTAATTCAGTTTTGGCGGTAATTAATTTAGTGACCGGGGACATCATATCGAAACTAGCAATTTGGTTGGTTTGGCAATAGGTTTCAGCAATGTCAGCGAGTTCTTTAGTGGCTAGCGTATGGACGACAATCGTTTCGGTCGGGACAGCCTTGCTGAGCACATCCGTCAGCTTGTCGGCCGTGTGAATAAATGGAAAACGGACAATATCCGGTTTTAAATCTGGATATTGCGCCAAGGCTGCTTGCGCCAATTGTAAGGCAGTTTGACCAACTGAATCTGAAATTACAAAAAGCGTTAATGGCGTTGATTGTGTCATATTAAGACTCCTTTGAACATTTTTATAGCGTTATCATACCATAATCGGCTAAAAATAGAGAATAATTGAAAAAAGATTCAATTAATTAGCAATGAGTTATTGACCGTATTTTCAACATTCGCTATAATAGCTAAGAACGGTTTAACTCGTCGCAACTAGTTGTCATGATTAAACGGTTATACTTAGCACGCGAGGGGAGGGATATCATATGGGCAAGACAGTCGTTCGCAGTAACGAATCTCTAGATGATGCTCTTCGTCGCTTCAAGCGTTCCGTATCAAAAGCTGGTACTATACAAGAATATCGTAAACGTGAATTTTACGAGAAACCAAGTGTAAAACGTAAGTTGAAATCAGAAGCAGCAAGAAAACGTAAGAAATTCTAATTTCTCGTAAAGGAAATGATTGAATGAGTTTACTTGAACAATTAAATTCTGATTTGAAAACGGCGATGAAGGCCAAAGATAAGTTGCGGTTAACAGTTATTCGGAGTTTAAAATCCGCTTTAACTAATGCACAAATTAGTGCTGGGCAAGACTTATCTTCTGATGAAGAATTAAGCGTACTATCATCACAACTTAAGCAACGCAAAGAATCGCTACAAGAGTTTGAAAACGGTGATCGTGCAGATCTCGCGGATCAAACAAAAGCAGAGATTGAAATTGTGACTGCTTATCTACCAGAACAACTTGATGAAGCAGCGGTAACCGCCATTGTTGATGAAGCAATGAAGGCTACTGGGGCAACAGGTAAAGCTGATTTTGGTAAAGTGATGCAATATGTAATGCCGAAAGTTAAAGGACGTGCTGATGGCGCTTTGGTCAATCAAGTCGTTAAGTCAAAACTGAATTAATTTTTGGTAGGCCTCGAAAGAGGCCTATTTTTATTGTTTTTTACATAATGGCAGGGGGCCAACCTTTGAAACCCGATATTTAAAGTGAATTATGAGGGAAACTCGTGACGGATGAAGCCTTGCTATGATAGAATGAACGTAGTTTTCATTCTGTAGATAGTCATTTATTGGTTTGGGGTGCGTCAGATAATCAAAGGCGGCCCTATAAATTGAGAATAGAAGAAAGTGGGAATTTAGCAATGGATATTCAAATTGTTGATGAAACCAAACAAGTACCAGAAGCGCAAATTAAATTAGTGACTGATATTTTACAGTTTGCGGGTAAAGAATTAAAACTGGCTGATGACACAGAAATGTCAGTGACTTTTGTCACGAATAATCGGATTCAAGAGATTAATCGTGAATACCGAGACACTGATCGCGCGACCGATGTGATTAGTTTTGCGATTGAAGAAGATCCCGAAGGCGAAGGTCTACCAGCGAATTTCGAAGAATTATTCGATATTCCTAAGAATATTGGTGATTTGTTCGTCTCACCTGAAAAGGCGGCTGAACAAGCGAAAACCTATGGTCATTCTTATGAACGTGAATTGGGTTATACGATGGTCCACGGTTTCTTACACTTGAACGGCTATGACCATATTCACAGTGAAGACGAAGCCCAAATGATTCCATTGCAGGAGACTATCTTAGATGAATTCGGATTACAACGCTAAAAAACCGCAGACCACCAAGAATAAATCCTTTTACCAATCAGTCCGACACGCGTTAGTCGGCTTGGTGACCGGTTTTAAGGAAGAACTTAATTTACAGCGGGATTTAATGATGGCGGCTTTAGCGATTATTTTAGGGCTTATCTGTCGCTTGCACTACATCGATTGGCTGTTTCTGATTTTAGCCATTTTTATTGTATTATTAGCTGAATTCTGGAACACCGTTGTTGAACATTTCGTCGATTTGTTGGTTGAACACCAATTTAATCCGACCGCTAAAAAGATTAAAGACATCAGTGCCGCCAGCGTGTTATTGAGCGCGGTGTTGGCACTCGTGATTGGCGCCGTCGTTTTTGGCCACGCCGTATTAACTTATTTGTAAGACTAAACTATAGCAATAACTAAGGGGAACACTATGACAGATACTTATCGTTCAGGTTTTGTGGCAATTGTTGGCCGTCCGAATGTCGGTAAATCAACATTTATGAATCGCATGATTGGTGAAAAAATCGCCATCATGTCAGCTAAGGCGCAAACTACGCGGAATAAGATTCAAGGCATCTATACGGACGAAAACGCGCAAATCGTTTTTGTTGATACACCTGGGATTCACAAACCACACAATGAATTAGACGAATACATGGATCAAGCCGCTTTATCAACGTTTAATGAAGTGGATGCGATTCTATTCATGATCAGTGGTGTCGATAAAAAGGGCCCTGGTGATCAATATATTATGGATCAACTTAAAAACGTGAAAAAACCCGTTTATTTGGTGGTTAACAAGATTGATGCGATTCATCCGGACGACTTACTACCATTGATTGAACAATATCGTCATGAATTGGATTTTAAGGCCGTTTATCCGATTTCAGCACTAGAGGGCAATAATGTCCCAGAAATGTTGGCGGAACTCGAACAGACCTTACCAGAGGGCCCACAATACTATCCAGAAGATCAATTAACGGATCATCCAGAATATTTCGTCGTTGGCGAATTAATTCGTGAAAAGATTCTAGAATTAACCCATGAAGAAGTGCCACATTCTGTCGCCGTCGTGGTTGAACGAATGAACGAACGGGTCAATGATAAATTACAAATTGAAGCCACCATCGTCGTTGAACGTGACGGTCAAAAACGAATCGTCATCGGTCAAAAAGGTGCGATTATTAAAGCCGTAGGGATTCGTTCACGACGCGAAATTGAAGCGTTACTCGGTGAAAAGGTCAACTTAAAACTATGGGTTAAGATTCAAAAAAATTGGCGTGACAATAATCAATATTTACGTGAATTTGGTTATAACAAGAAACGTTTGTAGGCTAAACTATGGCTGAACATCGTTTCGAAGATTTTAACGGCCTTGTTATTTTTCGGCGTAACTACAAAGAAAAAGATATGTTGGTCAAGATTTTAACCGACTGTTTCGGTAAGAAGATGTTTTACTTACGCGGGGCCAACAGTCCGCGTTTTCGGATGGCGGCGGCAATTTTGCCGTTTACCAAAGCCGAATACGGTGGCGATATTCGCGATGATGGCTTGTCGTTTTTGAATAACGTGAAGTCGGCTAGTCAATTTCAAGCGATTAGTAATGACTTGTTCTTAAACGCTTATGCGACGTATATTTTGAATTTAATCGATGTCGCGTTTCCGGATAGTCAACCGCTGGGGTTTTGGTATGGTCGGATTGAACAAGCTCTGACGCTAATCGATGAAGGCTTTGACGCGGCGATGATTACTCACATTATTGAGATTCAATTGTTGCAGGTCTTCGGGGTTCAACCGCATCTCGAAAGTTGTGTCGTCTGTGGCCGCACCGATTTAGCGTTTGATTATTCGGAAAGCTATGGTGGTTTGTTGTGCCAGCGTCATTGGCATTTAGATCCGAATCGCCTGCACGCTAATTCACGCGCGATTTATTATTTGCGCCTGTTTTCAGTGATTGATTTGTTCAAGATTCAATCGGTAACGGTTAAACCGGAAACTGAAGCGGCTTTAAAAGCGATTGTCGATCAGATTTATCAAAATTCAGTCGGGTTGGTCTTAAAAAGTAAACAATTTATCGATAAAATGTTTACTTTTGATAGTGCGATGCCGAAATTAAAAAAAGTTGCACCAGAAATTGACAGGTCGTCTAAAGACGACTAGAATAGTAATCAACTTAATAGACGTTGAAGAAAAGGGTCTACTTGGACAAGCAAACAGTGATTCTAGGAGAGTGTGAACTAGGACGAGTTTCAAGTAGATTGGCGTTTCGGAGTCATACCAATGAAGCAGCAGCTTTCTTGAAAGCTGAAGTAGGGTGGAACCGCGAGCAATCGTCCCTATGTGACTAACTGTCGCATAGGCTTTTTTTATGCGTAAAATGACGGAAAAGAGGAAGAAAAATGGTTAAAAAGCTTAATGTTCAAGAAATGATTTTAACCTTACAACGTTTTTGGTCTGACAAAGGCTGTATGTTAATGCAATCATATGATACTGAAAAAGGGGCCGGCACAATGAGCCCCTATACATTCCTACGGGCAATCGGACCAGAACCTTGGAATGCTGCTTACGTTGAACCCTCACGGCGGCCAGCTGATGGACGTTACGGTGAAAATCCAAACCGTTTATTCCAACATCATCAATTCCAAGTGGTCATGAAACCAGCACCATTAAATATTCAAGAATTCTATTTGGATAGTTTACGTGCGCTTGGAATCGATCCGTTAGAACATGATATCCGTTTCGTTGAAGATAACTGGGAGAACCCTTCAATGGGTTGTGCCGGTGTTGGTTGGGAAGTTTGGTTAGACGGCATGGAAGTCAGCCAGTTTACTTATTTCCAACAAGTCGGCGGTTTGGCTTGCAAACCCGTTACCAGTGAAATCACATATGGTGTTGAACGGTTGGCGTCATACATTCAAGATGTTGATAGTGTCTTTGATCTTGAATGGGGTAACGGCGTTTTATACGGCGATATCTTTAAAGAACCTGAATATGAACATTCTAAATATGCCTTTGAAAATAGTGATCAAGCGATGTTGCTTGAATTCTTTGATGATTATGAAAAAGAAGCCAAACGTTTAATCGACTTAGGCTTGGTGCATCCGGCTTACGATTACGTTTTGAAATGTAGTCATGCGTTTAACTTATTGGACGCACGCGGGGCGGTTTCGGTCACTGAACGGGCCGGTTATTTATCCCGCATTCGACGGATGGCGCATTCAATTGCCCAAGCCTTTGTTGCTGAACGTGAAAAATTAGGCTTCCCATTATTAAAACATGCGCAAGAAAAGATGGAGGTAACTGATCATGACTAAACCCTTTTTATTAGAAATTGGTCTGGAAGAAATGCCAGCCCACGTTGTAATGCCTAGCATTCAACAATTGGAAAAACGGGTGCGTGCTTTCTTAACCGAACAACATCTTGAATTCGGCGCTTTAAAAACATATGCGACACCACGGCGTTTAGCGATTTTGATTGAAGATTTAGCTGAAAAACAAGCGGATATTCATGAAGAAGCTAAAGGTCCCGCCAAAAAAATCGCTTTAGATGCAGAAGGCAATTGGAGTAAAGCGGCCCAAGGGTTCGTTCGCGGTAAAGGTCTAACGACTGATGATATTACTTTTAAAGCATTAAAGGGCGTTGAATACGTCTACGTTGAAAAATCAATTATCGGCCAACCCGTTACTGAAATTTTGCCGGGGTTAAAAGACGTCTTAATGGCGATGACCTTCCCAACTAGAATGCATTGGGCTGATTATGATTTCGAATATATTCGGCCAATCCATTGGGTGATTGCTTTATTAGACGATCAATTGATTGATTTTAGTCTGCTAAACGTCACGACCGGTCGGACAACACAAGGTCACCGTTTCTTAGGCCAACCGGTGACCTTAGACCGGGCAACGGATTACGAAGCGGCATTAGAAGTGCAATTCGTCATCGCCGATGAAGCGAAACGTCAAGCAAAGATTAAAATGCAAATCGAAGCCATGGCGACTGCCAATCAATGGCAAGTTGATTTGGATGCCGATTTATTAGAAGAGGTCACCAACCTAGTTGAATGGCCAACTGCTTTTTATGGCCAATTTACGCCGAAATATTTGGAAATTCCTGAAGAAGTGCTGATCACTTCAATGAAGGATAACCAACGCTATTTCTACGCACGAAACCAATCGGGCGACTTATTGCCCATCTTTATCGGGGTTCGCAACGGTAACGAACAACATCTCGATAACGTGATTGCCGGTAATGAAAAAGTGTTAACCGCGCGTTTAGAAGATGCCGATTTCTTCTATCAAGAAGATCAAAAACAATCGATCGCGGACTACGTTGAACAATTAGCCAATGTGTCATTCCACGATAAAATTGGGAGTATGGCTGAAAAAATGCAACGAGTCGGGATTATTGCGCAATTCTTAGGCCAAAAATTTGGGCTATCAACGACCGAATTAACGGATTTACAACGCGCTAGCGATATTTACAAATTTGATTTAGTGACTGGCATGGTTGGCGAATTCCCCGAACTTCAAGGGGTTATGGGTGAAAAATACGCCTTACTTGAAGGTGAAACACCAGCGGTTGCCACGGCAATTCGTGAACATTACATGCCAATTAGTGCAGAAGGGGCGCTACCAACGACTAAAGTCGGCGCCGTTTTAGCGATTGCTGATAAGTTCGATAGCATTGCTGATTTCTTCGCCGTTGGGATGATTCCAAGCGGTTCAAACGATCCATACGCACTCCGTCGTCAAGCTTACGGGATTGTCCGAATCTTAGCCGCCCAAGATTGGCATTTTCCAATGGCGACTTATCAAACCGAATTAACGACGGCCATCAAGGCCAAGCAAGCTGGCTTCAAATTAGATTGGTTGAAGAATCGTCAAGCGATTGGTGAATTCTTAACGGATCGGGTTCGTCAACGCTTTAACGGGCTCCAACGTAAACCACGCCGCGATATCATCGACGCGGTCTTGAAGAATCAAAAGCAAGATCCAATCACGATGTTCCAAGCGGCCGATGTGTTGGATCAACATAAAGCTGATGCTGATTTTAAGGCCACGATTGAGGCCGTCACCCGTGTGTTGCGGTTAGCTGAAAAAGCTGATTTTGATCAAACCGATTTAACGGTTGATCCCGCATTGTTCGAAAACCAAGCTGAAAAAGACTTGTATGTCGCGGTTGAAGCGTTGCGCGGACAAGTCGCTAATAATCCGCTTGAAGCCAACTATGCAGCCCTACAAAACTTGCGACCATTGATTGAAGCTTATTTTGAAGCGACGATGGTCATGGCTGACGATTTAACCGTTCGGAATAATCGTTTGAAACAATTATTGATTATTGCGCGGATTGCCTTTAGTTTAGGCGATTTAAACGAATTGATTGTTAAATAAATTAACAAGAAGATGATTGTATGTTACAGATAAAACGTGTATATGAAGCCGCAAGTCCGGCCGATGGCTATCGCATTTTGGTGGATCGACTTTGGCCGCGGGGTGTCGCTAAAACAACGGCGCAATTAGAGGATTGGAATAAGGCGATTACGCCGACGACTGAATTACGCCGTTGGTTTGACCATGAACCCGCTAAGTTTCCGACATTTAAAACCCGCTATTTAGCCGAAATTGCCGATAATCCGGCTTGGCCTGCATTTGAACAACAAATCCGCCAACAATTAGCGGTAGGCAACGTCACGTTAGTCTATGCTGCGAAGGATCCTGAATATAATCATGTGGTGATTTTATTAGCACTTTTAAAAAAGGCCCTTGACAGTTAGCTAAGATGTTTGCTATATTTGTTTGCAACTATATCCAAAACGTGCTATGCTGTATAGTGTATTTTTGTGCTGATAATCCGTAGAAGTCGCATTTCATTGTGAGGTGCGGCTTTTACAGTCTTAGGTACAATTTGATAATGTGAGGTGAGACCAATGGCGAGTAAGATTCCAGAAGAAGTTCTCGATGATATTCGGCGCCAAACCAATATTGTTGATGTTGTTGGTCAATATGTTCAATTAAAAAAAGCCGGCAAGAATTTATTCGGCACTTGTCCGTTTCATGACGAAAAGACGCCCTCGTTTTCAGTCAACGAGGAAAAACAGATTTTTCACTGTTTCTCGTGTGGCCGTGGGGGCAACGTCTTTAAATTCTTAATGGAAATGGAACAATTAAGTTTTCCAGAGGCGGTTGCTAAGGTCGCTGATTTCGTTGGTGCTGACCTGGCAAGTACTTTTCGACCCGTTCAAGGGAGTCGCGAATCTAGTGAAGTTGTGGCGCTTAAACAGCTTTATGAAGAAGCCAGTAAGTTATTTAAACATGTTTTAACGAGTACCGTTGCGGGTCAACCCGCGTTGGATTATCTACACCAACGGGATTTAACCGATTCGTTGATTGAAACCTTTGATATTGGTTTTTTACCGAATCAAGGTGATTTATTATTAACGTTCTTCCAAAATCGGGAGATTGACTATCAAACGTTACGTCAATCGGGTCTGTTTGTGGAAACGCAAACCGGTAAATTACATGATCGCTTCTCAGGACGGGTCATGTTTCCGATTCGGAACGCGCAGGGTGCGGTTATTGCATTTTCGGGACGGGTTTTACAAGCGACACCGGATCAACCGAAGTATTTAAATAGTCCAGAGACGCCAATCTTTAATAAGCGCAAAGTGTTATTTAATTTCGATTTAGCGAAAGCAACGATTCATCAAGATAAGCGCGTTTATCTGTTTGAAGGCTTCATGGATGTGATTGCCGCGTATTCTGCGGGAATCCAAAACGGCGTCGCTTCGATGGGGACGAGTTTAACCAGTGAACAATTAAGTTTACTGACCCACCAAGCGCAAGAATTGGTCGTTTGCTATGATGGTGATCAGCCCGGGATTGAAGCGATGAAACGGGCGATTGGCTTGCTTGGTCAACATTCAACTTTGGAATTAGGGGTTGTCGTGTTGCCGAGTGGGGCTGATCCGGATGAATACGTGCGTCAATTCGGTGCGGAACAATTTCGCGAAACATTGCAAAAAGGGGTTGAAACACCGACCGCTTTTGAATTACGCTATTTAAAACAGGGGTTAAATTTAACCAATGAAAAAGATCAATTAGATTATGTGCAACAAGCTTTGGCCGTCGTGGCCCAAATTGATTCACCACTCGAAATCGAGGTCTATCTTAAGCAAATCGAAGAAACCAGCGGAATCACCATTGATACGTTGAAACGGCAATTACAGACGGTACGGGTTAAAAACGTCACCAGTCAACCGTTGCAACAATCAGTGCAACGCGGGGGTCCTGATAGCTATGATGAACCGCCAATGTTGGTCGATGAGGCAACCATGCCCGTTAATCGTGGGAATGCGCCGCAACAACGACAAGTCAAACGTCTATCGAAAATCGAGCACGCGGAACAAGAGATTTTACACATGCTGATGCGCCATGAAGATGTACGCCTACAGTTGGAGAACAACGCTGATTTTAGCTTTGTTCACACGCCGTATCAATTGATTTATGAATTGTGGCGCGCGTATTTAGACGAAGGACACGTTGCTGATATCGCGGGATTTACCACTTATATTCCGGATGATCTGCAAAGCTTGGTGATTCAAATCGACTTGTTGGCACTACCTGAAGAGGCTAATCAAGAAGCGTTAAACGATTGTTTATACGTGATTGGTCAAAATTCGGTTCAAGAACAATTAAAAATGGCAAAAATTGCTTTAAGTGAAGCGAGAAAATTGGGCAACCAGGATGAAGAATTCCGGTTAACTCTAGAAGTAATACGACTTATTGGGAAAATGCAATAAGTTATTTAATTAGGAGGTTTCTGCATGGCTGATAAGAAAAAAGCTGATACTAAGAAATTTGATACGGCGGTTAAAGCCTTAATTAAGGAATATAAACCAAAAAAAGAAATCACCAATGATGAATTGGTTGCTAAAATTGTGAAACCTTTTGCTTTAAAATCCAAAGAAACAAATGAGTTAATGCAAAAAGTAGAAGATCAAGGGATTAGTATTGTCGATGCAGACGGGAACCCTAGTGTCGCAACGCTCAAAAAAGAAAAAGTCTCCGCTAAAGAATTAAAAGATATGACAGCTCCGACTGGGATTAAGATTAATGATCCAGTCCGGATGTATTTGAAGGAAATTGGCCGTGTCTCTCTTTTGAATGCTGAACAAGAAGTTGAATTGGCGTTACGGATCGAAAAGGGCGAACAAGAAGCTAAGCAACGTTTGGCCGAAGCTAATTTACGATTAGTCGTTTCAATTGCGAAACGCTACGTCGGCCGTGGGATGCAATTCTTGGATTTAATCCAAGAAGGGAACATGGGCTTGATGAAAGCCGTTGAAAAATTTGATCACCGTAAAGGTTTCAAATTCTCAACTTACGCGACATGGTGGATTCGTCAGGCAATTACGCGTGCGATTGCCGATCAAGCTCGGACGATTCGGATTCCAGTCCACATGGTTGAAACGATTAATAAATTAATTCGGATTCAACGTCAATTACTCCAAGATTTAGGTCGCGAACCAACGCCTGAAGAAATTGGGGCTGAAATGGATATGAATACCGATAAGGTTCGTGAAATTTTAAAGATTGCGCAAGAACCTGTCTCACTTGAAACACCAATCGGGGAAGAGGACGACTCACACCTAGGTGATTTCATTGAAGATCAAGATGCAACGAGTCCTGAAGACCACGCTTCTTATGAATTGTTGAAAGAACAATTGGAAAGTGTCCTAGACACCTTAACGGATCGTGAAGAAAACGTCTTACGGTTACGTTTCGGGTTAGATGATGGTCGGACACGAACCCTTGAAGAAGTCGGTAAAGTCTTCGGCGTTACCCGTGAACGGATTCGTCAAATCGAAGCCAAAGCATTACGGAAATTACGCCACCCATCACGTTCAAAACAATTAAAAGACTTTTTAGAATAAATAGCTGCGACAGCACTCGGGTATCAATCGAGTACTAAACTGAAAATAACATTATCCAGTTTTTGGATAATGTTATTTTTAATTTAGACGGAGATTGATGAGTGAGGTCGCGCGATGAAGCGTGGTTGCTCTTAACCGACAGCGCCATTTTTTATTAACCGCAGAAGGCTATTCAAAGGAGCACGTTTAATCAGGAGTCGATTGATGAGTGAAATCGCGCGATGAATTGACTAGCCCACGCCAAAGTCGCTCAAATTTGGTATACTGAAAGTATTATAAATTAAAGCAGAACTGGGGTTTTATTTTGTCAGGAATTCATTTATCGAAGCGACTCGCAACGGTTGCCCAATTTGTACCAGAAAATAGTCGGTTGGCCGATATCGGGTCGGATCACGCCTTTTTACCGATTTATTTAAGTCAGCAGAAACGGATTCAAGCCGCAGTCGCTGGTGAAGTCATCACGGGCCCCTTCGAGATTGCCCACCAACACGTTCAAAATTATGGGTTGCAAACCACCATCGATGTCCGGCTGGGTGACGGTTTAGAAGTCCTTTCGCCAACTGATGATGGGATTGATTGTATCGTGATTGCCGGCATGGGTGGTTTATTAATCACCGAAATTTTAGAACGTGGCCAACAGCATTTAAACGGGCATGAACGTTTAATTCTGCAAGCCAACATTACTGAACCGGCTGTTCGCGAATGGTTAATGAACCATGATTATCAAATTATTGATGAGGACATCGTGGCTGAAGAAAATCATATTTATGAGGTGATTGTGGCTGAACCAACCGTGACACCAGTCCGTTATACGGAGAGTCAATTATTATTTGGCCCGGTTTTAATGCAAAAAAAGCCCACTGATTTCATCACGAAATGGACGCAGATGTGGACCAAACGGCAACATCTGTTAGGGCAATTGGAACAAGCGCAAAGCGCACCCGTCGCTAAAGTTCAAGAGGTTCAACACGAGTTGCAATTAATTGAGGAGATGATGGCAACATGGCAATGATGATCGCTGCTGATTTAATCAGCGCAATTGAAAAATACGCGCCACTAGCATTAAAAGAAGAACACGATCCAACCGGTTTTCAAATTGGTCGCCGGGATAAAGTCGTTAAACGGGTTTTAGTGACGTTAGACGTCCGCCCGGAAGTCGTGCAAGAAGCGATTGATCAAAACATCGATTTTATTTTCGCCCACCATCCGGTCATGTTCCGGCCGGCGCGGAATTTAGATTTAGCGATTCCCCAAAATCAAATGTACGCGGATTTGATTCGGCACGATATTACGGTTTACGCCGCCCATACCAACTTGGATAAAACCCAAGGTGGTATGAATGATTGGTTAGCGAAAGCTTTACAATTAACCGACGTTGAACCATTTAACGTGACCAGTTACGTCCCAATGGCTAAATTGGTCACGTTCGTGCCGGTTAGCCATGAGAAGACGGTCCGTGAAGCCTTAAATCGAGCGGGTGCTGGTCGCATTGGTGATTATACCGACTGTAGCTTCAGTTCAACCGGGACTGGTCGTTTCACACCGGATGCGTTAGCCACGCCGTTTATCGGCCAAAAGAATCAAGCGGAAGCAGTTACGGAAGTTAAGCTGGAAGTCACATTTCCCCAAAGCCAGGCACCACAAATGATTGCCGCGATGTTGGCAGCCCATCCGTATCAGGAACCGGTTTACGATCTCATTTCGTTGGCGAATCAACAACAACCAATCGGAATTGGTCGCATTGGGCAAGCTGCAACGCCGATGACGGTTCGCGATTATGCGCAATTCGTCTGCGAAACCTTTGATGTTGCGGGGTTACGTCTGATTTCGAATACACCTGATAAAGTGGTTAAGCGTGTGGCAATCGTGGGTGGCGACGGTGGTAAATTCTATCCCGCCGCAATTCAGGCGCACGCCGATGTCTACATTACTGGCGATGTTTATTATCATACAGGTCACGATATGTTAGCAGATGGTCTGTCCGTGATAGATCCAGGTCACCACATTGAAAGCATTGTTAAGACGGAAATGAGCCGAATATTTGAACAATGGGCTCAAGAAAACGACTGGCAGGTCGAAATTATTAAATCTTGGCAAAAAACTGATCCGTTTACATTTATTTTTAATGCGAAATAAGTTAGAATAGTATTAGTGTTAAATAATATCTAGGAGCTACACCATGGCTAAATATGAAAAATTGATTCCGCGTTTTCTAGAATATGTACAAACAGAAACTCGTTCCGACGAAAACGCAACAACTAGTCCATCAACTGAAACCCAAGTGGTTTTTCTACACAAATTGATGGGCGATTTAAAGGAAATTGGTTTAAGCGATGTTAAGTATAACGAAAGTAATGGTTATGTCACAGCGCTATTACCAAGTAATATTGATAAAAAGGTCCCAACGATGGGCTTCTTATCACACATTGATACAGCTGATTTCAATGCCAAGGGTGTTAATCCTCAAATCGTTGAAAATTATGATGGCGAATCAATCATTAAATTGGACGCCGCTGGTAAATTCGTATTAGATCCTAGCGAATTCCCTAACATGAAAAATTATAAAGGCCAAACTTTAATTACAACTGACGGTTCAACTTTATTGGGTTCTGATGATAAATCAGGGGTTGCTGAAGTCATTACCGCAATGGATTATTTAATCCAACATCCAGAAGTTAAACATGGCGACATCAAGATTGGCTTAGGACCTGATGAAGAAATCGGCACTGGTGCTGATCACTTTGATGCTAAAGACTTTGCCACTGATTTTGCTTACACAATGGATGGCGGCCCAATTGGTCAACTTGAATATGAAACTTTTAATGCTGCTAGCATGAAAGTTGATATCCAAGGTAAGAACGTCCATCCTAGTGAAGCTAAAGATATCATGATCAACGCATTGCAAATTGCCGTTGATATTCAAAATGCTTTTCCTCAAGATGAAGTCCCTGAAAAGACTGACGGTCGTCAAGGCTTCTACCATCTATTGAGTTTAGACGGTACAGTTGATGAAGCGCATATGGCTTATATCATCCGTGATTTCGAACGTGATGGTTTAGAAACGCGTAAAGCATTGGCTGCTAAAGTCGCTGAAAAGATGAACGCTAAATACGGTGAAGGCCGTGTGGTTGCGACCATCAAAGATCAATATTACAACATGGCTGAAATTCTTAAAGATCACATGGACGTGGTTAACTTGGCAAAAGATGCTATGGAAGCCATCGATATCAAACCATTAATCGAACCCGTACGTGGTGGGACAGATGGTTCTAAGATTTCATTCATGGGGATTCCAACACCTAACATCTTTGCCGGTGCTGAAAACATGCACGGTCGCTACGAATTCGTTTCAATCGAAACGATGGAAAAAGCGGTTGATACAATGTTGAAGATGAACGACTTAAACGTTGAACGCAACTAATTAATTGAAGATAGGACCTAATCCGTTGTTGAGGGTTGGGTCTTATTTTAATGGGAATCAGTGGGGATTTATATGCTAATTAACGAACGGAAGATTGATCAAACTAATTGGCCTCGAAAAGAATTATTTACCTTTTTTTCGGCGGACCAAGAATCACAATTATATGAAATTACCAACCAGATTGACGTGACTAATTTATATCAGTTTGTTAAGCGAGAAGATATTTCCTTTTATTATGCGTTAATCCAGTTATCGACGACAGCGTTGAATCGCATTGAGAATTTTCGGTATCGTATTCGGGGTGCTGATGTTTATTGTTTAGCGCAGTTAACGCCCAGTTTTACGACGTTACAACCTGGCAGTGAATTATTTCAAATAACGACTGTCGATTATGTGACCGATGTGATTCAATTTGCACAACAGGCTAAGTTGATCAGCAATCACCAAACGACGATGATGGCGTTTGGTGACTATCAGCCGGATCAATTGGTTCAATTTTCGTGTTTACCGTGGCTTCATTATAGTAGTTTTAACATGGAACGTAGTCCGGATTTGGCTGATTCAGTTCCTAAAATAACATGGGGTAAATATGAGTCGGTTGCGCAGCGCTTGAGGTTGCCGTATACCATTCAAGTCAATCATCGATTAGTGGACGGTTACCATCTGGGTTTATTTTTCACCGAGTTACAAACGCTGATTGATCAGTTACCAAATTAGAAATCAAAAAAATCCCGACAAAAGTTTGCGCTTTTGCCGGGATTTTTGGGTGATTATAGTAAACTTTTTAATTGGTCAATCGGTAATTGGCCAGGGGCGCTTGGTGTCTCGAGATAACCAAACGTTAGACAACAGCCAAACTGGCCACCAAGAATTCGGGAAGCTTGGCCCAATTCTGACATCGCCATCGTAATTAATGGATGCGGATCTTGTTCAGTGAATTGGCGCGTGACGTCTAAGAGACGAATCGTGTCATTTTTAGTTTGAGCAGTCGTCGCTAGCTTGACGATGTCAATCGCCGGTTCGACAGCCATTGCGGCTAATTCTTGTTGTAAAATCGCTGTTGGCTTAGTCGCGACTAAATCGTGTTGGCTTAAAATCACCTGGTAGCCTGCAGTTTGTGCGAGTTGACCTAGACTTTGGCGCGTTGCGAGTGGAACGTGCCATTCAAGGTCAATTAGTTGGCCGATATGCTGTTTGATTAACGTTTGATAAAGCGTTTGATAGGTGGCTAGATTACCGTTAAATTGGCCGCCGTCATGTTTAGTACGAATTGTCAGAATCAATGGCCGATCAATTTGATTAATGAGTTGTGCCGCGGTTAGTAGATCAGCCGGCACTTGCCAAGCATCTAAACGCCATTCAACGAAATCGATGGCGCTTAGTTTAGCGGTAACTTGTTGAATGAGTCTGTGACAATCCACCAAATTTTGGGGACTGATTGAAACGGCGGTTTGGATTGTGCCGGTTTTAAGTACGGGTTCGTGAACATTTAGAGTCATCTGTATGACTTCCTATCCTTTTTAATAGTTTTCATGAAAATCTTTTTTAAGCTAAATTAAGGCTCGTCTTTATTTTAGCGAAAGAATCGGGAATAGGCAATTTAAAGATTAATGGGCGTTAAATAGTGTAGCCCCCTAATGAATTCTAAAAAGGGATTTAAAAAATAAGCAAATTACAGTATGATAGTGGGTAGAGGTATTCGCAATGATATCAGGTCAGACAGCTCTTTATGGACTAGTTGCACATCCTGCGCGACATAGTTTATCCCCAAAAATTCAGAACCAATGGTTTTCAGAAAAACAGATTGATGCACGTTATGTCGCCTTTGATACCCAAGCAAATGCTCGTGAAGTGGTCCAAGCGATTCAGACACTCGGGATTGCCGGCGTTAATTTATCGATGCCCTATAAACAAGCGTTGTTACCGTTGATCACTGAATTAAGTTCAACGGCCCAATTGATTGGCGCCATTAATACGGTTAAAAATCAAAACGGTTATTTAAGCGCAACTTCGACTGACGGTGCCGGTTTTTGGCAAGCCTTTAAACGGGCCAATCCTAACCAGATAGTTCAACAGCTAGTTGTGCTGGGGGCTGGTGGTGCTGCGCTAGCGGTAATCGAAGCGGCCGGTCGAGCAGGCGTGCAACAGGTGACCGTTTTTAAACGGCAAAATGCAACTTTTGCGCAGGTTCAAGCGCAATTACAAGCGATTGGTCGCTATCATGATTTAACGATTGAAGTTGTACCCTATGAAGCAACTGCGCTGATGGCGACTGCTTTAAAAACGGCTGATTGTGTGGTTAACGCCACCAATATTGGCATGGCGCTAACGCCTGGTTTACCAATCGAATCATCACTGATTGACCAGATTAAGCAAGAAGCCGTTGTCGTCGATTTAATCTATGCGCCACAAGCAACGGCCTTTTTAAAAAAATGTCGGCAACGGCAATTAGTTTGTCAGAACGGATTAGGGATGCTCATCGAACAAGCCGCATTGAGCTTTCAATTCTGGACGGACCAAACAATTAATACCACGGAGATGTACCAACAATTAATGGAGGAATTCTAATTATGATTATTCAATTTAAGACAAGCGCCCCACAACCTTTAATTCAAGCCTTTTGTGACCGCCAAACAGCGGCCGAGAAAGTCGTTTATCAAGTGAAACACCATGTCGCTGTCATCGGCGCTAAAGCAGTCACGTTAACCGATGACGAACAGGCCAATGTTGATTCTATTAGTAATGATGATCCCAGTGCGGTATTAAGCAGTCGTTTGTTCCAACCGGAAGATACGATTATTAAACTACCCCACACTGAAATCGGGGGTCGTACATTTACGATGATGGCGGGGCCTTGTTCCGTCGAATCAGCTGACCATATTATGGCGATGGCCAAAGTCGCTAAAGCCGGTGGCGCCACGTTACTCCGTGGGGGTGCTTATAAACCGCGGACATCACCTTATTCATTCCAAGGGATGGGTGAAGAAGGCCTAATCGCATTGCGCAAGGCGGCTGATGCCAACCAGATGGACGTGATTACCGAAGTCATGGACGAAACACATGTCGATTTGATTGCTAAATACACGGATGTTTTCCAAATTGGTGCCCGGAATATGCAAAACTTCTCATTATTAAAAGCAGTTGGTAAAACCAACGTTCCCGTCGCTTTAAAACGCGGGTTAGCAGCCACCGTTGATGACTTATTAAACGCGGCCGAATACATCGCCGCCAACGGTAATCAACAAATCATGTCACTCGAACGCGGGATTCGGACGTTCGATAATAAATATACGCGGAATACGTTCGATTTAAACGCGGTACCGGTGTTACAAAAATTAACGCATTTCCCAGTGATCGTTGATCCAAGTCACGCCACAGGCGAATGGGATTTAGTGACACCAATGGCCCGCGCGGGTGTCGCAACGGGCGCTAGTGGATGATGGTCGAAATTCATGACGATCCCGAACACGCTTTTTCGGATGGTCCCCAAGCTTTGAAACCAGCGACTTATTTGAAGATGTGCGAACAAGTTCAAGCGATTCATACGTTAATGCAAGAATGGTAGGCTGACCATGACAGTTATCGATGTTCAATTAGTGACTAAACACTATCAAGTTAAGATCCAAACGGCGACCTCAAGCCAGTTTGGGACCGAAGTGGCCGCAGTTTGGCAACCATGCCGCATCGCTTTGGTGACCGATACGACGGTTGGTCCGTTGTATTTAGCCCAAGTGCAAACACAATTAACCGCGTTTGGCTTTCAGGTCTTACCAATCACGGTCCCCGCGGGTGAAAAATCAAAATCGTTGGCACAAACAGCGTTATTGTATGAACAACTCTTAACCGCGGGTTTTAATCGTGGTGATGGTGTGATTGCCCTCGGTGGGGGTGTCGTTGGCGATTTAGCCGGCTTCGTGGCCTCAACTTATATGCGCGGGATTCGCTTCATTCAAATCCCAACGTCTTTATTAGCGCAAGTTGACAGTAGTGTTGGTGGCAAGACGGCGATTGATTTACCTGCTGGTAAAAATTTAGTCGGGACTTTTTATCAACCAGATTTAGTGTTGATTGATCCAGAGATGCTGGCGACGTTAGCGCCCCGCCATTTGGTGGAAGGGTACGCTGAAATTGTCAAAATGGCCGCTTTAACGGGTGGCGATTTTTGGCAACTCGTCAACCAAATCCAAGATGCGACTGGAATTTTGGTGAACGCTGAAGCGTTAATCACTAAGAGCATTGCGTTTAAAGCACAAATTGTGATGGCCGATGAACATGAAGGTGGTCAACGGCGAATTCTAAATCTGGGCCATACGATTGGGCACGCCGTTGAAGCTTTAGCGAACGGTCAATTGATGCATGGTGAAGCAGTCAGTATCGGACTGGTCGCCATCACGCGGATTTTCGAACAAAAGAGCTTGAGTCCGCAAGGGTTAACTGACCAACTAACTGATTTATTACAATCGGTTGGCCTACCCGTAACGACGCCCTATTTAACGGATTCACGGTTATTGGACCGGATCAGCCATGATAAGAAGAATCAAGGCCAAGGGTTACATCTGATTTATTTGGCGCAAGTCGGGCAACCACGGGAAATTGTTGTCCCACAAACCGATGTGCAAGCTTATTTAGGATTAGATTAGGAGAAAATGATATGCGCTATATGACAGCTGGCGAATCACACGGCCCGCAATTAACTGGGATTATCGAAGGCTTTCCGGCCGGATTAACCATTGATATTGATTTGATTAATCAACGCCTGGCCCAACGTCAAGGGGGTTACGGTCGCGGCCAGCGGATGCAGATTGAAACCGACCAAGTTGAAATCATGGGTGGTGTGCGCCATTTGGTCACGTTAGGTGCGCCGATTTGTTTGGTGATTCAAAATCGCGACCACGCTAACTGGGGTGCGATTATGGCGCCAACCGAAACGGGCGATGCGGTGCAAGACCGCAAACGCGCAGTAACCACACCACGACCTGGTCACGCTGACTTAGTCGGCGGCCTTAAATACCAACAGACCGACCTGAGAAACGTCTTAGAACGTTCCAGTGCGCGTGAAACAGCGATGCGGGTGGCGATTGGCGCATTATGCGAACAATTGTTAGCGCAACTCGATATTTCGGTGTTAGGTTATGTCGCGGGGATTGGTTCGTTTACAACGCAACCGGTGCAGTCGTTAGCCCTTGATTTAGTCGAATTACGGGCCAAGATTGAACATAACGACTTACGGTTATTGAACGACTCGGATTGTCAATCGACCATCGCTGTGATTGAAGCCGCCAAAGCCGCGCGCCATACGCTCGGTGGGACGGTTCAAGTATTAGCGACGGGATTACCAGCCGGACTCGGTGATTATACGACTGCCGGTTCAAAACTAGACGGTCGTTTGGCGCAAAGCATCAGCAGTATCAACGCGATTAAAGGCGTCAGCTTTGGCGCTGGTTTTGCAATAGGTCAGCTAACCGGCAATCAAGCGCAAGACCCCATCGAGTGGACTGCGGCAACGGGGTACACACGCACGTCGAATCATTTAGGTGGTCTTGAAGGTGGGATGACCAATGGGTTGCCGTTGGTCATTAATGCGGTCATGAAACCCATTCCGACCCAGATGAAACCTTTAGCGACCGTTGAGATTAACCAACATCAAAAGGCCGCTGCCTCGACGGAACGTTCGGACGTGGTCGCGGTGACCGCTGCCAGTGTCGTGGCCGAAGCGATGACCGCTATTACGTTATGCGAAGTAATTTTGGAAACGTTCGGTGGTCAAACCGTCAGTCGCTTGAAAAGTCGCATGAAAGCCTATCGGCAAGAACTACTGGAACGCTAATCGGAGGACGCCCATGACCCACGTTTTAAATCAGTTTCCCAAAAAATTAAATGGTCAAATTCAGGTGCCTGGTGACAAAAGCATTTCTCACCGCGCGCTGATTTTGGGTGCGGTCGCAAACGGCCAAACGACGATTACTAATTTATTGCTCGCCGAAGATACCCGCAGTACGTTAACGGCGTTGCAAGACTTGGGCACTCAGATTGAACAAAAGGGGACGCAAACGATTGTGACTGGTCAAGGTGGTTTTACCTTTCGGCCACAACAAACCACGTTGCAAATGAACAACGCCGGCACCGCCACGCGCTTGTTATTAGGCTTGTTAGTTCGACAGCCACAAGCTTTAACGCTGATTGGTGACCAATCATTATCACAACGGCCAATGCAGCGGGTATTAGCGCCACTCAATCAAATGCGCCAGCAAGTCGCGGATAACGAAACGGTTCATTTGCCAATCATAATTCAGGCTAATCAACAACTCGAACCGCTTGATTATCAATTGCCAGTGGCGAGTGCTCAAGTTAAAAGTGCCCTGATGTTGGCGGCGATTCAAGCCCCAGGGACCAGCCACATCACTGAAATTGCGCAAACCCGCGATCATACCGAACGACTATTGCGCCAATTTGGAGGGCAGGTGACGACTACAGGGTTGCAGCATACTTTAACCGGTCCCCAACAATTGACTGGCACGGACGTGATCGTCCCAGGTGATTTTTCGGCGGCGGCCTTTTGGTTAACGGCTGGCCTGTTGGTGCCTAATAGTCGAATCAACTTGCCACAAGTCGGTGTCAATCCCACACGAACTGGTTTTTTAACGGTCCTAGCTTTAATGGGCGCGACTATTGAACAAACCCAACTATCGGGACCAGAATTTAGCGAATCATTCGCTGACCTAACAGTTGA
Organism: Latilactobacillus fuchuensis DSM 14340 = JCM 11249; assembly: GCF_000615805.1. Lineage (GTDB taxonomy): Bacteria > Bacillota > Bacilli > Lactobacillales > Lactobacillaceae > Latilactobacillus > Latilactobacillus fuchuensis. Next base: position 44,032 of record NZ_BAMJ01000016.1, read on the forward strand.
AACTCAAGCTTTAACCGGGATTGAAGTGCCAGCGACATTGATTCCGAATGTCATCGATGAATTACCGTTAGTCGCTTTATTAGGCACTCAAGCCAGTGGTCAAACGATTGTCCGCCATGCGGCCGAATTACGGGTCAAAGAAACCGACCGGATTCGGGCAATTGTCATTGAACTGCGAAAGCTCGGTGCTAGTATTGAGGAATTACCAGATGGGTTTATCGTGACTGGTCCAACAGTCCTGCATAAGACGAGTCAAGTGCCGCTCAATAGTCATGGCGATCACCGAATCGCGATGATGTTAGAAATTGCTAGCTTACTGACGCCAGATACATTACAATTAGAAGCAACTGATGCAATCGCCATTTCGTATCCAAATTTTGAAAATGATTTACAGGGGTTGATTAACTAGATGCAGCTGATTTTAATTGGATTTATGGGGTCTGGTAAAACGACCATCGCTCGGAAAGTCGCCCATTATTTTAAGTCTCAATGGGTCGATCTTGACCGTTACATCATCGAGGAACAACAAATGAGCATTAATGATATTTTTGCGTTGAAGGGTCAATCAGCCTTTCGCGAGATGGAATTTAATGCGCTCCAACAATTGATTAAACAAGACGGCGTGATTGCGACCGGCGGCGGGATTGTCGATAATGCACAAACCCGTTACTTGTTGCAACAAAGCGGGATTCCCGTCTTTTATTTAAATGGCACCTATGAAGCCACTGGCGCCGAGTCTCACGCAATGATCGACGACCACTGGTCAACGCGTTAGGCCACGATGGGTTACGGGAGTTATATTACGAACGACGGCCCAAATATTTTCATATGGCGGACTACACGATTTATTTCCAACATAAAACGCCCAACATGATGTTAGCCGAAATTGAGAAACAATTACCCAGAATCGTACAAAAGCACGCCAAGAGATTGGCGAAAAAAAGCCAAAAAAATAGTCGTCCAGCATAATATGATATTCTGCTGAGCGACTATTTTTATTTTGCGAGATTTTTAATCGCTAAAGTAAAGGCGCAGATGATTAGAATTAGGCCACCAATGAAGAGTGGGGCAGCCCAATTTTTTAACAGCGTCGTACCGATGATGGGCAGGATAGCGCCTAACAGTATTAAGACCACGATTAATGATTTACGAGATTTCATAATGGTGCACCTCCTATTGATTTATCATTAGTATAGCACCTTAATGGTAGCGTTTACAATTAATGAGCGTTTGATTAGCGTCTTCTTGCCTGGTTTTAGTACAATGAAGTTAGAAGAGGAGGGTTTACTATGACATTTAAATTACCTGAGTTACCATATGAGTATACAGCGTTAGAACCTTTTATCGACTCTGAAACAATGCACCGCCACCATGATAAGCACCATAAGGCGTATGTGACTAAACTAAACGCGGCACTTGCTAAGCATCCTGATTTGGCTGGTAAATCGTTGCACGATTTGTTAAAACATATCGACGAGTTGCCTGAGAAGTTGCAAGCACCGGTGCGCAATAATGGTGGGGGTCACGCTAACCATAGCTTGTTCTGGCGGTTGTTAACGGCGGATGCACCCCAAGCGCCAACTGGCGAATTATTAGAACGGATTGAAGCTCGCTTTGGGTCGTTCAAAATTTTCAAAGAAGAATTTACAGCGGCCGCGATGGGTGTTTTCGGTTCTGGCTGGGTGTGGTTAGTGTTAGATCAAAATCATGAATTACAAATTATGACGACCGCTAATCAAGATTCACCAATCATGACCGGCAACATGCCAGTATTAGCGCTCGATCTTTGGGAACATGCTTACTATCTGAAATACAAGAACGAACGCTTAGATTACGTCCAAAACTTCTGGAAAATTATCAATTGGCCATTAGTGGCGGAATTGGTTTAAAGTTAAACGCAAAACGCCTTTTACCGATGTGGGTAGAAGGCGTTTTTTGACGTTAATCTAAATAAATGATATTAACCAAAATAGTCGTTGTTTTTGTGACAATTAATTTTACGTTACTGACCCACTAGTCCAATTCGAGAAAGATACTTGGTTGACTATCTAGCATATGAAAATAACTGGCACTAATCAGTTATAAAAGTCACTTTATAAAAATTGGTCTGTGTCGTAAATTGAATCAGTCAGTTGCAATCACTAACTAAATGATTGTCAATTAGCTTTATTTTTATTAAAAATAATAATTTGGTAGGGTTGATATTCATTTAGGCTGTCAATATGAAGTTCAGATTAACAAGTTTTAAAAAGAGAATAGACCAATGATTAAAGGCGGCTAGACTGTCAACGTCTTTAATTATATATGTATAATTAATTTGTGATTTTAGATTGCTATTCATTTTTGAAAGTGTATGATAGCGAGTATAGGAAGCGCTTCCTGATTACTATTTAAATGGGGATAGTTGTTATTTAATGGTGTAACAAGCCTTGAATAATAACTCTAAAAATTGACTAGTGGAGGATTAATGACGCATGATTAGAAATATTGAAATGGTGAATACAACGATGGTTGGCATCATGCAAAGCTCAAATGCTGGTTCGCCAGTCGTTGACGGTGCATTGAACGCGATGTTATTGAAGCAATTAAAAGATGGCTTAGGTCAAGCGATTGTCAAAACGATGACGATTAAGATGGTTGATGTTGACGAATTAAAAGTAGATTCAAATAATGAAACCTTGGTTTTGATCAACAATCGGGTCTTAAAAAGTACGTCAGTGCCAGCAGAATTACTGGGGAATCACTATTTAACGTATGATAATGAAGATTTAGAAAAGAATTCGTTTGAAAGCTTTATTGAGAATGTTAAGAAAATGTTGTCGTAGGTTCATTGTTCACGAACAAAAAAATTGCTGATATATAAAAAAGAACGCTATATTTGAACATAGCGTCTCACTGTTTTCAAACCATAAAATAGCCGATTCTTGCGAGATGGCGGCTATTTTTTTGTGATCAAAATCAATCAAATATATTAAATTTCTTTCGATTAGCGCGAACGAGCCGATTATGCTTGTAATAGATCATTAGAAGCACTGCCAGTAGAACGGTGTTAATGATACGGAGAACTAAAGCGATATAAAATCCAACCTCAACCCCCGCATGGACTTGCCAAATCTTCGTAATGAAAGTGAAGTAAAAGAAAAAGACTTCGGATACCCATCCCGTGACAATACTAATCGTAGTGATATTCGTTTTATAACCGATTAAATAAATAAAAAAACTAGCAAGAAAAAGTAAAACGATAATAAGGGCGGAAGTGACTTCAGCAAACAATGCCATAATACTTAAAAACCTCGAAACACCAAAAATAACATACAACTCTAAAACATTAAAAATGGCGACAACAATCATTATTGTCCGTCTGATTAATAACCAACGTCCTGAAATAAATGATTCAGGTGTCAAGTTATCGAATAAGCCTTTAAACATCAGTGAAGACCTCCGAGTTAATAAAATAAATCAATTGTTAAACTATACCATAGTGAAATTTAGGGTTTAATCAGGATGATTTAACGCTGTCTATCTTTTAGAAAATAATCTGTCCGTTTGATTCGGGACAACACTGCAATAAAACGCTTGCAATCTAATTTTAAACGAGTTATATTTTTGCTATAATTAAATCTATTTTTCAGTTGTTGACATCAATTGAACTCAATATTTTGGCAATATTGAAGGTGGGGGTCGTTATGAAGTGGCTTAAAAATATTTTGGCAGGACTCGTATTGTTGATTGCAACATTGTTATTAACGCAATTTATGAGTGGGAAAGCGACTGAACAATATCTCTACCAAAATACGACGCAGTTAAATGTGGTTTATGACGCCAATCGGTTTGATTATCAAAAATTTATCAAAACCGTAGAAGATTTGAAGAAAAATAATATCACGGTTTCCCAGTATAACTTTACATCTGAAAAAAGTTTGATGATCTATACGAATAATCCCGCGAAGTTTAAGGGCAATCAACGTGGTGAAATGGCGATTAAAACGTATCCCTTCAAAGCAATTAATAATATTGGAATCGGGACGGTTTTTTATATTCGAGGGAATGCCCAAAAAGTAGTGAATGAATTGAGTCAGTTTGGGCAAGTCTCTGCTAGCCCGATGAATCAAGCTAACATTACTAATTTTAGCGTTATGACTCTCGTTGTAGGGTTGTTTTTAATCATCTTATTGGTTATTTTGATTGTCATCTTAATTCAAAACAATAAAAAAATGATTTTAATTCAAAAAACATTGGGTTATGGGGGGCTTGAGTCGCTAAAAGTCTCAATTAACCAGAATAAATGGTTCATCATCAGTTTATTAATGGGTGGCTTTGTAGGGGTTATCGTCGGGCGGGTATCTGGCTTCAATTTACCACTAAAATTCTATGGTCTATTGTGGCTTGCAATCGGATTGTTGACACTATTGGTTGTCATGTTCCAAGCGAGTCTCTTTTTAATCTATTATCACTTTGTCGGTTTTGAACAACAGCAACAAGCTACTAAAAAAGGCTGGTTGCTCATTTTAATGCTCGTTTTTAGTGTCTTCATCGCACTTTCTTTTCAGATGGTCAATCCAATTGTTACGTCGTTAAATAAAGTTCAGACTGAGCGTCGAGGGATGAAGCAGTGGCAAGCAACTAAAAATTTGTATAAAACGAACGTCACGAATCAATTGAACCGAGATAATCAGTCTGAAGAACAGGCGTATATAAAAAAAGCCGAAGCTTATTACCATCAAATTAGTCGAAAAAAGCGCACATTTATTATGAGTGCTCATAATTTTTCAGTGATGGAGATTGATGCAACCACTAAGTTGCCCGTCTATATTGGCCAGCGAACAATGCCGAATGAAACGTTGGTCGATTATATCACCAATCCGTTTGGTAATTCGGTGATGGCGGATACCAATTATTTAAAACGTCAGAAAATTAAAATTAACGATCCACATTTTTATCAGCATCAGTTTGATGGTGATATTGTATACTTGCTGGTTCCTGAAAAGTATCAACGGTACGATCCCAAAATTATTGAAAATTACACGAGTGATGCAAAAGCGGGGATCCAATATCGACGGGTACCACAATTCAAAATTGTTCATACAGCAAATCAACAAGCTTATTTTACGTACAATGTTGACTTGGGTAATCCAGATAGCGGGAATCAAATAGTGGATCCAATAGTAGTTGTCTTCAATCAACATTTAGTAGATCAACAGACTTTTGGTAACTTAATTACAGTGGATGGGGGCCTTTTCTATCAAACACAAGACGGTGCGCATGCTTTTGACAGTTTATTACCAACCATTAAACAGATGGGTCTTAGTAATACGCTGAATGCTTCGATTTCTGTTTATCAAGCTCATAGTCAGTATCTAGCCACGTTAAAAGCGACCTTACTTAATGGCGTATTGAACCTGATTTTGTTAATACTTATTGATAGTTTACTCGTCAAAGAGTTAATCACGTTTTTTATTGAACTAAATCAGAAACGCTTAGTGGTTAAATGGGTATTAGGGTATCCAAAAATAGCTTTATTGGTGGATAGTGCATTTTGGCCAATATTGATTATTTTAGGAATTGCTGTGGGGTATCAAATAATCGCTTTTAACATTGCGAATTTTGCGTTAGCGATATTTTTAATCGTGATCAGCTTGTTGCTTTATGAGTACTTGTTAATGCGTCTATTGAGGAGGAATCAGCCATGGTCGAACTAATTGTCGATAAGATTAGTCAAAAGATTGATGGAAAATCAGTTTTAAATCAAATTTCTTTTGAGGTGCATGCTAATGATTTTGTGGTAATCACGGGTAGGAGTGGGTCTGGGAAGACAACGCTCTTAAACGTCATCAGTGGTTTGACACGGCCTGATTCCGGTCAAGTTTATTTAGATGGTCAGTTAATTGGAAAAAATATGCAAAAGATTTGGCGTAATCAAATCGGGTTTATTTTTCAGAATAATTTACTTTTGGAGAAATTAACGGTTAAGCAAAATATCTTAATGGGTGCTAAATTTAATAAGTCTCTATCAGATCAAGAAATCCGCGACTTATTGGCAAAAGTTGGGATGCCAGACGTTGATATCTCACAGCGTGTCAGTACACTAAGTGGTGGGGAACAGCAACGTGTCGCGCTATTGCGAACGTTAGTCAAAAGGAATGAGCTTATTTTTGCTGACGAGCCAACTGGTAATTTAGACGATGAAAATGCCAGAAAGTTAGTCGAAATCCTTAAAAATTGGAGTTTAGCAGAACAACATGCGGTCGTCATGGTGACACATAACTTAGCGTTTATCACGTATGCGACAAAGCACGTGGCAATATGATAATGAGCGCATAAGTCTATAGAAATAGCCCATTCTCGATGTCGTAAAATACATTGGGAATGGGCATTATTTTGTTTAATTAAATGAGCTAAGTACGTTACTAGTTGGTTCTTATCCTTAAAAAAATAAGATTAGTGTAACTATGCTGTTTCAAAACAACTTAAAGTAGCGCTAATTAAGTCGATTCGAAGTCAGTTCAGGGCCATCAATAAAAGAAGGAACCGACGCCCACAGTAAAGAAAACAACAGCAAATAGCAGACTATTTGATAAGGATAACATAATAAAGGGAGAAGTCTGCTTACTACCTTCGACTTTAAGTTTAGTAAAAGTTCGCCAGGTGATTGCTAATTGCCAGATACCTATCAATACGAAAATAATACCAAATATAGCCATAATATGAACATCTCCTTTGTGATTAATATAACATTTATAAAAAGCACTATCAATACTAAAATAATAATATTTATATGGTTCTATAATATATTTTTTATTAAATTTTGTGAAATGTTATATCTAAGTTTGTAAATCTACTAATATGCTTTACAAACTAGTAGGTTGAACCGGAATTAAGCATCATACAAGAAAAAA
>NZ_BAMJ01000015.1 GCF_000615805.1 Latilactobacillus fuchuensis DSM 14340 = JCM 11249
CTTTTTTAGTTATGTTAGGTTAATCCTCAAAGCCTAACCATTCGAGTCAGCACCCAGTTTCCTTTAACGCGCTTTTGAATTGCAACAACTTCCGCTTAACCTAAAATACCAATTATCTTAAGTTCGAGATAACTGGTATTTTCTGTTAATGCTCAATTGCTAAACGCAATCCAACGCACTTATTTGCTCCTTAACGCGCTTCTCCACACAGGTTCCTGTGCTTAGCTACGTCTCGCAAACAAAGTCCACAACCCAGACTTTATTCACAAAACTAGGCTAATGCTCAGAACCTACCGTGTGAATCAGCGCTCATTTCCCCTTAACGCGCTTCTCAGCCAACTTCTTCCGTCTTGCTACAAATCAGGCATTATGCCTTAAAACCGTCATAACACCCAACTTTAGGCAATACTCAGAACCTGGACAGCTCAGTCAGCGCTCAGTTTTTTTAACGCCTTTCTTGGGACTTCATTTCGATCGACTTTTTGCCATGAGACGACGCCTTTTAGTGAATTGACTCTTAATTGAAGGTAAGCTTGATGCTTTAATGGCGTTGATTTGACACCGTTGAAATCCACTTTTTTTAGGCGACCTTGGTCATCATACGCTTTTTGTTGATATTGATAGCTGACGTGGTTTTCACCTTGATCGTCTTGTTCAACTTTTTTCTGACCAACCGTCGTAATCTGGGTGTAGTACATCTTACCGCTATAATATTGTTGGTAGATGCCCCAACTGCCACCGATGAAAAAAAGGACGATGGCGGTTAATAACCACCAGCCTTTGCGTCTAAATAAACGATTCAATTGATTCATTAAAAGGTTCCTTTCTGAACTTGGCGCCATTGGGCTTTGGTTCCCGTAAAGACCGCCAATTGATAAGTTGCTTGTCGATCTTGTTGCGGTAACGGACTGGCTAACGTGTATTGCCAAAAGCCACTGGTTTGCGTTGCTTTAGGGGCAGCACTTGTTGTTTGCCACAATGGATATTGCCCCTTAGCTGGCCGGTAACGGTTAACGATTGCTGGGGTTCCACCCAGTAGACAATCTTTTTGATAATGTTGATTAATTAACGCAATGAGTTGAGCGACCGCCTTTTGCGTTTTCTTGGTCGCCGGTTTTTTCTGTTGATATTGGCCGTAATATTCGAGATAAATCATGATTGGTAAGTTGCCGCTATCTTGGCCCACCGATTTAAAGAGCTGCGCCGCTTGCTGTTCCGGGGTACTGTCGAAGCTAAAATAATGATAGATGCCGACCTGCAGTCCTGAACCAACCGCCCGACTATAATTACTGTCAAAATAATCGTCTTTATAACTCGCACCCTCGGTCGCCTTTAGATAGACGAATTGAACGTCTTCTTTTTTTAACTTTTGAAAATCCTGATAACCATCTTCCTGACTGACTTTTAAGCCTAACACTGGGTACTGATTAACGTTGGGGCGATCCGTACGTTGCCAAAACCACCAACTTAGCCCGCCTGCCAATATGATTAACAGACAAACAATCAGGCCTATTTTGCGCCAATAATGTTTTTGAAAACTATCTTGAAAGATCGGTTTGAACCTTTGTCCCATGACTGTTCACCATTTTCATCGTAATATCTTTCAGTTTACTATTGATACTCGATTTCAACAAGCAACCTAACAATTTTGTTCGTCGACTGCTTTATTTGTTTGCGTTTTCACTAGAATCAGCTACAATATGGTCAAGGAGGCGTTATTATGCTAGATGATCGGTTACTAGGCCAACGATTCTCATTACCAGATGACAAATCAACTGGCACAATCGCTTTTTTTGGCGTGTTATACCACTACCAAGTCACGGGTGAACCTTCAGCGGGTCTTTTAGTTGAAGTCACGGCTGTCACACCGCTATACTTAGTCGTAACAGCACACCAAGCTGTTTTAGATTATTAAATTATTTTTAGAGAAGGGGTTTTATCATGGGCATTTTCTTAACCATCTTATTAATTGTTATTTTAGTCCTAGTCGCCATCACACTGTTTTCATCATTCGCTTTGATTCACACTGGGGAAGTTGGGATTCTAGAACGGCTTGGGGTTTACGTTAAAACGTTGGAACCCGGCTTTCACATTGTGATTCCCTTTTTGTACCACATCACGGAAATCGTCAACATGAAACAGATTCCATTAAAGGTTGCTGAACAAGAAGTGATTACCAAAGATAACGTCGTCGTCATGATTTCAGAAACATTGAAATACCACATTACCGACGTTAACTCATACGTTTATAAAAATAAAGATTCCGTTTTAAGTATGGTCCAAGACACCCGCGCACAACTTCGGGGGATCATTGGCAACATGGATTTGAACGATGTCTTAAACGGCACCGAACAGATTAACCACACTCTCTTTGAACAACTGAGCGAAGTGACGGCCGGTTACGGTTTGAACGTCGATCGGGTCAACATCGATTCGATCCAAGTCGCGCATGACATTCAAGATTCAATGAACAAATTACTCCGCGCTTCTCGTGAAAAAGAAGCCAATATTATGGAAGCGGAAGGTTTGAAAGCCGCTGCGATTCGTAAAGCCGAAGGGGTTAAGGAAGCTAACATCCTTGAAGCCGAGGCCAACAAACAAACACAGATTTTGGAAGCCGAAGGGAAAGCCCAAAGTCAACGGACCGTTGCCGAAGCGGTTAAGGATCAAATTAATTTGATCAATTCTAGTTTGGTCAACAACGGTGAACTTTATTTACAATTCAAGAATATTGAAGCGATGGAACACGTCGCAGCTGGCCAGAATAACACAATTGTCTTACCTAACAAATCAATCGACAGCTAGGCACTTTGCCAGCCATTGGCCAACTCTTAAAAGATCAAACGAAATAAGTAAGTGTGTTGAGTTGCGGGTAGCAACCGAGCATTAACAGAAAATCCCCCAGTTATCTTGATTTTAAGATAATTGGGGGATTTTAGGTTAAGCGGAGGTTGTTGCAACTCAAAAGCACGTTAAAGGAAAATGAGCGCTGAGACACACGAATAGGTTCTGAGCATTAGCCTAGTCTGGTGAATAAAATCCGGTTTATGGACTTTATTTACCAGACGTAGCTAAGCGCAGGAACCTGTGTGGAGAAGCGCGTTAAAAAAACTGAGCACTGACTCAGCCGGTTAACTTCTGAGTATAGCCTAAAATCGAGCGTTGTGACTGGGCTTTAGTCATGACGCTCGATTTGTAGCTAGACGGAAGAAGTTGGCTGAGAAGCGCGTTAAAGAAACAACGAAATAAGTGCTAAAAAAACAGCGGCGAATTAAAAAAATTCGTCGCTGTTTTTTTCTGTCCCGCTATTCCGATTCATTGTTCTGCGTACCCGTTCGTGGCGGTTGATTGCGATTCGTCGTTTTAGTCAACACGTATTGTTCAATCAGACTAATAATCTGCTGATTTTGCGGTAAATCAGAATGTTGCGCATTATCACCGGTTACCGTAATCTCGGTATAACTCTTAGCCTGACCTTGATAAATATATTTACCAGCTTCCACACTGCGCGCGGGCACAATCCCATCATTTTCGTAATTTTCAGTCCCCGCAATTGAATACATCGCAAAGTTGGTTGGTATCTTTTGACGATTTTTAATAAAATCAGTCAACATTTGTGACTTGTGCGCTAATGACGTTTCACTAAAATTATACGGTGAGCCGATCGTCATCAGTTTCTTAACCGTAATATCATCGCGGTCAAAATAATTCTCTAAAAACGCCGTATAGATCAGCCCACCGTTGGAATGGCCAATCGCTTTAAAATTATTAAACTGATATCGTTTGGCGAGTGCGTTAAAGGCGATTGAAAACCACTTCGCCTGTTTCTTAATATTGCTGTAACCATCTTTATTATTTTCAAACCCCACGACGATGAAGGTTCATTATCACCCGAGCGGATTGAGCCTGAATAACTAATTTTATTATCGGTATGCACCGTCAATTTCAAAAGACTGTGCCGATTACCCCGTTTGGTATTGAGCTTGGTCACTAACTGATCAAACCGATTTTGAGTCGCACTACTGCCCGGAATAAAAATCACCGGGGACATCCGTGAATCATGTCGTTTGGCTAACGTGGTCACATTTTGATGCGTCCACTTCGCAGCTGGCCAAATTAGCGCACCTACGCCGATTACCCCCACTAATAAACAAATTAAACTCCATTTTTTAACCGTTTTTGACATCGTGGCCACCCCCTTGTTCATTTAACCGATTAGCGCATTGAACAAACGGCCGATAAATCAGCACGCCAATCACAATATTCAACAAGACAACTAACAATGCGCCCCAGTTCCCATTAGTCCCGACAAACGCTTGTAATAAGCTTGGCGTTCCCAATGGCACATTATAAACGACTGCCGGTATTAAGTGCCACGCAATCGCTAGTGCCGCCACACCCATGTTGACTAAGGGCACTAATAGAAACGGGATGAGGTATAAACCGTTCCCTAAAATCGGTAGCCCGACTAACACCGTGCTATTAAAGTTAAATAAGACCGGCAATAAGGACCACCGGCTAATCAGGTGTTGATTGGTTTGGCGGCTAAATAAGAAGATGGCAATGATCAATGCCAACGTGCCACCCGTGCCCCCAATGGCGCCAAACGGTTCATAAAGCGTGCCTAATGAAAACGGATAAGGCACATTCCAAATTGAATGGTGTGCCAAGGCATAATTCAAATTAGCATTGGTCGCAATCCCGTCTCGTCCGAACTGCGCTAATGTCGGCATGCTCGTTAAACCAAAGAACGTTAGAACACTTGCCAACAGAGTCACGCCCAGCGTAAACGGCAAGGTCGCTTGGTTAGCATTCACCGATTGTAATTTTAAGATCACCTGATCCGGTAACACCGAAATCGCCAACCAATTCAACAATAAACTCAACAAGACAGCGATACTTAATACTAAAATAATCGCGCCGATTGAATCAAGGGTCCGGCTCAAAGTCGCCTCCGCTAAAACCGGCGTTTGCCGTTGTTGATGGGCCAATTTTTTGAACGCGAAACCGACTAAATAACCGACTAATAGCCCCATAAACAGGCCACCCATACCCAACATGCCTTGCGTAAACGTCAATTCATTGTTGGCCGTGTAGCGGACCGCCAACATTAAATAGGCTAACAAACCGGTCAGTCCCGCCAGTTGTTCATCCCGCGCATAATACTTGGCCGTATAGCGCGCCATACTGAATGCGGCCAGCGCGGCAACAATCCCCAACGTCAATCCCGTTAAATGGTTAAAAATAATTGCCAAAAATTGGTGTTTGCCCAGCCACGTTGACCAATTAAAAATGGTCGCTAAAAAACTATCACGATTTAACACCGTTAATTGAATCACCTGGCTTAAACTACCGACTAACACAAACGGAAATAATAACATTAAACTTTTCTGCAAAACTTGGTATAAACCGTGTTGCCGCAAACGCAATATCCAATGAACTAACCAATCATTATTAACCATGGTTTCCCCAACTTCCTAACCCTCGATATACCTTGGCTTCATTCTAGCGGAAATCATCATATTTTGCACTGATTAATACCGCCCAAGACGATCACAATTGCACTTCAAAAAAAATAACCAATTATCTTTAAGCCCAAGATAATTGGTTATTGTTCATGACGACTACTCAAAAGCCTGACCAACCCGAGTTAGCGCTTATTGCCTTAACGTGCTTCTGCGTTGCAACAACTTCCGCTTAACCTAAAATCGCCAATTATCTTAAGTTCAAGATAACCGGCGATTTTCTGTTAATGCTCAGTTGCTAACCGCAACGCAACACACTCATTTCTTTAACGCGCTTCTGCACACAAGCTCCTCCGCTTAGCTACGTTTCGCAAACAAAGTCCACAACCCGGACTTTATTCACGGAACTAGGCTAATGCTCAGAGCTTTCCCGTGTGCAGTCAGCACTTATTTTTTCTTAACGCGCTTCTCAGCTAGCTTCTTCCGTCTAGCTACAAATCTGACATTATGACTAAAGACCCAGTCATAATGTCAGATTCTAGCTATACTCAGAAGCTGAACAGCTGAGTCAGCGCTCAGTTTTATAATCCGCACTTTAGTTGGATGCCACAATTTGTGCAGGTGCTGCAGCCGCCTATTTCTTGGATGGTGCCTTTTTTGCAGATTGGGCATGGATTGCCGATTGCGAGTGGGTCGTTTTCATCGACGACTGGTAATTCAGTTGTTGCAGTCGTTTGACTATCCGCATTTGCTTGATCATCGTCTTTCAAAATTAAAACTTGTGAATCACGACTGCCATCGACGTAGACCGTGCCTCCTTTGGCCCCACCAAAGTAAAGTGCCTTGTAAATATCCGAAACTTGATCAACTCGATAACCACGTGGTGCGTTAACTGTTTTAGAAATCGAACTATCGACCCAGCGTTGAATCGTGCATTGCACGCTGACGTGCGCTTCTGGTGATAAGGACATCGCCGAGACAAAATAATCAGGTAAGTGTTGCGCATCGGCTTCCGGATGTTGGGCTAAATAATCTTCAACAATCTGGGCGTTAACTTCGATAAACTTACCGAGCCGCCCACTTCTAAAATACGAAAATGAGAAGTAAGGTTCGAGACCAGTTGAAACACCGACCATCGTGCCCGTTGAACCCGTTGGTGCGACGGTTAAGAGATGCGAATTCCGAATCCCATATTTTAGAATATCGGCTTTCAATGTTTCTGGCATTTGCCGCATATAACCGGTTTCGATAAAACGATGGCGTAATGCTTGAGTTGCTGCTTCAGTTTTACCGACTAAGAATGGAAAACTCCCTTTTTCTTTGGCCAATTCAACTGAAGTTTCGTAAGCTGTCACCGCAATTTTTTCGAAAACTTGATCAATTAATCGATTGCCTTGGCTAGAACCATATTTTTGACCACAATCAATCAACAAGTCAGCTAAGCCCATCACACCCAAACCAACCCGGCGTTCATGCTTGGCTTGAATTTCATTTTTATCGAAGAAATACGGCGTCGCATCAATCACATTATCTTGGAACCGCACACTATTCTTCACGGTTTGCGCTAACTTCTCGAAATCAACCGTTTGGGTTTGCTTATTCACCATGTTGGCCAAATTGATTGACGCTAAATTACAGACCGAATAGGGGGTTAGCGGCTGTTCACCACACGGATTAGTCGCAACCACCTTTTGACCGTAAGCCGTCGCATTGGTCATGGCATTGGCATTGTCGATGAAGAAAATCCCAGGTTCTGCTGAATAAGTCGCACAAGTCGTGATCAAATCCCACAATTGGCGGGCTTTAATGGTTTGATAAATATGCACCGCGTGGCCTTGAGCCACCCATTCGCGCACATCGCCACAGTCTTGCCATTGCGTATCATAAACCTGCATTTCGGCTTGATCGTAATGGGCCACATCAGGGAAGCGTAATTGATAGTCGCCATCGCTAATCACCGCGTCCATGAATTCTTTAGTGATGCAGACCGAAATATTAGCGCCAGACAAAAAGTCCTTATCGCGCACGTCGTAAGTCCCATTTAAGGTTAACTTCTGTTGTAACCGTTGGATTTGTTCCGCCGGTAAATCAGTTTTCTTAGCCAATAGAAATTCAGTGTATTCTTTTTGAGCTGGATCAAGTGGCGTGAAAACTAATTTTTCATCAATCAATTGTTTGATAATCGGATTCGTGTTTTCCGCTTGAATTTTACGTAAAACATCTGGATTTTGCATCTTTGATAAAATAAATTCAAAAATATCGGGATGCCAATCCGCCATCATAATCATTTGCGCACCACGCCGACTGCCGCCTTGTTGGACCAATTGGGTTAGATTGGCTAAATCATTTAACCACGATACGGCGCCGGACGATTTACCGTTGACGCCCCGGACAATCGTATCCTTCGGCCGCAATGTTGATCCGTTCGTCCCGACTCCGCCACCGCGACTCATAATTTCCATGACTTCTTGTCGGTGTTTGGCTAAACCTTCGCGTGAATCCGCGATAAATGGCATCACATAACAATTAAAATAAGTCGCTTGCGACTGTGTGCCAGAACCGTATAACACTCGACCAGCCGGGATTAAATCTTGATTTAACAATAATTTGTAGAACGTTTGTTGCGTCTGCTCTTGGTGTTTTGTTTCTTGGCGTGCCATTTCGGTTGAAACCCGTTTGGCAATTTGTTCGTAGAATAATTCTAACGGTTTTTCAACCGCTAACCGTTCGCGCATCACTAACCCAGTCGCAGCTTCTTGAGAATCAGTTAAACTACTCCGATAATCTGGTGTGACCGCAATCGTCAATTGATCACCTTCGATAGCGGTCACAAACCCTAACCCCTTGGTTGGATAAGTCGGATCCGGATTCGTGGTCAGCACCACTAAATCACCGACCGTGATTGTTTCGCCACTAATATCTTTATAAGCATAGCGATCGAGCATAATCATCCGTGAAATCCCGTCGAACGTCATCTGCATGTCAGGCGTAATCGGAAAAATCACTGGAAATTGTTGAATATCTTGGTTCAATTTATCAATATTAACTGTTGCTTCAATTGTCATCGTTAGTAGCCTCCAAATAAAAAAAGACACAACATATTGTGTCTTTAATAAATTCTACTACCCTATACAGATATTTTCAACCAATTATCGCATAATTTTAGCGTTGACATTTCTCTTCAAAAATAAGACTACCACAAATCTTAACTGAGAAGCACAATCAGTTGGTAACAATTTAATCTGTTCAAACTAATCATCGATCGCGCTAACCATTAACGATTATTCTTTACTGACCTTTTTTAGCTTTTTTAGGTGTTTTAATTTCTTTTTCAAAAATAAAACTATTCCCTTTCCGACTGACTTGGAGACCACTTTTCTGTCCAATCAAGTAATAACTTTTTGCAGCATTACGAATTAGCGCTTTACAATCGTGTTCTTCCCTTTGTTCTTTATATTTTTCACTGTCTACTTTGATATAGTGATTTTTTTGTGTATAAACAGCTTGATATAACTGTTTTTGAACCGGTGTAATTGGTAATGTTTTTTTAATCTCATCAGATTTCGCATCGTACAATTCAGTGATTGTTGTGACGGATTTCTTTTCCTGATCCAAATATTTTTCAATCAACTTAATAATTTCCTGATTAGGACCAACGTAATAAGCCAAAGATGAATATAGCTGGCTAAGCGTTTCGCCGTCGTGTACTAATTTTTCTTTAACGGCTAGCTGGGTTAAGTCCTTGGCAAAAACTAATAGGGATTTGGCTGCCATATTCTTAATCTTTTGAATATCACCCATTTCATTTTGTTGGACGGCATGTAAAACATTCTTAAGTTGCCGTTGAACAACCGCTGCATTATTTAACGTATCGCTGACAGAATTGGCTGTATTCCCCTTAGCTTCCCAATTAAACATCACGAAACTCGCGGCGCTCATGTTCCGCCATAACTCTTTTAAATCATTTCTAAATTCAGCTTCATAAGTGATAACTTCTTGTTGCATATATTGATAATCAGCAATCATTTCCTTTTTATCAGTCACGACACTTTCAGAAACCTTAAACCGAAAATTATCGTCCACTAAAATATCGAACTCATCTAACAAATTCAACATTTGCTTAACTGATTCCAAAGCCGTATTCTTTTTCACTTGATAATACCGAATACCTGCGATTAATAATGAAATAACAACCCCAATTGCTTGAATCCAATCTGCCATTTTAAAACACTCCTCTTTTATTTCTTCAATTGATAATCTTAATATTGTTCAAGTGTAGCCACTAAATTAGCGCGAAATTTTTGGACAAATGATGTTGGCGAAACCACCTCAATATTCGCACCTTGACCCAACAACCACAACATAGCGCCGTCTTCATAAGCTCGGGCTTCAATTAAGACCTCATTGTCCCCTGTTTGACGAATCATTTTTGATTCTGGAAACCGGTCCAAGGCAGTCTGAGGTTAATCCGACATTTAAACCTAAAAGTCGTTAAATCACCCATCGCCAATAAATAGGTCTGTTTTCGATAATCTTGCAACGAATAATGATTCATCTTTCGATGACAATCACCTGCATGAACGGCCGTGATATCAACAATTCGATCCAAACGATACAGTAAATACTTGGTTTGATGCTCTCGACACATCGCCACATAAAAATAAGCATTATCGAAAAATAACGTTTCCGGTTGCGCAACGTGCTTTTTAACGGGATCCCCAATCTCGCCAGTCTGATAATCAAACGTCAGCCGTTGATGTTCAGCAATCGCCGTCAGAATTTGAGCCATTCGTTCTAAAATAACGGGATGATTGGCTAACGGTAAATAACTTTGTTGCGCCATTTGGATGGCTTGTTTAAATTGATCCCGATCGATTGGTAACAAACCTTGCACTAAAGTGGTCAGTAATTTGGTTAATTCAGTCCTAGACAACGCTCGACTAGCAATCACAATCTGACCAATTGCAATCGCATCTGTTAATCGATTCGCCGTCATTTCGCTCACCAGACTATACTGGGTTGTTTCAGTTAGCAACTGTGGTCGGAGCTGTTTTCGGACCAAATCGTATTTAAAATCGGTTTCGGTTAAAGCTGCCGTGATATCTCGCATATCTCGTTGAAAAGTCCGTTTTGATTTGCCATCTTCGTAATGATGCTGCCAAGTGTCAAATGTGACGGTTTCACCTTTCAGCATTCGCAAAATAACTTCAAGTACTCGTTGATTGCTGCTGATGGCCATGATTTATCCGCTCCTTATCTATATTTAATAAACGTAGTCTATCAAATCTAACTGTCATCATTTGACGTTTTAAACCATTCAGCCGATTTTTCTCAAGAAAATAAAAAACACCTCAATCGACAATCGATTAAGGTGTTCACTTCATTATTTGATTATTGACGGACTAATTTAGTCACTGATTCGACGTGCAACGTTTGTGGGAACATGTCGACTGGTTGTGTCCATTCAGCATGGTAGCCTTGCGCTGCTAATAGCTCTAAATCACGCGCTAAGGTTGCTGGGTTACAGCTGACGTAAACCATCTTAGCGGGTTTTAATTCGCCGACAGCGTCGATAAAGCTGCTTTCCAAGCCTTTACGTGGTGGGTCAACAATTAAAGCATCGACTTTTAGGTCGTCTGCTTGCCATTGAGCCATGACTTCTTCAGCTTTGCCTAATGTAAATTCAACATTGTCAATCTCGTTGATTTTAGCATTGTGGCGGGCATCTAAGACGGCTGATTCAACGACTTCGACACCGTAAACCTTCTTCGCATGCTTCGCAACAGCTAATGAAATCGTCCCGATTCCTGAATAAGCATCAATCACGGTTTCGTTACCCGTTAATTCAGCGGCTTCAATGGCCTTTTGATAGAGGACTTCTGTTTGAAGTGGATTAACTTGGTAGAATGATTGCGTTGAAATTTCAAATTTCAAGCCCATTAATTCATCGCGAATAAAGTCGCGACCAGCGATTAATTTCGTTTCATCCCCAAAAATAACGTTCGTTTGAGCGGCATTGACGTTTTGCATGATACTAACAACTTCTGGTAATGCTTTTTTGATTTCAATCGCAATTTCGCGAGCGGCTGGCAATCGTTTGCTCCGGGTGATGAAGACAATCATCATTTCGTGGCTGTAATAACCGCGACGAACCATGATTGTTTTCAAAACACCCTTATGCGTATCCTCGTTGTAAGGATCGATGTAGAAACGACGTAAGATATCGCAAACCACTTTAATCGCTTCGTCAATCTTAGGATCTTGAATGTAGAAATCTTCCATTGGCATCACTTGGTGACTGTGTTTCCGATAAAAACCGGTCATCAATTGACCATCGATAAAACGAACAGGCACTTGCGCTTTATTCCGGTAGCCAGTTGGATTTTCCATCCCTAAAACAGGTTCAACTGGGATTTCTAAATGGGCTTTTTGGAAGACGTTCAAAACTTGATTCCGTTTGAAGTCTAATTGGGCTGGGTAAGCCAAATGTTGTAATGGCGCAATCCCAGTTTGTGAGTAAACATTAGCTTTAGATTCAACGCGGTCGGGACTCTTCTTCAATAACTTGACTAAGCGGGCAAACCCGTATTGTTTATTGACCTTTATGACTTCGATTTCAGCTTGTTCATCGGGTAAAACGCCTTCGATAAACAAAGGGTAGTTGTCAATTTTGGCAACACCCATTCCTTCGTACGTTAAATCCATAATATCAACGGTTAATGTTTCATTTTTACGAACAGGTGCATTAATTTTCATAGTAACCTCTTTTTGTATTGTGTAAAAAATCTGGTATAAGCCTTTGCATATACCAGATTTTTCTGCGATTGTTAATTATCTAGTTTAACCTATTTTGCCATCGCCGTCGATATCTTCTTTCGAAATTTCTTCGACTTCCTTGACGAATTGGTTCTCAGCTAGTAATTCTTCAGGCGTTTCCGTGGTAATTGCGTGATCCGGAATCGCTTCTTTATTGACGTACATTTCAATGTGTTGTTGTAAGTTGGTGAACGTCATTGGCGCATCGCCACCATATTCGCCATCCAAATTAATCATCATCTGATCACTTTCAATCGGACGTGCGACTAATTTAGAGGTCTTGGTATAAATAACCCGTGGATCGTTGACGTGTTTCCCACCTTTAACGACTAACGCCATCAAGTGCAGTAGTTCAGCCATATTCGCCGTCTTAACGACGATTAATGAGAAGTTGCCATCATCTAATTGCGCGTCAGGGGCAATCTGTTCAAAACCACCGACCGAATTCGTTAAACCGAGTAGGAACAATGAGGCTTCGCCATCGTAAACCCCTTCGTCATATTCCAAATGCATTTTAATCGGTTTAATTTGGGGTAACATTTCAGCACCCTTAACGATATACGCTAAATAACCAAAAATGGATTTAAAATCAGATGGGACTTCATAGGTCAGTTCAGTTAAGAATCCCCCACCGGCAATGTTCATAAAATATTTGTCATTGGCTTGCCCGATGTCCATCTTCAACGTTTCGTTTTTAAGAATGACTTTAGCCGCATCAACCGGATTATCCCGCGGTATCTTAAGCGCCCGCGCGTAATCGTTAGTCGTCCCCGCTGGAATCACCGCCATCATGGGACGTTTATCTAATCCGGCAATCCCGTTGACGACTTCATTAATCGTGCCGTCACCACCAGCCGCGACGACCAACGCGAAACCGTCTTTAGCGGCCCGTGTTGCTTCATGTTTAGCTGATTCTGGTTCTGCAGTTGTTTGATACGCACTCGCTTCATAACCCGCTTGTTCTAGAATAGCTAGAATGTCAGCCACACTTCGTTTCATGACTTCATGGCCAGAAGTTGGGTTATAGATCAATCGTGCCCGTTTTTGCATATGAATCTCCTATCAATCGTTAAATTATCGTTTATTTAATGCTGCCATCAATAATTCATTGACCACTTTCGGATTTGCTTGACCACGGGTTTCTTTCATAATCTTACCGACTAAGAAACCAACGGCCCGGTCTTTCCCGTTTTTGAAATCATCAATTGATTGTTGATTATCATCTAAAATACCGGTGATGATTGGGTTTAATTGCGCAGGATCTGATAATTGCACCATGCCCTTAGCTTCCACCCAAGCTTTTGGATCAGTATCATTTTGGATGATTTCTTGGAATACTTTTTTAGCAATCTTCGAAGAAATCACACCATCTTTAATTAAGTTAATCATTTCAGCCAAATGTGCCGGTGTTAAGGCTGTTTCTTGTAAATCAATTTGTTTGTCATTTAAATAGGCATTCACTTCACCCATCAACCAGTTAGAAACTTGTTTAGGCGCTGCGCCATCATTGACTGCCGCTTCGAAGAAATCTGACATTTCTTTGGTGTTGGTTAAAATACCAGCATCGTATTCTGGTAAATCTAATTCATCAACGTAGCGGGCACGTCGTTTAGCAGGCATTTCAGGTAAATGATCAGTCACTTCTTGTAACCAGTCATCGCTAATGTGCATTGGTGGTAAATCAGGTTCTGGGAAGTACCGATAATCATCGGCCCCTTCTTTAACCCGCATCAAGAATGTTTCGCCTGATTTTTCATCAAAACGACGCGTTTCAGGCCGGATTGTTTCGCCGGCAATCAAAAGCGCTGCTTGCCGTTTGATTTCATAAGCTAACCCCAAACGAACGTGGTTAAAGGAGTTCAAATTTTTCAATTCAGACTTAACACCGTACTTCGTCGCACCGATTGGGCGAATCGAAATGTTGGTATCAACCCGCATCGAACCTTCTTCCATCTTAACATCAGAAGCGCCCGTAAATTGGACGATTTGACGTAAGGTTTCAAGATAAGCATAAGCTTCTTCGGGCGTTGTCATATCAGGCTTTGAGACGATTTCAATTAAAGCGGTCCCCTGACGGTTTAAATCGACGTATGAATAGCCATCGGTGCCATGGGTGTTCTTACCGGCATCTTCTTCAATATGCAGTTCAGCAATCCCAATTTGCTTTTGTTGGCCATCAACGTCAATTTCGATATAGCCATCTTGACCCAATGGTTGTTCGTATTGCGTCACTTGGTAAGCTTTCGGATTATCAGGGTAGAAATAATTCTTACGATCAAAATGCGTATCCCGGGCAATGTTGGCGTGAAGCGCAGTTGCGACCATCATCCCTAACGTATAAGCGCCTTTGTTAATCGTTGGCAACGTTCCGGGATAACCCCAGTCGATCACGTTGGTATTCGTATTGGCTTCAGCACCGTAATTGACGGGTGAAGGACTGTACATCTTAGAGTTGGTCTTTAATTCGATATGGACTTCTAAACCAATGGTTGTTTCAAAATTCATTAGGCTTGGCCTCCTTTAAAACTAGGAACTTGTTGATGAAAATCAGTGGCTTGTTCAAAGGCATAACCAGCACGATAAACAGTTTCTTCATCAAAGGCTTTCCCAATAATTTGTAAACCAACTGGCATCCCATCGGCAAAACCAGCTGGCACTGACATCGCTGGTAACCCAGCCATATTCGCTGGAATCGTTAAAATATCATTCATATACATTGTGACTGGATCAGTGACT
Source organism: Latilactobacillus fuchuensis DSM 14340 = JCM 11249 (assembly GCF_000615805.1). GTDB lineage: Bacteria > Bacillota > Bacilli > Lactobacillales > Lactobacillaceae > Latilactobacillus > Latilactobacillus fuchuensis. Next base: position 15,018 of record NZ_BAMJ01000015.1, read on the forward strand.
TTATCGCCTAATTCAAAGGCCGTTGTTGGTGCTGTAGGACCGACTACTAAATCGTAATCCGCAAAAACTTGTTCAAAATCACGAATAATTAAAGTCCGCATTTGACCAGCCTTCTTGAAATAAGCATCGTAGAAACCTGATGATAAAGCGAACGTCCCGAGCATAATCCGTCGTTTAACTTCATCGCCAAAGCCTTCAGAACGTGATTTCACGTAAACTTCTTCTAAGGTCTTAGCTTCTGGTGAACGATAACCATAACGAATACCATCGTAACGTGACAAGTTTGAAGAAGCTTCACTTGAAGCGATAATGTAATAAGTTTGGACCGCATATTGTGAATGTGGCAAGCTGACTTCATCGACGGTTGCGCCCAACGACTTGAAGGTTTCAATCGCCGCTTCAATCTGCGCTTTAACGCCGGGTTCAACCCCTTCAGCCATATATTCTTTAGCAACCGCAATCTTCATGCCATTAATATCACCATTTAGAGCAGCCCGGTAATTGGGAACAGGCAAGTTGGCACTGGTACTATCTTTTTCATCATGCCCACTAATCGCTTCCAAAACTGTAGCGTTATCCGCCACGTTGCGACTGAAAACGCCGACTTGGTCTAAACTTGAAGCAAAAGCAATCGCGCCCCAACGTGAGACACGACCGTATGTTGGTTTGATTCCCACAATCCCGTTAAAAGCAGCGGGTTGGCGAATTGAACCACCGGTATCCGTTCCAAGTGCTGCAACGACTTCACCAGAAGCAACGGCCGCCGCTGAACCACCTGAAGAACCACCAGGGACCTTCGTTAAGTCCCAAGGATTCTTAGTCTTTTTAAAAGCGGAGGTTTCAGTTGATGAACCCATTGCGAATTCATCTAAATTGGTTTTACCAATCATGATGGCTTCTTTGGCTTTTAATTTTTCAACGACCGTTGCGTCAAAAACGGGTTTGAAGTTCGCTAACATCTTGCTGGCAGCAGTTGTGATAACGCCGTCCGTCAATAAATTATCTTTAATCCCAATTGGCATGCCGGCTAATAAATTAGCCACATCGATTGGTTGTTCATCAATTTTAGCGGCAGCGGCTTGTGCGCCTTCTGCATCAACCCGTAAAAAGGCATCGACTTGTTGGTCAGTCGTTTCAATTTGGGCGACTGTTTCAGTGACTAATTGACTGGCCGTTAGTTCACCAGCCACTAGTTTAGCGTGTAAGCTCTCTAAATCTTCGTATAAATAATTCAAGATTAAGCTTCCTCCTTGTCCATGATTGCGGGTACTTTTAATAAACCGTTGGCTGAATCTGGTGCATTTTGCATCAAGACATCGCGACTTGGACCCGTTTGTGCGATATCGTCACGCATGACATTTTGTAAACCATTGACGTGAGTCGTCACGGGGACACCCGTTGTATCAACTGCGTTTAATTCATCAGTCATCTTCATAATATCGGCTAATTGATCCGTGAACTGAGCCAATTCAGCATCGCTAAAGGCTAATTTAGAAAGTTCAGCGACATGCTGGACTTGTTTTTTATCAATCATGTGTAAACCCCTTTTCTAATTCAGTCACTACTTATCCATTTTGTTTAATTCTACCATATATTGCCGACGATTAAAGCGACTCATCTCGTAATTTTAGTGTTTTTATGATTTCTTATTTTTTAATATTCATTATGAAAACGCTTCTTTTCAGTTGCTATTTACATTTCACAATACTTAATCTCCTAAAATTAATTGTTATTCAAGATTTTTATAATGTTTATCAATTGATTATCATTAGTTTGAAATTATATAATTAAGTATGAAATCGTTATCATAAGTATCAGAAGGGAGTTCTTACCCATGTTTAAGTTAGCCTTATTAATACTCATGTTCAGTTTATTAAGCACTCAATCCATCGTAAGCGCACAAACCGCTAATTCAACGGTTGGCCTCACAATCACGGCACCGCCAACAGACCCCGCCGTTCAAAAACAACGACGTCAACAACAGGCTAAGCATCACGCGGCCTGGTTGGCGCTCGATTTGCATTCAGACACGCCGGTTGAAGTGGTTGAAACGATTAATGGTCAAACAACTCACTATTGGGAATATCCGGATGGCACGATTAGCGATATGCCACCGACCACTTTCCACCCCATGCCCGCCAACCACAAAATTGGTCCCACTCACGAAAGTTATCAACAACTTATTAGTCGATTAACACCGGTCACCGAAGACGTACTAACTTTTAATCAATTTTTAAATTCATAATATTCAAATCAAAAAAGCTGATTATCCTGATGGTTCGGGATAATCAGCTTTTTCAACTTGATAGGCAATTGATAACGTGCTTCTCAGCTTGTTAATAGCTTCCAAAGACGTGGGTCGTGAAGCTATTGCTCCCCGAGGCCCGACCGACGTAGGATTGAATCCCTTCAACCGAACTAATCGAAATATCCAACGGAATATTGCGCGGTAAATACTTATCCGCAGCGGTTGCAATGTACTGTGTAAAACTCATAATTTCGGTTTCACTGTAGAATTGCGTATTAATTGTCACGTTCAAACCGGATAAGACGCCTTCTTCATAATGCGCTTGCGCCGTCACCCCACTTAAGTTCGGGAAGAACGTTTGAATTTGTTCTTTAAAACTGGTGAACGCATCGGCATCACTTTGATTGACCGCTTTTTCATCACCGGTAATTGGGAAAACTTGATTTTCTTGATTCATTGAATGCCAAGAATCAATGGTCGTGCTGCCATTTTTGCTGACCCCGTACGCGAAATAGGTCCCACCGACTAAACTATCCTTAGTCGCTTGTTTGTAAAGCCCAATCACAATCGTGGCCTGACTCATCCCTTTTTTCTGACGCATCCGGGCCAACACTTTATTGGCCATCTGTTTACCCTGTTGTTCCATCATCGCCGTTGAAATCTTGGTTTGATAGGTCGCACCATATTGTTCTTTGGTATAATAATCAACTTGGTTCATCCCAAGCCCAATACTCATCCCAGAAAGCGTGCCATCTTGGCTCAAATAATCTTGTTCTAAGATTTGTTGGAGATACAATGGATTCCGTTTAGTCGGTTCAGTCTGCCCGTTATCTTTAGGATTCAATCCGACCGTATTGGTTTTTGATTTACGCGCTAACCATTTTTGAGCTTCCGTCGTCTTTAAACTTTGGCCCTCTTGAAAAATATATTTGGACGTTGGAAATTGTTCTTTGGATAAGGTTAATAAACCATTTTCAAGACTCTTAACATCAAACGACGTGTTGCTTTGTTCTGATGTTAACCCTCGTGTTTGGCTTGTTTTATATTGGCCATTCGTGATGACACCTTCGTACATGCTGTCAGTCACCTTACCGGTTGTTTGTAACTTTTTAGTGGATTTACTAGATGTGTCTGATGACGAACTGCTTTGAATGCTCGTACAACCCGCTAATAATAGCAATGCTGCCGTTGCAACGACCCATAATTTATATTTTGCCACTGAAAATGGTGCCTCCTTAGTCCTAATTGCTTCTTATTATACCCAATTTAGATCGATTAAGCCAAATAACCTGCTAATTCAGCTTCTGTGATGACCGGAATCGATAACGCTTCAGCTTTCGCCAATTTGCTACCCGCGTCAGCCCCAACAATCAGAAAATCAGTTTTCTTGGAAACCGAACCGGTCACTTTGGCCCCGTTAGCTTCCAATTGTTGTTTCAAATCATCGCGCGTATACTGCGTCAATTTACCCGTTAGTACAACGGTCCGACCGTTAAAGAAGCTATCACTATCGCTAGCCTGCTCTTGGGTTACGCCGGTGTAAGTTAAATTAACGCCAACCGCTACGAGTTCCTGCATCAACGTCTGCACTTGGCTATCAGCTAAGTAAGTCACTAAACTGTCAGCAATAATCAAGCCAATCGTATCAACTTCGATCATCTCGTCAGCCGTCGCAGTCATTAGCGCGTCCATCGTTTTGAAATGTTCCGCTAATAAGCGTGCAGCCTTGGCACCGACGTGTCGGACCCCTAACCCAAATAATAACCTTTCTAACGAGTTCTGACGACTAGCATCAATCGCTTTTAATAAATTATTAATAGATTTTTCTTTAAAATTATCAAGTTGCGCTAAATCAGTCGCCGTTAATCGGTACAAATCCGCGACATCTTTCACTAATTGTTGTTCCCACAACTGTTCGATAATCCGGGGGCCTAACCCGTCGATGTTCATCGCATTGCGCGATGCAAAATGGGTTAACTGTTCCTGAACTTGCGCTGGACACATCGGGTTAATACACCGTAAGGCCACTTCTTCATCCAGATGGACTAATTCATGCTGACAAGACGGACAATGCGTTGGCGCTTGATAAGGTTCACTATTTGCGGGCCGTTTTGCCAAGACGACTTGCGAAATTTCCGGAATAATATCGCCGGCTTTATGCAACAAGACCGTATCGAACAAACGAACATCTTTGGCGGCAATTAAATCCGCATTATGCAGGGAAGCTCGCGCAACCGTAGTCCCCGCTAATTGAACGGGATCCATGACGGCCGTCGGGGTCACAACCCCAGTCCGTCCAATCGTCCATTCAATTTCGCGGACAACCGTTGCCGCTTCTTCTGGTGGGAATTTATAAGCAATTTCCCAGCGCGGAATTTTAACCGTATTGCCTAATTGGCGTTGCAGTGCCAAATCGTTAACCTTTAAGACAATCCCGTCAATTCCGTAGGCTAAGTCATCCCGCGTCGTTTGGTACCGGTCAATGAACGCTTGAACCTCGGTCATATCCTGACAAACGGTCGCGGTCGGATTAACGTTAAAGCCGAGTTCAGCTAAGACCGTCAAAGCCTGTGCTTGGGTCGTCGCCTGAACGTCATCAAACGTCACAATTGTGTACATAAACGCACTTAGATTTCGGGATTCTGCCACTTTGGCATCTAGCTGGCGTAAACTGCCGGCCGCCGCGTTCCGTGGATTGGCAAACGGTGCTAGGCCGTCAGCTTCTCGTTGTTGATTCAAATCCGCAAAAGAAGCCTTAGGCATAAAACATTCGCCGCGCACTTCAATTGAAACCGGTTTGGTTAACGTCATCGGAATGGCTTTGATGGTTTTTAAATTCTGCGTAATATCTTCGCCAATCGTTCCGTTGCCTCGCGTAGCCCCGCGTACAAATTGACCTTGGTCATAAATCAAATCAATTGCCAGGCCATCAATCTTGAGCTCCACGTTGTATTCAATCGCTTGTGCCGTATTTTTTCGTAACCGATCATCAAACGCTGCGAGTTCTTCGGGTGAAAAAACATCACCCATCGACAACATCGGCACCGTGTGGGTGACTTTCTTAAACCCCGGTAACACATCCCCACCGACTTTTTGGTCGGTGAATCATTGGTCACGATCGCGGGAAAGGTCGCCTCCAATTGTTCTAAATCTTGGTAGGCTTCATCGTAGACGTGATCCTCAACCACTGGTGCGTCTTTTGTATAGTAAGCGTCACTATAAGTGGCGAGTGATTGTCGTAATGTTTGGGCAGCGATTGCCGCTTCTTCTTGTGTATATTGATCAATTGATTTGGCTAATCCCATCTCGGTCCTCCTACCATTAATCGGTGACTTTTTCAATCGGCGCAAAGCTAGCAAGTAGTCGTTTAACGCCTTGTTCTTTAAACGCAATATCGAGTTCTTGGTCATTGCCTGAGCCGTTGACTTTCACAACGGTGCCAATGCCCCATTTTTTATGTTGCACTTTTTGACCCGCTTGCCAGCTACCACTATTATCGCCACCAGTTGTATCGGCAATCTTATGACTCGTCGTGGCTTGGCCTTGACCATAAGTGGTCGCCGTTGCCCGGGCATAACTATTCTGACGACCAAACGGTACTTTACGTTCGGGAATACTACCAGCGTTTCCGTTGGCGTAATCCAATAATTTATCATCAATTTCGCCGATAAAACGCGACGCTTGGTTACTTTGTTGACGTCCATATAACATTCGTGAATAAGCATTGGTTAGATACAACTTACTTTCGGCCCGCGTAATGCCGACATAGGCCAATCGTCGCTCTTCTTCGAGTTCGTCTTCTTCCATTAACGCTCGTGATAATGGGAAAATGCCTTCTTCAAGCCCCATCAAAAAGACAACCGGAAATTCAAGTCCCTTAGCCGCATGTAATGTCATCATCGTGACTTCACTGGCTTCTTCTTCAACGGAATCTAAATCCGACACCAATGATAATTCGGCCAAGAAATCCACAAATAAATCACTATCATCTTCTTCGGGTTCGTAATGTGCGTCAAACTGGGTCGTCACTGATAATAATTCTTCAATATTTTCAAGACGACTTTGTGATTCGAGCGTATTTTCGATTTCTAACGCTTTTTTATAACCTGTTTTAGCCAATAATTCTTCAGTTAACTGGGTAACGTTTAAGAATTCGCGCATCTTAGTTAAATCACCAATCACGTTGCCAAAATCAATTAAGGTCTTGCGACTCTTAGCTGGAATTGTTGATAATTCAGCGTTTTGGGCCGCTTCTAAAAGTGACCATTGATGATCTTCTGCAAATTGATTGAGTTTTTCTAATGTTCCGGGGCCAATCCCACGTTTAGGACTGTTGACCACCCGTTCAAAACTCATCGAATCGGATGCATTAACGACTAATCGTAAATAAGCCAAAATATCTTTAATTTCTTTACGATCGTAGAATTTATGGCCGCCGACCATTTTATACGGCATGTTGGCTTTGACGAACGCTTCTTCAATCGTCCGTGATTGAGCGTTAGTCCGGTATAACACGGCAAAATCACCAAAGTGACGATGATTGGTCGTCATCTCTTCTTGAATCTTGGTGATGACAAATAAGGATTCATCCCGTTCACTTTGCCCACGGTAATACGTAATCAATTCGCCATCTTGATTATCCGTCCACAATTCTTTAGGCTTACGGTATTGATTATGATTAATCACCCCGTTAGCGGCTTCTAAAATGGTTTTCGTTGAACGGTAATTTTGTTCCAACATCACTGATTTAGCGGCTGGATAATCATGTTCGAAGTTCATGATATTATCCATATTAGCACCCCGCCAACCGTAGATACTTTGATCAGCATCCCCAACCACACAGAGATTTTGATACTTTTCAGCCAACATATTGACCAATGTATATTGGGCTTCATTGGTATCTTGGTATTCATCAACGTGAATGTATTGGAATTTATCTTGGTAATAAACTAAAGTTTCTTTATTTTCTTTAAATAACCGGATTGTTTGCATGATTAAATCATCAAAATCTAACGCTTGATTTTGATGGAGTCGTTTTTGATATTCGGTATAACATTGCGCCACAATTTTTTCAAAAGGACTGTTGGCTAACCCGACGTAATCGGCCGGCGTTTGTAATTCATTTTTAGCGTTACTAATCGTCCCTAAAATCGCTTTAGGTTCAAACTTCTTCGTGTCGATGTTTAAATCCCGACAAACGTGTTTCATCAACGTTAATTGTTCGGACGGATCGGCAATCGTGAACGCGCGATTATAACCGATCTGTTCAATTTCACGTCGTAGAATCCGGACGCATAAAGCATGGAAGGTCGAGACCCAAACATCTTGACCATTATCGCCCAATAAAGCACAAACCCGTTCACGCATTTCACGCGCCGCTTTATTGGTAAACGTAATCGCTAGAATGCGCCAAGGTAAGACGTGTTTTTCTTCAATTAAATAAGCCACGCGGTGGGTTAAAACCCGCGTCTTGCCACTACCGGCACCGGCCATAATTAGTAAGGGACCTTCCGTTGCTAAGACCGCTTCAGCTTGCTTATCGTTCATTCCTTTTAACAATTCTTGTTCAGACAAAATCTTCATCCTTCCGTAAATGCAATCAGCCTATAGTATACCAAATTAGCTAACTAGAAAAAAGCGAACAGCAATCACTAAAATAGAAATTGAATTCGCCAATTTTATCGCTTGACCTGGGACGCGTTTCATAAATTATACTCAGTTTATCAACAGAAAGGTGGATATCATGATGATTAAATATATTGTTTCCGATTTAGATGGCACACTCTTGGATCAAGCTGGGCAACTTTCCGAAAAAAATAGTTCGGCGTTAACAAAAACCGAATTGCCAGTAACTCTGGTCTCTGCCCGTGCACCGCAAACGATGATGCCGAGCATTCAACAATTAGCGTTAACCGGTCCACAGATTGCCTTTAATGGTGGCGTCATTTTCAAAGCGAGTGGTGATTTCCCACTGATTCTGGCTGAACATCCGCTAAAGCGTCGCACTGCGCAACAATTAGTCACCGCGCTTCAAACCGAATTCCCAGAAATCAGCCTGAGCGGCTATGATTTACAGAATTGGTACGTTCAAGGCATCGACGATCAAGTGACCGCAGAAGCGGCCTTAACGCATCAATCGCCACGTTTAATCAATCTGTCACAATTATTAACCAATCCAGTTTTGAAACTCTTCAAATTAGTCGTTGCGAGTGATGATTCCAAACGACTCGCACAAATTAATACCTTTATTAACGATTTGGCGTTAACTGATATTGCCGTCCAACAATCACAAACGCAAGCACTCGAAATAACCGCCGACTATGCCACTAAAGAACAGGCGTTAGCGACGATTCTAGAGGCGGAACAATTAACAGCGGAACAAGTCGCTGCTTTTGGCGATGGCCCCAACGATCAAGCGATGTTACAGTCGGTTGCCCACCCAATTGCGATGCAAAATGCCGTCGAATCGGTCCAAGCAATCAGTCAATTCGTTACCAAATCGAATGTGCACGATGGCGTTAGTTATGGTATAAAGAAATATATCACCAAATTTAATCGAAAAGTAGGTTAAAACCATGCCAACCATTCGCGATATTGCGCGTCAAAGTGGCTATTCAGTTTCCACCGTTTCACGCGTTTTAAATCATCAGAAATACGTTTCAAAACCAGCACAACAAGCCGTTGAAAAAGTGATTAAAGCGCTTGATTACGTGCCCAACAGCTTAGCGCGGGATTTAAGTTTCGGGCAAAATAAAAATATCGGGGTCGTTTTACCCCACAACGACCATCCCTATTTTAATCAACTGTTAAACGGGATTATGGACGCCGCCTTTACGAGTGGTTACCACATCGTTTTACTCCCGTCCGAATATAATCAAACCGTTGAATTAGATTACCTTGAGCAGTTAAAACGTAAAAATTTCTCCGCACTCATTTTCACCTCTCACGGTCTGCCCTTATCGGTCTTGGCGCAATACGCCCAGTACGGTCAAATTGTCTGCTGTGAAGACACCGGCGACTATCATCTGTCAGCCGTTTATTCTAATCGCGAACCAGCCTACTTAGCCGCCTTTAAACACTTGGCGACATTAAAGGTCCGACAAATTGCGATTTTATTGAGTCGTAATTTAGAACAAAGTCCGACCAGTTCAGCGATTATGGCGGCTTATCAACAGGTTTTCCACCATAAACCGGCAGAAAAATTAGTGATTGGTGGGATGACTAGTTTTAACGATGGTTATCAAGCCGCTAAAACGTTGCATGCACGGCAATCCGACATCGATTGTTTCTTTACCAACGGCGATGACATTGCGACCGGTGTGCGTCAATATTATCTCGATCAAGGTTTAACCTCGCCGCTACTATTCGGTCAAGAAAACCAGCTCTCCAGCTTCTTACTACAATTTCCAACCATTGACCACCATTTCTTCACCGTCGGTCAAAAAGCATTTGAAGTGGCTTTGAGTACTGAACACCAAAAATTTAGTTTCGAATCGGAACTGATTGTACCTAAATGACATAACAAGCTGTGACAAAACTCGGTTGTCAATTGAGTATCAAGTTAAAAATGCGGCCTATCCAGAACTTAGGATAGACCGCATTTTAAATTTGAACGGAAATTGATGAGTTATGGCACGCGTCAAAGCCTAAACCGTTCGAATCAGCACTCTTAATCAAAACGTGCTTCTGAGTTGCAACATCTTCCGCTTAACCTAAAATTGCCAATTATCTTAAGTTCAAGATAACTGGTAATTTCTGTTAATGCTCAGCTGCTACCCGCAACTCACAGCACTCTTAATCAAAACGTGCTTCTGAACTAGCTTCTTCCGTCTAGCTACGATTAGCAAACTATGACCAAATTCCGGTCATAATTCACTAATCTAGGCTATACTCAGAAGCTGACCAGTTCAGTCAGCACTCTTAATCTAAAACGTGCTTCTACTTACAAGTTCCTGTGCTTAGCTACGTTTCGCAAACGAAGTCCACAACCGGGACTTCATTCACGGAACTAGGCTAATGCTCGGAACTAACCGTAAGTATCAGCACTCTTTTCTGAAACGCGTTTTTACTTACAGCTTCCTGTGCTTAGTTACGTTAGGTAAACAAAGTCTATAACCCAGACTTTATTCACCTAACTAGACTAATGCTCAGAAGCACCCGTAAGTAAAATCGCTCTTAATCTAAACGTGCTTCTCAAGTAGCCTTTTCCGGTTAACTACAAAATAGGCATCATGAGTAAAAAACACTCATAATGCCTATTTTTAGGTTAATCCTCAAAGCCTAACCGACTTGAGTCAGCACTCTTAATCAAATACTCTTTCAAATATTTCTGCTATTCTTTGTAGGTGCCAGTGGTAATCGAAGGCGTCGTCTAAGTCAGTTGGTGTTAATTGGCTTGTGACTTTTGGATCGGCTTCTAATAATTGGCGGAAATCCTTTTGTTCGTCCCACGCTAATGCGGTTTTGGGTTGCACCAAATCGTAGGCCGATTCACGGCTTAAACCGGAATCAACCAGCTTCAATAAAACACGTTGGCTGTAAATTAAACCGTGCGTTAGGTTCATATCGGCTTGCATTTTTTCAGGAAAAACCGTTAACGTATCAATAATTTTCGTAAAACGTTGTAGGATATAATCCAATAAAATCGTCGTATCGGGTAGGATAATTCGTTCAGCTGAACTATGTGAAATATCCCGTTCGTGCCATAGAGAGACGTCTTCCATCCCGGTAATCATGTGTCCACGAATGACACGGGCTAAGCCACTGACGTTTTCAGAACCGATTGGATTCCGTTTATGAGGCATTGCTGAGGAGCCTTTTTGACCCTTCGCGAAAAATTCTTCGACTTCACGGACTTCGGTGCGTTGTAGATGGCGAATTTCGGTTGCAAAATGTTCAATCGAAGTTGCCACGACCGCCATCGCATTGATGTAGTCCGCATGTAAATCACGCGGTAAGACTTGGGTCGATACATCTTGCGCCCGAATGCCTAATTGATTAGTCACGTAAGCTTCAATCTCGGTTGGAATATTCGCAAAGGTGCCAACCGCGCCACTCATCTTACCGGCTTCAACACCTTGGGCCGCCCGTTCAAAACGATCTTGATTACGTTTCATTTCAGCATACCAAGTGGCCATTTTTAAACCAAACGTTGTTGGTTCAGCATGGACCCCGTGCGTCCGCCCAATCATGACCGTATTCTGGTATTCATAGGCTTTTTGTTTTAAAACGGCCATCAATTTTTCAATGTCCGCCCGAATTAAATCGTTTGCTTGTTTCAAGATATACCCTTGGGCCGTATCGACCACGTCAGTTGAGGTTAGACCATAGTGAACCCATTTTTTCTCAGCACCAAGTGATTCAGAAACAGCACGGGTGAAAGCCACCACGTCATGGTGGGTGATCTTTTCTAATCGATTAATTTCGTCGACGTCAAATTGTGCATTAGCGCGAATCTTAGCTGCATCTTCGACTGGAATATCACCGAGTTGCGCCCAAGCTTCTACCGCTAAAATTTCAACTTCTAGCCAAGCTTGATAGCGATTTTCAGTGGTCCAAATCGCACCCATCTCTGGGCGAGTATAGCGTTCTAACATATTAATTCCTCCAAAAATTACACTTATGCGTGATATAAATCAGCGGCTTCTAATTTTTCCAACAAAGGATTGACGGCTGCCCCAATAGCGGTCAGGCTTCCAAATTGTTGGCGATCTTGTAGATGATACAAATTAAAATACCAATCTGGTTTAATTTTCATCTGCGTCTTCACTAGCGGCAAGCTCGCTTCTTGAATGTTCAACGTCACACCAGCGTTATTCAACCGCGCTTCACCAAGCGCTAATTGGCAAATCGCCTTTAAATGGTATTCATACTGTGAAAAATTCAACGTGCGTTCCAAAACGTTGCCCGAAATATGCGGCGTTGGTACCAGCCGCTTAACGTAAATATTCATATCTGGTGTTAAGAAAAATTCAATCCCAAAGACCCCAACGTAATCCAATTTCTGACCGATTAGATTCGCCAACCGATTGATTTCAGCCGCAACGGTCTGATCAATCCGTGCCGGCACGATTGATAATCGTAATTGATGATCTTGGTAATCATTTTCAACAATCGGCAAGACAGTCAAATCACCTTGCACGTCTTTAGCAACCATCACGGATAATTCTTGCGCATCAGGAATCCAAGATTCTAATAGATAGGAACCTAGTTGTAAGAAATCTGTCAATTGGTCTAAATCTGCCGGTTCTTTAATAAAGCGTTGATATTGTTTACCAAAGCCCTTTTGGATCGGTTTTAAAATACAAGGATAACCAATTGAATCGATGCCTTGTTGAATATCTTCGACATCCACCACCGTGGTTGATGGTGGAATGTTAATGTTTAAATCATCTAAGAAAACCCGTTCCAAATAACGGTCCTGAGTGACGGACAGCACACTGCTGCCTTGCGGTAAATAATAGTTCTGTGCAAGCTGCTCCAGCAATGTTTCATCTAATAATTCGTCTGTATAAGTTAAGACTTGGCAAATATCACCTAATCGCGCTAAGTCTGCATACTGGTTTGGATCACCCTCAACTTGCGCATCTAAAATGCTAGCAAGCGGTGTGTCTTGAATCTGCGCGTTGACGATCATCGCCACTTTATAACCCATTTTTTTAGCCGCGAGTGCTAGTAAAAAAGCCCGTTGGTCATTTCCGATAATTCCGATCATCTGTCCTGGATAAATAACTGGCATCTGTTTCCCTGCTTTCTTATCCGACTAATCATGGATAACTAATTACTCTTTATTATAACCAACTTAACCCCTATCTGCACAATACTTTGCCATTGTTAAGCTTTTTTTAGCAAAAAAAAGAAGCCTTTCAGCTTCTAAACGTGCTTTTGAGTTGCAACAACTTCCGCTTAACCAAAAATTCCCCAATTATCTTAAAATCAAGATAACTGGGGAATTTCTCTGTTAATGCTCGGTTGCTGCCCGCAACTCAACGCACTTATTTATTTTAACGTGCTTCTACACACAGGCTCTTGTGCTTAGCTACGCTTCATAAACAAAGTCTAAAACCCAGACTTCATTTACGAAGCTAGGCTAATGCTCAGAACCTACCGTGTGCATCAGCACTCACTTATTTATCTTCAACAAAAACGACTTCGCCATTTTCAAAAGCAGCAATCCGTGCTAATGATTCCACGTGGATTCCGCGAGCGTCTAATAATTCGCGTCCTTTTTGGAACGTCTTTTCAATCACAATCCCAACGCCTTCAAGTTGTGCATTAGCTTGTTCAATGATTTCTAGTAAGCCTTCGACTGCTTGTCCGTTGGCTAAGAAATCGTCAATCACTAGTACGCGGTCATTTTCATCAATGAATTTCTTAGAAATCGAAATATGATTATTGACTTTCTTAGTATATGAATATACGGTTGCGCTATACATATTATCTTGTAGCGTTAAACTCTTGTGCTTTCTAGCAAAAACAACGGGAACGTGAAATGAAAGCCCAGCAAGGACTGCAGGAGCAATCCCAGATGATTCAACGGTTAGAATCTTCGTGATGTTCGCATCTTTGAATAACCGATAGAATTCTTCACCCATCGCTGCCATCAAATCAGGGTCAACTTGATGATTCAAAAAATTATCAACCTTTAAAACATCTTCGCCTAATACTTGACCATCTTTTTTAATTCGTTCCTCTAATAATTGCACACAAAGCACTCCCTTATTCTTATTTTCATTCATGACAAACCACTTTAATAGTTGCCCTGAATGCTATTTTCTGAAATAGAATTAAAAATAGGTTACCATAAAAAAAAGCACGCAACAAGCTAAATTATGCGATTTAGCCGATTGTCATGCACTTTTTGATGATTATTGATCATATTGATTTAGTTGATAGGTTTTAACAATTTCAATCAGCTTTGCCGGATAGTCCGGATCAGTCGCGTAACCGTCTTGTTTTAACGCCGCAGCGGCTTGCTGATAATCCGTCGCCGCAATCACGTGTTGGTACTGATTCGGATTCCACGTCGTCCCTTTGGCAAACAGCAACACGTGATCCAACATCGACGCCTGATAATCATCATAGACTCTAAAACGCGCGGTCGTCGTAATCCATTGCCCATTTAAATACTCTTTAGTCGTCATCGCTTTAGTGTTGGCTGGGTCATCCCCCTTAATCCCAAAATAATTATGATAATCCGCTGCTAACGTGCTTTTCCCCCAATCACTTTCCAAAATAGCCTGGGCTAGTGTGATACTCGGTAACACGTGATAGTCGGTTTGTAATTTCTGAGCGTAAGGGACCATTTTCTTAATGAACTGCTGTTTTTGAGCGGCTTTAGAGAGTTGTTCTTGTTTCGCTTCTTTTGCTAACCGGGCTTGCATTTGTTCGCCGTGATACTGGACCAATAAAACGAGCCCGACACCAATTGTAAAAAGAGCCACTAAAACAACCACTAACCAATCAGTTGGTTGTCGTTTTTTAGAAACATACTTTTTAACGGTGCGCCGCTTTTTATTCGGTGTTTTTCTTTTTTTAGTTGCCAATAATCTGCCTCATTTGAATTCAATCTATCCCTACATTGTACACAAAAAATAACAGATAACCAACGATTTGCATAAACAACATTAATTCCTATTCAATCGCTTTCTTGTTATAATATGGCATGTATTCGATTTCAATATAAAGGACTGATTAATTTTGACAACACTCAACTGGGGTATTATGGGCCTAGGCAACATCGCCGGCAGTTTCGCCACTTATTTCAATCAACCTGATGGTCAAATTTATGGGGCCGCTTCACGGTCACTCGAGAAAGCGACTGCCTTTACCACTCAATACGGGATTCCACACGCTTATGGTAGTTATGCCGAAATGTTAGCCGATCCCGCCATTGACATTATCTATATTGCAACGCCGCATAATTTTCATTTTGAAGGGATTATGGCCAGTTTAAACGCCGGTAAACACGTCTTCAGTGAAAAAGCGATTACGATGAACCGCCATGAATTAGCAACTGCTAAGGCGCTTGCCACTGAAAAAAATTTGGTGTTGGCCGAAGCAATGACCATTTATCACATGCCACTGTTTGATGAGATTGAAGCTCAACAAAAAGCCCGCCAGTTAGGCGCTTTAAAATCAATCCAAGTCGCCTTTGGTAGCTATAAAGAACTTGATCCAACCAACCGTTTCTTCAATCCAGCCTTGGCTGGTGGCGCGATGTTAGACATTGGCGTTTACGCCTTAGCCTTTGCCCGCCGGATGTTGACGGCCAAACCTGAATTAATCGCGACCCAATGGGTACCCGCTGAATCGGGCGTTGATCAACAATCGACCTTATTATTAAATAACGCACACGATGAAATGGTGACGGTCACTTTGAATTTACACGCTAAAATGCCCAAACAAGGCGTACTGGTTTACGAAAACGGCTATGTTACAGTCAATGACTATCCCCGTCCTGATCAAGCCACACTGACCCTGCCAGATGGTCAAACGGAAGCGATTCAAGCTGGTGATGCCTCTAACGCCATGAATTATGAAGTCCACGACTTCCAAGAAACCGTTCGTGGTCATCAACCCAATCACACCCTTGAACTCACGAGTGATGTGATGGACATCATGACTGATGCCCGCGCACAATGGGGATTTGTTTATCCGTTCGAAAAACCCGAAGATTTAAAATAATACAGCCCATATTAATAGGCGTTTGATTTCAAAATCGAAATCAAACGCCTATTTTTGACCCTGACTCAATCAGTCCCTCACAATTCTTTATGCAGGACAACCATATCTTGTAATTGAATTCCATTTTCAATAATTGGCCTTTGATATTGGTCAAAGAACCGAGGCCGAATATCACTAAAGCGGAAGCCTTGATGCATGTAAAAAGCGATGGCTTCAAAGCTAGCATCCCCAGTACCAACCACTAATTGATGATAATCCTGAGTACTGAGTTGTTCGATTAGTAGTTCAATTGCTTGCCGACCATAACCGTGTCGTCGGTACTCTGGGAGAATGCCCAAATTCTTAATCTCAATGCGTTTAGCACCAGCTGGTACATAATGCAATGCACCAATGATTTGACCGTTATCTTGCAACAACCACAATTGCCCGTAGCTTAAATAACGTTGAACCATCGCTTCTTCCGCATCGCCAATCAATAAATAAGCCATCAATGCATGGCGCTTTTGGACCGCAATTTTTTGATAAGTTAACATGTTCATGCCTACTTTCTAATCCACAAAAAAAGCGACTGTTCCCAGCCGCTTTGGTTAATTTAGTATATTAAAGTTTGTTAACGTTAACAGCTTGTGGGCCGCGATCGCTTTCTTCGATATCGAAAGAAACGCTTTGACCTTCTTCAAGCGTCTTGTAACCGTCGCCTTGGATAGCTGAGAAATGTACGAATACATCACTACCATCTTCGCGAGTTACAAAGCCATAACCTTTTTCTGCGTTAAACCATTTTACAGTTCCGTTTTCCATGAGAAAAATCCTCCTTGTGTCGTAATGACACGTATATATTTGTGTATTTCTGTCGGTACAATGGAAGAAAGTTCTTTTGAAAACTATCGAACCATAACCTTTCAAAAAGTACAAACATAGTGTAACACAGAAAAAAAGCATTAACAACCTTTTAGATTGAAAAATAAAACGTTTTCTATTCAGTTTTATCAAACCTTTTCAATTTAATGTCTCACTATGTTTCGCCTTTTAATTAATAGGAAATCATTTGGCATTTTCGCTTTTTTACGCTAAGATAGAAACATATTCTCAAACCATTGGAGTGCATTAATCATGTTAAAAAATTTAAAACGATTCCTGCCCATTCTCGCCCTCGTCTTCTTCTTAGCGAGCTGCGATCAACCGCTCAATACTAAACAACAAGTTAAAGAAGATCTTAAATCACTCCAACAGATTTCGGCTACCCAGCAGACAGCGTTAACGGCACTTGAGTCAGCTGGTCAGAGTGAGTCGGTTGCTTATCTTAAAATCCAAAAACAATATCCCGATCAAAATCTATTAGAAGTCCCGACGACTAAGATGGCCCAAGCAACGGCCAAACGAGCTGACGCTTATCAGACCTTGAAAGACCAACAAAAAGCGCTCAAACCAGTTGCACAACGTTTATTGAAAGTCGCCAAACAGGATAATGCCGACTTACCAACTGAAGCCATTAAAGATTTAAATCAAAGTATTAAGATTTCGACACTCGATTACACGACGCTTTCTAATTTCTATCAAGCCGCGGTTACTGCAGAAGCTGATTTCTATGCTGATCATCAAGATGCCAAAGCAACCTCTACTGATTTGGAATCGCCGATTAATCGCTTAAATCAGTTTTATAGTTCAGTTTATCAACAAGCCGAAATCGCTAAAGTCAATATCAACACCGTGACGGCGCAAATCAAGAAAGTGCAAACGGGCTTGAAGTAAAGCAACGCATGAAAACCACCAAAACTAATTGGCGGTTTTCATGCGTTTTTATCGATCGCTAATCGTAGCGTGCTATTTTGGGTGACAAAACCCAATTTTTGATAGAGTTGGGTGGCAATTTGATTATTCCCCAACATTGTCAATTCTAGATAAGCCAGTTGTTGCGTTTGTTGCCACGCTTGAGCTGCTTGAATCAGTTGACTAGCCACACCAGTCCGTCGTACTTCAGGTTGGACGAATAGTGCAGTCAAGTAGGCAAAATAATGTGGGATAAATAGCGCTGAATCAGTGGTCCGCGCCGTTGTCACATGGCAGAACCCCGCTATTTGTTGGTCACTTATTCGTTGCACATACACCGCTTGATTGGGGTCGGTCAGCATTTTCTCCCATTCAAAAAAATCGGGACTATAGTTGGCTTGATAAGTGGTTGGTTGTAATTGATGCATTTCAGTCGTTAACTGTTGATACTGACGTGTTAATGCCGCAATATCGGCTAAAGTCGCTAATTCAATCATCTTGAATCCTCCTGGTTATTAAATAACAATTGACTTCAAAACAAAATTCTCTTATACTAATGTACGTGGCATCAAGTCATAATGCAAGTGTCGCGGGTGTGGCGGAATGGCAGACGCGCAAGATTAAGGATCTTGTCGGGAATTTTCCCGGTGGAAGTTCGAGTCTTCTCACCCGCATTCATTTTTAACCAGAACGAGGTCTTTAGGGCCTCGTTTTTTTGTGCTTAAAGCGATTGATTGAATCTAAACCGGTAAATGGCTATAATATCAGTAAATCAACATGAGAGGAATATCCCTATGACTCATAAAAATTCATCCGCCTATCGTATTAGTATTCTAGCGATTTTAACGGCGTTACTATTAGTTCAAAGTTTCGTGCCAATGGTTGGCTATATCAACATCATCCCCGGATTACCGGCAGTCACGACCGTCCACTTAACCGTCATTCTTGGTGCTGTCATTCTTGGCACACGTGGCGGTTCAACGCTGGGGTTAATCTGGGGGATTCTATCCCTCATCCAAGCTTACACCGCCCCAGGCGATCCGTTGTCCTTACTGATTTTTCAAAATCCGATTATCGCGATTTTACCCCGGGTCTTAGTCGGCACCGTTGCGGGAATTACTTTTGAACACCTACAACATTCTCGAATTACCAAACCCGGCGCAATGGCTTTGGCCGGTGTCTTAGGTGCCTTGGTGAATACGACGTTAGTTATTTTGCTAACTTGGGTTTTCTACAGCCATCAAGCATCTGGCATGTACCATACCGATCCTAGCCGTTTAATCATCGTGATGTTGGCGGCGGTTGCCGTTAATGCATCATGGAAGCAATCCTTGCAGGCATTGTCACCCCATTAATTGGCACACCACTCATGCGGTTTAAACGTTAATAAGTAATCAAATAGGCATGCTTATCCTGAATACTCCGGATAAGCATGCCTATTTTTATTCACTAATTTCAGTCTTGAGATGCACTAATCGGCCGCGACAAAGACGACAGACATAGCGGTCAACATTAATTTGACGTTGGCGTTGATAGACCTGACCACAACTTTGACAACGATACGTTTCAATTTTACGGGTTTTAACTTTTTTTAAACTGGCCGGTGCATATCGTGCACCCCCGACTTGTTGTAACAATTGTTTAAAAGCAACATCTCGATGGCGATAACCTTGATGACCCAAATGTAAATGATAATGACACAACTCGTGTTTAATCACACCGACCAAAGTTGCCTGATTATGTTCCGTTAACATCTTGGGATTGATATCAATATGATGGTCGCCCAGATGATACCGGCCCCCCGTCGTCTTTAGTCGTCGGTTAAAATTAGCCTGGTGCTCAAAAGGCCGCTGAAATGCAGTCAGTGAGATAGTCTGAATCAATTGCGTCAGTTCTTGATCCGTCATCTTAGTCGTTGGCTTTAGGGGCTTCATGGTTAATTGCACCCGTTCCCGTTCTTGATCAACACTCAGCACCCAGACTTGGACAATATCGCCGACCGCGACTTCATCAGAGGGGTGTTTCACAAAATGATTGGCTAATTGTGAAATGTGGACTAAACCATCGTGTTTAACACCAATATCTACAAACGCGCCAAAATCAATCACGTTGCGGACAGTCCCCTCCAAGGCCATATTTGGTTTCAAATCAGCCATCGTCAAAACGTCTTGGCGTAATAAGGGGGCCGTCATTTGATCCCGTAAATCTCGACCCGGTTTCTGCAAACCGGCTAAGACATCTTGTAAGGTTTCAGCACCGAGTTCTAAATCGGCCATCAATGTTTCAAACGACTGTTGTTGAATCGCTTGTTGTAGTTCCGGTGTACCTAAGGCCGCCAAAGTTAACTTGACAGTTTTTAGAATGGCTTTAGCCGCAACGTAACTTTCAGGATGAATATCGGTGTTATCAAGTGGATTCGTGCCGTTAATAATCCGTAAAAAACCAATCGCTTGTTCATAAGCTTTAGGTCCTAAGCGTGGCACCTTTTTCAAGTCACTCCGTTTCTGATATAACCCATTATCATCACGATACTGCACAATATTTTGCGCCGTCGTGCCGGTTAAACCTGAAATTTTCTGTAATAATTGTGGACTGGCCGTATTGACGTTAACGCCGACACTATTAACCACATCTTCAATCACAGTATCCAATTGCGCCGTTAATTCTTTTTGCGCCACATCATGTTGGTATTGGCCCACGCCAACTGCTTGTGGATCAATCTTAATCAATTCTGCCAATGGATCCTGTAGACGGCGGGCAATACTAATCGCACTCCGTTCTTCGACGTGTAGCTCAGGAAATTCAGCACGCGCCGTATCGCTCGCCGAATAAACTGAGGCCCCCGCTTCATTGACAATCACGTAAAAAATTTCCTGGGAAATTGTTTTTAAAATGTCCGCGACAAATTCTTCAGATTCCCGACTAGCGGTCCCATTACCAATCGCAATCATTTCAACGTGGTACTTGAGTAGGAAATTTTTAAATTCAGCGGTGGCGGCGGCCCGTTGTTTGGCCGAAGCCGGTTTATGCGGATAGATAACCAACTTGTCTAAGAACTTACCCGTGCCATCAACCACGGCTAGTTTACAGCCCGTTCGATAAGCCGGATCAAAACCTAACACGACTTTGCCCTTCAATGGCGGTTGTAATAGCAAATGTTTTAAATTATCGCCAAAAACGGCAATCGCTTGTTGATCGGCCTTGGTTTTTAATTGTTTTCGTAATTCACGGTCAATCGCCGGTCCAATAAAGCGTTTATAGGCGTCGTCAATCGCCATTTGAATCAACGCCGTACTAGCGGTTTGTTGCCCCCTGAATAACGCTTGGGCAATATGCCCCGTAATCATCGCATCGTTAATTTGAATTTTAACTTTCAGAATACCCTCGCGTTCGCCACGCGCAATCGCTAAGTATTGATGATCAGCGACTTTAGCCAAGGGCGCCGTAAAGTCATAATAGATTTGATAAACCTGTTTGTCATCTTTTTCGTCATCTTTAGATTGGCTAACTAATTCGCCATTACGCCAAGTGTATTGACGCGTCCATTCTCTAAAAGTAGCGACTTCACTGATTTTTTCGGCTAGAATTTCATGAACACCCGCTAAAACGGCCGTTTGGTCCGTTAAATCCTGTTCAGGATTAATAAATTCAGCCGCCTTGGCTTGCAACGTTGCTTCCGACCAATTAGGTATTTTTTCAATCGCGTCGGCTAACGGTTCTAAACCAGCTTCCTTGGCAATCGTGGCTTTCGTTCGGCGTTTTTGTTTATACGGTAAGTACAAATCCTCTAAAACTTGCAGCTGTTTGGCTGTTTCGATTTGTTTTTGTAATTGTGGCGTTAATTTCTGTTGTTCCGTGATATTTTTAATAATATCAGCTCGACGTTTTTCTAACGTCGTTAAATAGTCAAACGTACTTTCGATTTCACGAATTTGAACTTCGTCTAAACTCCCCGTTCGTTCCTTCCGATAACGCGCCACAAAGGGGACGGTGTTGCCTTCGGCGAGCAATCCTAAAGTGGCTTTAATTTGTTTCGGTTGGTATTGCGTTAATTGGGCAGTTACTAATTGTTGAATGTCAGTCATACTCGTTATCTCCTCATCATTTTGATGCAATCAAAAAAACAGCTTCCACGCTGGAAACTGTTCTCATCTACTTTAAGCGAGCGTTGAAATTTTTTCAATATATTTAGAAAATTGATCAGTCGCTGCATCTTGACGCATTTCTGACGCCACAAAAGCCTGCATGTCGATTGTTTGATCATCGTGCATACTTGTAATCAAATCTTCGCAAGCTTGAATGAAGTCGCTATAAGCGCCCATTAAGCGTTGATTATTCCCCATCAAGCGAGCAGGAACGGCAACGGTCTTAAACTTAGCCAATGCTTCGTGATATTGATCAACGCCATCGCGGAAAATTTGAGCAGTTGTTTGATAATCTTGTTCGCTCATTTCAGCCAATTTACCATTTGATAAAGCTTCTTTCAAAGGTGCGAAATACTTACTCATGCCTTCTTGGGCTTTTTCAGTTGTATCGATTAAATCGTTAACGCTTGACCGTAGTGCGCCATCTTTTGTTGTGTTTTATTCATGTTAATCCTCCTAATATCCTATGCTTTAGTATACTAATTCTAATAACGGCTTGCAATTAAAAGTTTGAAATCGACCGATGCGTTCTGCATCCAAAAAAGCCAACCATAGTTAAATTCACCATGATTGACCCATTTTTGATGAAAAACGTGCTTCTCAGCCAACTTCTTCCGTCTAGCTACAAAGCAGCAATCATGGGTAAAACCGCCCATAATTGTCGCTTTTAGGTTAATCCTCAAAGCCTGATCAGTTCGACCCAGCACTCTTTCTTAAACGTGCCTCCACTCGCAAATCCCTGTGCTTAGCGACGTTGCATCAACAAAGCCCAAAACTCGGACTTTATTGATGCAACTAGGCTAATGCTCGAAATTTACCCGCGAGCTGCGGCACTCTTTCTTTGGAAGAATTTCACTATTTCTACGATGACGATTAATAAGAATGAAGCAGCGATGACAATGCCCCATTGATATAAATCTAAATGTGAAACGTGGAATAAGCCGTTTAGACCCGGTACCATAATCGTTGCTGCCAATAGGACAAATGATGCTAGGACAGCCCAGTTAAATGATTTATTTCTGAATAACCCGACCGTAAAGATTGATTGGTGGACTGATTTAACGTTAAACGCGTGGAAGAGTTGAATCAACCTAACGTTGCATACGCCATCGTCAAGGCATCCGCATGTGCTAAACCACTTGCTTGATGCACGGGATAGGTGATTGCTAACGCATAAACCGCTAACGTAATCCCACCTTCTAATAACCCTTGATAGATAATCGCTTGGAAAACGCCACCCGAGAAGAAATTCGATTTACGACCACGTGGTTTTTGATCCATAATACCGGGTTCAGTCGGTTCAACTCCCAAGGCAATCGCTGGGAACGTATCTGTGACTAAATTAATCCACAAGATATGCACTGGTTGTAAAATCTGCCAACCTAATATGGTCATCATGAAGAGGGTTAAAACTTCACCCAAGTTTGCTGATAAGAGATATTGAATTGATTTTTGGATATTGGCAAAGACTTTTCGGCCTTCTTTAACCGCAACGACAATCGTTGAGAAATTATCATCCGCTAAGACCATATCACTGGCCCCTTTAGACACTTCAGTCCCCGTAATCCCCATACCAATCCCGATATCCGCTGATTTCAAGGCCGGCGCATCATTGACACCATCACCGGTCATGGCAACCACTTTACCGTGTTTCTGCCAAGCTTTCACGATCCGGACCTTATGTTCTGGTGCCACCCGTGCATAAACCGCGTATTGTTCAACTTGATCAGCAAATTGTTGATCATCTAATTGATCCAATTCAGCACCTGTAATCACGGCAGCATCAGCGTGTTCATCGTCTTTAATGATTCCTAAACGAAGCGCAATCGCTTCAGCTGTATCGCGATGATCGCCAGTTATCATTAAAGTCCGAATCCCGGCTGAATGCGCATCAGTAACGGCTTGTTTGGCTTCTGGCCGTTCAGGATCAATCATCCCGACTAACCCGGCAAAGACTAATGATTCTTCTAAACTTTCATCAACCGTTGTTGGTTTTTCAGGCAAAATTCGGTAAGCTAACGCCAAAACCCGTAAGGCTTGTTTGGCCAGGTTGTGGTTGGTTTGTAATAAGAAGTCTTTTTCAGTTTCATCAAAGACTTGGATTTCGCCATTTTGATCGATATAATGACTAACTCGTTTGAATAATTCATCGGGTGCGCCTTTGGTCGTCATTAAGAATTGACCATCGGCTTGTTGATGAATAGTCGACATTAATTTCCGTTCTGAATCAAACGGTACTTCAGCCACTCGTGGCAAGTCCGTTAAAGTTTGTTGTAGATTAAAGTCTTTCAATTGACCGTAAGCCACTAACGCCGTTTCAGTCGGGTCGCCAATCATTTGGCCTTCTTCAGTAATCTTGGTGTCGTTGGCTAAATTCATAATCTTCAACGTTAAATTATCAGCTGGCAATGCAGCCGATGCATCTTGTAATTGATTATTGGTAAAGATTTTTTCGACAGTCATTTGGTTCATGGTTAATGTCCCGGTTTTATCAGACGCGATAATGTCGGTACTGCCTAACGTTTCAACCGCTGGTAGCTTACGGACAAGTGCCTTCCGTTTCACCATTTTTTGCGTTCCTAAAGCTAAAATAATCGTGACAATTGCTGGCAAGCCTTCTGGGATTGCCGCAACCGCTAACGAAATCGCCGTTAATAACATATTAATTGGTGATTGCGCGTGGCGTAGATAACCGACCACGAAGACAATCGCTGCAATAATTAAAATCATAATCGTTAATGTTTTACCTAATTGACTCAAGTTCATTTGTAACGGTGTCGTTGTTTCATCCGCTTGGTTTAACATACCCGCAATCCGACCAACTTCGGTTTGCATCCCAATTGCAGTGACAACGCCTAGTCCACGACCGTAAGTGACGTTACTATTCATAAACGCCATATTCGTCCGGTCGCCAATACCACTTTCAGCATCGGTCAATACACCAATTTGTTTGTCGACTGGCACTGATTCACCGGTTAAGGCCGATTCTTCAATCTTTAAGGCCGCTGATTCAATCAAGCGCAAATCGGCCGGGACAATATCGCCAGCTTCTAATAAAACGATATCGCCAACGACTAAATCTTCACTCTTAATTTTAACAATCTGACCGTTTCGACGCACGTGTGCATCGGGGGTTGCCATTTCCTTTAGGGCATCGATCGCCTGTTCCGCTTTGGCTTCTTGGAAAACGCCAAAAACCGCATTTAGAATCACCACGGCTAAAATAATAAACGCATCCGGCCATTCATGTGCTAAAAAGCCAGCAATCATCGCTGCCACTAATAAAACAATAATCATGAAATCTTTAAACTGTTCTAAAAAACGAATCACTAAGCCTTTCCGTTTCTTTTCAGTTAACTGATTCTTCCCATTTTGTTCTAACCGAGTCGCAACTTGTGTCGTGCTTAACCCTTCAGAACTGGTCTCCAAAGCCGTTAAGGTCTGCTCCGGTGATTGTGTAAAGTATTGTGTTTCCGTCATGTATTACGCCTCCTATTATAAACTCAGGGGTAAAAAAAGAGACTTACAGGAATTCAAAGAATTCCCATAAGTCTCACTAATTAAGATAACACCAGAATATTGTCTTGTTGGTGGCGTTATCGCAGCTAGGCTGCCAGTTACTCCCTTATCGTTAATCCTATTATAAGGCATAACCAATTCAAAACGCAAGTAATTTGTTATAAAAAGATTGCAAACTTGAGCGATATTAACGATGAACGTGTGCTCACTTTAAACGTGCCTTGGTTCGCAGACTTCTGCGCCTAGCTACGTTTCGCAAACAAAGTCTTTCCAAGGCTTTGTTTGCGAAACTAGTCTAATGCTCAAAGTCTATTCGCGAGCCGCAGCACTCTTCCATAACGCGCTTTTTAGTTGCAACAACCTCCGCTTAACCTAAAATCGCCAATTATCTTAAGTTCAAGATAATCAGCGGTTTTCTGTTAATGCTCAGTTGCTAAACGCAACTAAACACGCTTACTTCCTCTAAACGTGCTTCTCGAACTAGTCTTTTCCGGTTAACTACAAATCACGCTTATGACTAAAAAGCAAGTCATAAGCCGTGATTTTAGGCTATACTCAGAAGCTAACCGGTTTAATCAGCACTCTTCCAGAATGTATCAAATACCGTTATTGGTAAATGACGTTTGTGTTCTGTTTTTTGGTACCAATTTTCAATTTTTTCGGCCGCCGTCTCTGAAACTTCTCGGCCTTCTAAATAGTCATCAATTTCTTGATAAGTCACACCTAACGCTAATTCATCCGGTAGCGCTGGTCGGTCTTCTTCTAAGTCGGCAGTCGGCACTTTCTTGTATAAATGCGTTGGTGCCCCTAATTCAGCCAACAATGCCTGGCCTTGGCGTTTATCTAACCGGAAAAGGGGCGCCAAATCAGCGCCACCATCACCAAATTTCGTGTAAAAACCGGTGATTGATTCAGCAGAATGATCGGTGCCTAAAACAACTCCCTGATTTTCACCGGCAATCCCGTATTGCGCAATCATCCGCACGCGCGCTTTGATATTGCCTTTATTGAAATCACTGACGGTCACACCGGTTTCAGCTAAAGCAGCCACCATCGTATCAACCGATGTTTTAATATTGACCCGCTTCGTTTGGTCCGCTTGCATAAAGTCAATCGCCGCCATTGCGTCTGATTCATCCGCTTGTTCACCATAGGGTAAGCGAACGGCGATAAATTGATAAGCTTGATTGCCCGTTTCAGTCCGCATTTCTTGCATTGCTTTTTCAGCCAACGCGCCAACCAAAGTTGAATCTTGGCCCCCTGAAATTCCCAACACATACGTTTTAAAACGTATTTTGGTATAAATAATCCTTTAAAAAATCGACTGAACGCCGAATTTCAACTGCCGGATCAATCGTTGGTTGTGTTTTTAAGGCTGCAATAATCGCTGTTTGTAATGGTCGCATCTTCATTCTCCTTTAGACTAACTACCATCAGTCTATTACGCTTCAATCTTTTAAAAATGTAAGTTCTGAACATCTTCACGAACTTGATGGATTAAATTCATCTTATGATCCCAAGCCCGTTGTGATAAATCAACTGGGTAATCTTGTGGGTTCAAATTCCGTTTGTATTCATCCCATAGCGAATTCAAATTCTCGGTACAGAATTTTTTGATGGCATTGATTTCAGGCAATGTATAAACCCGTTGGCCCCGATCAAAAATCGTCCGTAGAATAGGGCGTGCATCAAAATCCGTCACCGTTTTGTTGATGTACGTATAGTTGGGGTGGAACATATAAATCGACTCTTGTTCCAACGGATCTTCATCCCACAACGTGATATAATCGCCTTCTGACTTATGATCGACCTGTTTAGTAATCCGCCAAACTTGCTTACGCCCAGGCGTCGATACCTTTTCAGCATTGCTCGATAATTTAATCGTGTCTTCCATTTGACCGTCCGCATTTTCAATCGACACCATCTTATAAACCGCGCCTAAAGCCGGTTGGTCATAAGCGGTAATTAATTTAGTCCCAATGCCCCAAACATCAATTTTGGCTTCTTGCATCTTCAAGTTTTGAATCGTTTTTTCATCTAAATCATTGGATGCATAAACTTTAGCATCGGTGAAACCCGCTTCATCCAATTGTTGGCGAACCCGTTTAGAAATATACGCCATGTCACCACTGTCAATCCGGACGCCTTGGAAATTAATCTTGTCGCCCATTTCCTTAGCAACCCGAATCGCGCTAGGCACCCCGCTTTTTAACGTATCATAAGTATCCACTAAAAAGACACAGTCGCGATGAGTTTCTGCATAAGCGCGAAAAGCGCCATAATCATTCCGGTAAGTTTGGACCAACGAGTGCGCATGTGTGCACTCGCGGGAATCCCAAAAATCTTCGAAGCACGCACATTACTCGTTGCATCGAAACCACCAATGTAAGCCGCCCGTGTGCCCCATAAAGCAGCGTCTAATTCTTGCGCGCGGCGTGTCCCAAATTCCATGATTGGATCTTTACCAACCACCATTTTAATCCGCGCGGCTTTCGTTGCAATCAACGTTTGATAATTGACAATATTCAACAACGCCGTTTCCACTAACTGACATTGCGCTAGTGAGCCTTCAACCTGTAGAATCGGTTCATTGCCAAAAACCAGTTCACCTTCAACCGCGGAGCGAATCGTTAAATCAAACTTCAAATTTTCGAGATAGTCTAAAAAATCAGCCGGATAACCAATTTCATCACGCAGATAGGTAATATCGCTTTCCGTAAAATGTAAATTTTCTAAATAATTGACAATTCGTTCTAAGCCAGCAAAAATAGCATAACCATTTTCAAACGGTAATTTGCGGAAGTAACATTCGAAAACTGCTGTTCGATTGTGCAAGCCCTTCTTGAAATAAGTTAACATCATATTGAGCTGATACAAGTCTGTGTGTAATAACAAACTATCATCAGGATATAATTTTTGCATTTCGCGCTCCTAATTGTAGACATATTTGGTATTAACTATATCATAAAATAAAACGTGCAAACAAAAAAAGACAGTAAAAAACCGTCTTTTTTTGTTCAGCTCAATAATTTTTGATAACATTTTGCTTTTGCTTTTGATGTCGTTCTAATTTTGAACCATTTATTAATTTTACGTTTAAGTGGTTTCTGACCTTCCATCCAAGTTCCTGTAAAAACATGGATGGTTGACGAGTTGCCAGATGGATTACATAAAATACCGGATGGATAGACATGAATGCCTGTCTCTAAAGTCTGTTCTTGATTACCTAACTGACAATGGTACTTATCAATTAGAATATCAGAAACGGTTTTTGTATTAACATTTTTCATTTGATCGTTTTTATCAAATGAAAATGACTCTCCTTCAAAATCATTCAGCATATCCTTAACAAATGGATGTCCTTGCTCAGCACCAAAAGCAGCAGTAAATGGATAATCTGGATTCTCAAAACCAACAAACGCCTTATTCTGTAGAAACTGTTCTAAATTATCTAATACCAATACATCGGTATCTAGATAGATACCACCTTCATGATAAATAACGTAAGCACGAATGAAATCACTCACATAGGCCCACTTTTTTTGTTCATAAGCAGTCTTAATATAATCATTCATGTTCATATCAAAATTATTTTCATTCCATTCAATAATTTCATAATCTTTTAAATGAACTTGCCAAGTTGCCATACACCGTTTAACATCAGCTGACTTTTCTTTGCCGCCAACCCAAACGTAATGAATTTTTTTAGGAATCATAATTAATCTCTCATTTCTAATTCGACATAAGGCTCAATATTTAAAAAGTGGCAGATGGTCTCCCACTGTTTTCTATTTTCTTTCGTTACTTGAATCTTTGTGAACCCCTGTTGCATTTCTTCAAATAGTTCAATGTAAAATGTCTCTAACTGACCATCAATCATTTTTTGATTAAACGGCCGCATATCTGCACCTTTATAAATCGGTAAATCCTCTGGTATTGTCAGTTGCAAGGTCCGTTCGCCAGTAAATTGATAATAACTAACCAGCGCTTTTAAGTACGGCTGTTTATTAAAGTCAGAGACTCTTTTTTGAATAGCAAAACCAATTACTTCACTTGCCTTGATCTTATTAGTTTGCTTTTTAATAGCGATTGGCCAATAAATTGATAACAACTTAAGTTTATTAAACAATCTAAAAATACGATATTGTAATTTATATTCTGGAACACGATATTGCCCCAATAAACTAACCAATGTTCTCAGTTCACCATTTAAGACGTTTAAATTGCCCACTTCAGAATTAATATAATTATCTTCGTAAACCCGGTAGTTGATAACATCGAAATTAGCATTCTCTAAATTTAAGGTTTTGACATATCCATCCTCAAAATCAAGCCAATTAGGTGTATTCCACAATAAATAGTTATTCCTCACTTGATTGGTAAAGACTTCAGTTTTCCAAAATGCAAAATCTAAATATAAATTACGACCTAACCATAGTGTTTGCATTTTTACTTGCCGACTATTGCCTAGATAATCTAACGTAGTCTGTCCCTGTATTTTTTGTCCATTACTATCGACACACTTAATATTCGCCAACAAACCATCCGTCTCATCATTTGATAACGCTTGGTTGGCCCGCAATAAAACTCTATCATTCTGGAAAGTATCGTCTGAATGAATGATATAGACAAAGTCACCGGATACCGATTGACTCCCCAAGCTTAAAGCGTTCAACTGATCACTGTTATTTTGATAGATATATTTTATTTGTTTTTCTAAATGATACCGTCGAATGTATTCATTAATCACTAATTTAGTATCATCAGTTGAACCATCATCAACGATAATCAATTCCCAATCAGTATACTTCTGTCGTCTGATAGATTCTAAAGACTCTATAATCGTATCTTGATCATTATACGTTGGCATTAACAAACTAAATTTACGTTTGGTCAAAGTTGATTGTCTTTTTACTCTAACTAGTAATTGACCTTCAATAAAGGCCAAAATAAACGTTTCAGTTAGAAAATCCATCACATTACCACTATATAATGAAACACCTAATATCCCTAATATTCCTAATAGGAAGGCCGTATTTCTAAAAGTGAATTTCGTTTTAAAATGTCGTAATATTTCATACATTAAATAAATGACACCCAAAATATACGGTAATACCAATAAAACAACACCAATTAATCCCATTGAATAATATTGAGAAATAAAATCTCTTTCAACATTAAATATATTGTTCATCCTAGTGTAAGTAATTCCCAATAAGTCATCCTTAGGATTATCATTAATTGATTTAACCCGGTCTAACATGGCAATCTCTAACTTTCGGAAACTAGTCCGATCTTGAATCGGCCATTTCATAATCTCTTTCCAAAAATTAGGATCATCATAATAAGGATAAGAAACTTCAATAAATCTTGCATTAATAGAATACTCACCATAATGCTTTCTAATATACTTGATTAGGGGTGTTTCCTTATGTTTCTTTGTATTATCTTCTTTACTCTTCTCTTCTAATTTCTTTTCACGTTCTTTTACCTTATCTTGATTGCCGTCACGCTCTTGTTGAATTTGAGCATCAAAATTAGTCCGATTAATGGCCGGTGAATCGGGATAGATGACCCCACTCAGAATAATAAATAGAAATAAAACACCTAAAGTTAACGGTTTAAACACCAAATCCTTTTTGATAAATGTGAAAAACAAATACATACATGTTATAACGACTAATAACCCGATACATCCTAACGTTGATACTTTCGTCCCTAACATGAACATCGCCAATACTTGTAGCAAACATAAAATAATGTTTTTGGCATTCAGATGTTTAACAAGGTAATAGAACATTAAAGGCAATAATAAGACCTCTAGTGCCGCTGTTGAATTAGCAAAGTTAAAAAAGCCCTTCGATGCCAATTGAAAATAACTACCATGTCGATTATCAAAGAACCAATTGAAAATATTCCCTGTAATACGCTGATTCGTATAGGATGCCAAACTAATCTTAAACAAATTAGTTACCACAATACTACCGGATACTAACGCAACCAACCACGAAACAATTGATTCTAATTCATTATCTGTAAATCTAACGTTATACGAAATAACTAATACAATCAATGGTAGTACCATTCTAATTATGTAGAAAAGTTCCCCAGTTATTGAGTAGCCAAAATTACCATCCACTAATGAATGAAATTGCATCGCATTCAAATGATGAACAATAAAATATAAAAGTAATAACCCTGTATAAATCCCGATAAATAATCGTAATTTATTGTTTTTATTAGCCCACAAAAACATAACACTAATGATACCCACAAGTACTATTCTAAGAATAGTCGCCGGCGAAAACTTTAGAAGTATCGAAATTGGTGGTTGATATAAATAAAATATATCTAAAAATGGTTGAATTAAAATAAACCAAAATAAAGTTGTTTTTAACTTTGAATACACAATACGTCCTCCCAAAATTACATATTAGTGCTTAAAAATACAGTATACCCTTTAATTGTCGATTGACAGAGATTATCGATTGAAAAATTAGCTTGAGCATGTACTCTTAATCTATCCCCTATCGGTTGTAATGTCCCTGTTTGCCAGTTAGCATACGCTTCTAGTAAAGCCGTTTTTAACGCTATCATATCTTGAGTCGGAACAATCCATCCATAATTATCATCTGGAATTAATTGACGCATATCACCTACATCAGTTGCAATAACTGGCACCCCATAATTGGCTGCCTCTAATAATACTAATGGAAAACTTTCGCTTAATGAACTGAGCACCGCTAAATCGGTTTTTAGATAATATTGATTAATTTCGGTTTGCGTTAGCATTCCAGTAAAATTAACCTGCTGATCAATTTTTAAATCCGATGTCAATTTCTGTAAATCATTCTTTAATTCGCCTTCCCCTATGATGGTCAACTGTGCTTCTTTAATCGCTGCCTCCTTGAAGGCATTCAATAATATTGAATGTCCTTTAACCGGGTGCAACCGACCAACAATTACAATTTCAAATTTATCATGTGGTTGTCGCTCAGGTACCACGGTTTGAAACCTAATGCCATTATAAATAACTCTAATTTTATTTTCCGCTATTCCTAACGCTAAGAGCACATTTTTAAAATTTTGGGTGACCGCAAAAATACCATCTGCTTTTTTTAAACTTCTGATATTTAATTTAGTAAATAACCAACCTAATACACCACGTTGCATAAAATCTAACCGGGGATCACTATGAACCGTTATGATCCATTTCGCCTTAATTTTATTTCTAATTAAACTTAAAAACAAGTTAGCCCGAGCACCATGCGTATGGACTAAATCAAAATCACCTGCATTAATATACGCAACCAATTCTTTGAGCAATCCAAAATCATAGCGACTACTCTTACCCATAATTTTCACTTTAATGCCTTTTTTTTTGGCAGCAGCAGCAACTGGACCGTCAGCAAACGTCAATAATTCAACTTCGTCTTTTGGAAATTGACTTAAAAGACCAATAATATGGCTTAACCCGCCACCATTTTCTAGTCCAGCATTGATGTGTAAAACTCTCAAATGGCTTACCCCTTTCCAACTTTTTTAACTTCTTGAATGAACTTAGGTAATACTAACATACGCTTGAACCGAGTTGGCTCCTTCAGCAGTCGATAGAACCATTCTAAATGTAGTCGTTGCATCCAGACAGGCGCACGTTTGGTCACACCTGAAAAAACGTCAAAACTGCCACCAATTCCCATCAAATACCCCTTATCCAATTGATGTTTTAAACCAGTCAAGAAGTACTCTTGCTTGGGGAAACCAAGCGCAGCAAAAACCATATCCGGCGCTTTATCAATGATATCCGTTTGAATTGTTAAATCTTCTATATCGAAATAACCATTATGATAACCAACTAACTGAATATCAGGATAATCTTCAGCAATTCTCTGAACAGCAAGTTCGATGATTTCTTGTTTAGCCCCCACTAAATAAACACTTAGTTTTTTTTGATTTGCTAAGTTTAATAACGCTAAAAAAAGATCATAACCTGTGACACGTTCTTTAATCGGCGTTTTTAACATCTGACCAGCTTTAATAACACCGATGCCATCAGCCGTGATATAATCAGCTTCATTTAATAATAATTTTTGATATTTTGGTGTCTCTTTAGCATACATTACAATTTCTGGATTGGCCGTTACAACCAGTGTTTTTTGTTGTTGCTCAATTCTTTCTTGAAACTTCGCTATAAATTCAGATTCTGTATAATTATCAAATGGTACGTTTAAAATGTCAACTTTCACTTCTTAATGACCTCTTTTCTTAATAACATTTCCCAATATTTGGCGAACATCTGTTGCCAATTCAAATTTACCCAGCCAGAATAAGCCAAAATAAATGCCTAAAATAATAATTGATTTAAAGGCCATATTCAAAAATGCATTTGGAATTAAATTAGGCATAAAATATCCAATTATAAACGTTATCCCCGCTAATAAAAAATATTTTGGCGTATCTTTAAAGATATAGCGCGCATTATAGTACTCGCGAACAATCCAAATTCTTAACAAACAAACAACTGCTTCAACCGTTAAAATATTAATGGTTGCACC
Source organism: Latilactobacillus fuchuensis DSM 14340 = JCM 11249 (assembly GCF_000615805.1). GTDB lineage: Bacteria > Bacillota > Bacilli > Lactobacillales > Lactobacillaceae > Latilactobacillus > Latilactobacillus fuchuensis. The sequence continues at coordinate 48,941 of NZ_BAMJ01000015.1, forward strand.
CAAAGCCCCTAAAATTGGATCAAACGTAAAGTTTAAAATCAGACTTAAAATCGCACCAATGATTAACGGAATCGCAAATTCTTTATCTTTACGAATTGCTAAAGCAAATTGATTTGAAAAGACGCCACCAATTGGAATTAGGATAATTGAAAAGCTAATAAAAAACATCAAATGAGTCATCGGTGTAAATTGGCTACCAAAAAACCAAGGAACGAATTCTTTCGTATTACACATCACAGTGACCATGAACGCCAATCCTAAAGCCAAAGTTGTCTCATATGATTTTTTCAAAAAAAGTTGTTGATCTTTTTCAGAGCTAGCTGCCATTTTAGGCATCATGACAACCGTGATTGATGTAATGACACCTAGTATAATATTAGCAATTCGTTGCGACTGGTCATAATAGGATACTTGAGTAGTACTCTGGAATAATCCCAGAATAGGTTTATCTAGAGAGGTATACACCTGGGTTGCTATTTGCGGCACAATTAAAGTCGCAATTACAACCATTGATGCTTTCAAATGGTAATATCGACCAACAAAATGGGGAACGTATTTGCGAATCTGTAACCAGAATACAGAATTCCCTAATAAATTGCCCATCGACATAATTAACATATATAACCCTAAATCAGCTGGATCATGAACAAAGATAAAGATCAAAACAACACTGAACAATTTGATAATTGTATTTCGAAAAACCACTCTTCCAAATTCTGCAATCCCCTGAAAGAACCATGAGATATCAATCATGGTTCCTAATAAGAATGGCAATTGTAATAAGAAATACATGTAATATTTAGGTTTGAATACAAAACAAACAATTACAAAGATAATGATTGTAATCGCGCTCAACGTTGCTTGGATTAGCCATAAGCCCCAAAAAGCTGATTCAAATTCCGATTGGTCTTTATCAGCACGCAATCTTGCAATTGTTCTTGTGCCAATCTGCCCCATTGCTGAAGCACAAAAGACCATAATAAACTGGATTGTAAAGTTAACTGAACTATTAATCCCTAGCGGCCCAGGTCCCAATACACGTGATAAATACGGGGCAGTTATTAAAGGAACAATCACTAAGAAGACTTGATATATTGCATTATAAAAGAAATCTTTAAATAATTTTCTCATTTTAACTCCATTATTTACAATCTTGAACTAAATCTTGAATTAGCTGCTTCCAAATTTGTTCAGATGAATTATTTTTCAAATAGGTATCTTGATAGATCATTTTTCTAATTTGATTACGCTCATCATGTAAGTCTAATTTAAACAAATCGACTAACGCTTGATTAAACTCTTGCATACTCTTAGCAACTAAACCAGGTGCAAATGTCTGATATGGTGTTAACAGGAATCCCCGTCTAGCTTCATAATTTTTTAAATCATTTGCTAAGAATAACAATGGCTTGTCCATCAATAAATAATCAAAATAAACACTTGAATAGTCAGTCATTAAAGCATCCGTAACGGCCAGATATTCATATAAATCATGTTGATTTGTTTGTAACCAATTTCCTTTAATCACTTTAACGTGCTTTAATTGGTTCAAAGCTGTCACATCAACTTGTTTTTCCTCAACTGGATGCAATTTAGCAATAATAATAATATTTTCACGGGCCAACAACGCTTCGAATTGATTGCTCTCAAAATTAGTCAGTCCAAAAATATTACCGTTTTTTAACATATCTGATAAATTTTGGTTATTATCTTCCATTCTAAATGTCGGCAGATAAAAAAGAAGGCGTGGTTCCTTTTTTATAACAGCTTGATCAAATAACCCTACCAATTCTAATTTACGTTCAGCCTTTTGTTGTTCATCGATTTGAAAAAAATCATTTCTTGGAAAACCTAAATGAACAAACTTATTATCAGCAATCCCTTCACAAGCGCTCATTAATGTATCATACATATCTGAAGAAGATGTGATGTAATCTACTGATTTCGACCAATGCTGATGACCTTTTTCTAAATCAATAATATTAGCATTTTTAGCTAAAAATCCCATTCTTTTTAATGGTATACCGTGCCATAATTGGATATACGTCTGCCGTTTGGAAACTTTGTACGGATCGTGCGTTCCGATGATGACTTGCGAAGAGGCTAATTTTAACCATATTGCCAATTTTAGATGACTACTTGGAAAATTTTCAAGTAACCAAACATCTTTATAGTGCAACTCTTCTTTTAAATACCGAAATAACGCTAATCCATTCGAACCAGCATAGCCAGAACCATTGATGATACAAATTTGCCCTCGCTTAACCGGGACTACCTTCAATAAGAGTTTCATCATTTCCATATAAAGTGTAAATAATTTATTTTTTAACAAGCGCATCACTTATCCCATTCTTATGATATATGTTATTCATTATAGCAAAAATAAGCGGACACCGTTATTTCATTTAATATTTTTAACAAAAGTTAGTAATCACTTGAATTATCCCGCTAAATCAACTATGCTTTTATCATTACTACCAACAAGGAGCTTTCTAATGACACGAATTTTAACTTATGGCACTTTTGATCTATTACATTGGGGTCACGTACGCCTTTTAGAACGTGCAAAATCTCTTGGTGATGAACTAATCGTCGGTCTTTCAACCGATGAATTTAATGCTGAAAAGCACAAGGAAGCCTATCATAATTACGATCATCGTAAATATATTTTAGAAGCTATCCGCTATGTTGATCACGTTATTCCCGAAAAAGATTGGGATCAAAAAATTAAAGATGTCCAAAAATATGACATTGATATCTTCGTCATGGGTGATGATTGGGCCGGTAAATTTGATTTTCTTAAAGATTATTGTCAAGTTATCTATTTACCTCGAACTGATGGCATTTCAACAACTAAAATTAAAACTGATTTAGAAGAATTATAATATCAACTAAACAAGCTAACTGTTAATCCAGATTTATGGACTAGCCGTTAGCTTGTTTTTATCGATTATATTATTTAGTTTTATAGAAATCCGTCTGATACGTATACTGATTTCCGTTGGTAATATCATACTGAATTAATTTATAATCTTTCATTATTTGTTTGGTTTCTTTATTCAAAACCTTGGTCGTTATATAGTTACCATCACTATCCATTGTCTTTTGGCGTTCAGACGCTGGTGTTTTTTGCCAAACATCTGTTAACAATGCATAGTAAGGTGATACTTTACTATTAGTCTGCGCTAACATCATCGGGGTAAACATATATGGACTAACAACTTTATTTTGAGACACCACTGGGCTCTTAAAATTACTATAGATAAAGAAATCAGTCTGATGCAATAATTGATCATATTTCGACTGTTTTGAATCATTATCCGTTTTGAAATTATACACAGATGGCAGATGATCACCATAAAAGACAACAGTTACTTTTTTATCAATTTTATTAACCTTATTAATAAATTGTTTTAGTGCTTTGTCTGTAAAACTGATTCCTTGTGTATACGTTTCTAATTCTGCCTGACTGCTCTTTGTCAAATCGCCGGAAACTTTAATCGTATTTTGATAATCATTCGCTAAGTATGGCATATGATTCTGCATCGTTGTTAATTGAATGAATTGACCTTTTTTAGTACGACCAACCTGTTTTAACGTTTCTTTAAAAGCAGAATCATCTGAAATATAATCTGAATTTTGAATTTTTTTAGTGTATGTTAATTTATCATCGCTATCCAAATTATAGAAATGTTGAAACCCAAACTTCTTAAAAACACGATTCCGACTATAAATAGTTGGCGTAAACGGATGAATCGCATTTTTAGTTGAAAAATCATCCATCACTGTTGGAATATTTTTCAGTTTGGGAACTAAATATAAATAAGGAATTGACATACTTGGTGCAAAATTATTCATCGATAAACTCGTCAACGCCTCAAATTCAATATTAGCCGTTCCACCACCGTAACCGTAACTATCCATCAGGCCTGACGTGTTTTTTTGCTTAATCTGATCTAAATAACTTAACGGATTCTGCGATAATTTAACACCGGGTATCCGATTGGGATTGGCTAAACTTTCACTTAAAACATAGATAACAGTTTGATCGCCAACTTTGCCTGTCCGATCTTGATTGATTGTCGTTGCTTCTGTTTCATATTTTTTAACAATCGCATTAACCTTCGCTTGGCTATAACCTTTTGGTTTATCCATTACCTTAACACGTGCCATACTAACCAATCCGACAATTTGTCCATTATACTGCATTTGGACCGACGGTGTTGTTTGAACTGGCTTATATTGAATATCCTTTAAAAATCGATTAAAGGCCGTATCTTGATAATCAGAAAATTTAGGCGTGTAGTCTGGTATAAAATAGGCACATACGCTAAATAGCACTGCCGTCATAACTAAGAATAGGCTCCGTTCATACCATTTAAATATCGCTTTACCTTTCAGACGATATTGGACAAAACCGATTGCACCAATACCAACGACAACAATAATAACCATTAAAAAAACCTGGATTGGTTGAATAATTTTTAATAAATCTGGTATATTAAAAATATTACTAAATTCAATTGGTAGAATTGGCTCATTTCGCGCATTAATTTTTAGCTGATTAGCCACAATATAGATAATCCCAACCAAACTAAAAATCCCAACTGACAAAATTAATCGATTAAAAATAGCTACTATACTGAGATACAATAAGAATAATAATAATAAATTTAATAAATTCAACAGCAATTTATCATGATTAGTGTAAACAATCGTTAAATAATGATAGTTAAAGTTGCTAACTGTCATCCCTAGATATAGAATCAGGGCCGCGATGAAGCCCCCATAGTACGTCCATGTTCTGGACCCCCATCCCTGGTTACCTTTAATAGTCTTATTAATTAATCTTACAACTGCATAGATAACCACGGTAAAAAGAACAGCTTTCCAAAGTACAGTGCT
>NZ_BAMJ01000014.1 GCF_000615805.1 Latilactobacillus fuchuensis DSM 14340 = JCM 11249
CGTTAGATAAATATTTTATAATTCCGATGATTAATATTAATGTGTTCTTTAGTAATTTTCTGATTCGACTTTTTCTTTAGGTTCTTAATGATATTGAGCGCATAATCTTGATGTTTTTCAATTAACGCTAAAACATCTTCTTCGATTGAGATTGATAATTCTTTGCGGGAATCAGCTAATTCAATTAAAACGGACTGCTGGTCATGCGATAATACTTTACCTTGAAACAATTTCTCGATTGCTGTTTTATCCATCATTTAACCGCCTCCTTCTATAGTATAGTCCTTTTTGGCGATTTTGTTAAAAAATAGAATTGACAAGGGTTCCAATCAGCGGTATCATAATATCCGTGATAAATAACATTGGGTATTCGCCAAACTGGTAAGGCACCGGACTCTGAATCCGTAATTTATAGGTTCGATCCCTATATACCCAACTAAATTCGAGGAGTCTACTGCGGTAGGCTTTTTTTATGGAGTGAATTCAATGGCTAATCATTTAGAAACACATCAAGCGTGGTTGACGCAATTTTATACACAGCGTGATTGGTATCAATATTCACCGCTGATTCGGCTGAATTTCTTATCTGAAGAAGTTGGTGAATTATCACGCGCGATTCGGACAATCGAGTTAGGGCGGGACCATCCGGGCGAAGTGGTTCAATCGACGGATGCCAAATACGATAATTTAAAAGAAGAATTAGCGGACTGTTTCGATCAGTTATTAATTATCTGTTCGAAATATCAAATTGAACCGAGTGAATTAAGCCAGTATAGTGAACACAAGCTGACTGAACGCTTTAAAAATAAATAGCTTAATCAAGCGACTTTTTCAATTTATTTGGGAAAGTCGTTTTTTATTTTGAAAAGAAGCTTGCCTTATAGTGCACTCGAGGGTGTAATCTAGCGATTGTAGTTAAAAGCAAGGGAGTTTTTCAAATGACAATTAAAGATAAAGTGATTATTATTACGGGCGCTTCTTCAGGGATTGGCGCGGCTAGTGCCCAATTGTTGGCCGCCAATGGTGCTAGAGTCGTATTGGGTGCTCGGCGGGCGGATCGGTTACAAGCTGTGGTTGACACTATTGAAGCTGCGGGGGGCCAAGCCGTCTATCGGGTAACTGATGTGACTAAGGCAGCTGATTTGCAGGCCTTAGTAGCGTTGGCTAAAACTGAATTTGGCCGGGTCGATGTGTTATTTAATAATGCGGGGATTATGCCAACGTCACCGATTAGTGCGTTGCATACGACAGAATGGCAACAGATGATCGACATTAATTTAACCGGTGTGTTGAATGGGGTCGCTGCGATTATGCCGGAATTCACTGCTCAAAAGAGTGGTCAGATTATTACAACGTCGTCAGTTGCCGGGATCAAAAGTTTTTCCGGCGCTGGTGTCTATGGTGCCACTAAGTTTGCTGTCCGGAATCTAATGGAAGTGATTCGGATGGAGAGCGCCGAGGAAGGGACTAATATTCGGACGGTTAGTTTATACCCGGCGGCCATCAATACGGAATTATTGACGACGATTACCGATCAAACCGCTAAACAAAATATGACGGACTTTTACGCGGCGGTCGGAATCACACCGGATGCGGTTGCGCGGGTCGTTAATTTTGCAATCGATCAACCAGAAGACGTCAACGTTAATGAATTTACAATCTACCCAACAAAACAAGTTTAAAGAAGCACATTAAAACTAAATGAAGGATGGTAATCAGATGACTAATCAAGAAACAGTGCAAAATGGTATTTTTGAAATGGGTCCCAAAAATGACGCGTATGCAGCCTTTTTTACGGGGCAAAGTTATTTACAAGGGTTGGTGAATGATCCAGCAATCAATGTTGGTGTGGGCAACGTCACGTTTGAACCTGGCTGTCGGAATCATTGGCATATTCATCATGCTGGCTATCAAATTTTATTAGTCACGGGTGGGCAAGGTTGGTATCAAGAAGCGGGACAGCCGGCGCAATTATTGACACCGGGAATGGTGATTGTCACACATGATGGGGTTAAGCATTGGCACGGGGCAACTAAAGATAGTTGGTTTTCACACGTGGCGATTACGACCGGCACACCAGAATGGTTGGAAGCCGTTTCTGATGAGGATTATAATCAGTTGAGTAAGTGAATAGTATAACGTACAATGTTATTTTATTATCGCTATTGCGCAATTTGTTAACGTGCGATAAACTATAAAAGTAATATCTCCCCCAAAGTTATTACAGAGCGCTCTTAATTCATTTTAAGAGCGTTTATTTTTTTGCTTAAAATAATAGGACGTTATTTATTGATTGGTAAAGTGGTTAAGGACGGGCAATAAAGCGGTGTTCATTACAGCTTGATCGGGATTTGCCGTTAAACTGTTACCATTTTGTCATCAATTGTTACTTGTTTGATATTTACAACGGGAATTTAGATGGTATATTAGTCACACGTTGAAACACAAAACTTAAATTCAAGGAGATCAATCATACATGACACCTTTAAAAACAATCTTATTTAGTACCACATTAACGGCCGCAACAGCTGCTGGCATCCTCTTCGCAGGCAACGGTCAAGCAAGTGCAGCCACAACTTACACTGTTACAACTGGTGATACCTTATCATCAATCTCAAATAAATTCGCTGGTAACAACGACTTAGTTGATTCAATCGCTAAGAACAACAGTATCTCAAATATCAACTTAATCTACGTTGGCGAACAACTAACGATTGATGCGGATACAACGGCCTCAACTACGACTCAAGCAGCCGCTACGACAACTCAAGCGCCAGTTGCCCAAACAACAACACCGGTCGCAACGACACAAACAGCGACACCAGTTCAAGCCGCAACGGTGACACCAGCTGCCACAACGCAAGCCTCAACAACGACAACCGCTACTGCCGCAACCACGAGCTCATCTAAAGAATGGATTGCGCAAAAGGAATCCGGTGGTTCATATACAGCCACTAACGGTCAATTAATCGGTCGTTACCAATTATCAGCGTCATATTTAAATGGTGACTATTCAGCTGCCAATCAAGAAAAAGTCGCTGATCAATACGTGACGAGCCGTTACGGTTCATGGGACGCAGCTAAGAGCTTCTGGTTAAGCAACGGTTGGTATTAAGCTTAAAGAATACCGACTTTTCAAAGTCAGCCCTTCATTTTGAGGGACTGACTTTTTTAATTGGCAACGATTGAGAGAAAGTGTACACTGAATAATATAGAGAGAATCAATTGCTGAGCCTTACGAATGAAATGATAGGGAGGCGTTAGAATGAAAATTGCATTAATTGCCCATGATCGTCAAAAGCCATTAATGATCAAATTAGTCACAGCGTACCAACCAATCTTAGCGCAACATGAATTGTTTGCGACCGGGACAACCGGGCAAAAAATTATTGAAGCGACTGGTTTATCCGTCAAACGGTTTAAATCGGGGCCACTTGGTGGCGATCAACAGATTGGCGCGTTAATTTCCGAAAATAAAATTGATCTCGTCATTTTCTTGCGAGATCCATTAGCGGCCCAACCGCACGAACCAGACGTTAACGCGTTAATTCGGTTGTCGGATGTTTACGAAGTCCCATTGGCGACCAATATCGGCACCGCGGAAGTCTTATTACGGGGACTCGATACCGGTTTATTAGATTTCCGAACAATCGTTCACGACCAAATTGATACACCGATTAATTTATAATTTCAAGAGACGCCATCAAAATTGTTGATGGCGTTTTTGAATTCTGTTGATTTTTGCGTATAATGGAAGTATTGATTCGGAGGGCTGATTTTGCAAAAAGAAATTTATTTTCATGATCGATTAGGCACGGCGGTTTTTTTAACCTTTATTGGTGGCTTTTTAGACGCCTACTGTGTCATCTTACGCGGTGGGGTTTTTGCGAGTGCCCAGACTGGTAATATTGTTTTTATTGGGTTAGATGTTGCGACGAGTCAATGGTCACAACTACCGGAGAAGATTTCACCGATTATTGCGTTTGCGATTGGGACGATCATTGTCCAAATTGCGAAACGGCATTTTAACATGAATGGGTTGAATGTTTGGCGACTATGGCTGTTGGCGATTCAAATTATCGCGTTAGTGGTCGTTGGCTTTTTACCCACGAGTGTGCCAAATATGTTGGTGACGACCATCTTAGCGATGTCGATGGCCATTCAATATTCAAGCTACGCGACGGTCAATGGTTATCCCTATGCCAATACGTTTACAACCGGTAATTATAAAAAATTAGTTGAGAACACTTATTTGTATTTTGAAACTAAGCAAAAAAAATACCAACAAAAAGCCCAGTATTTTGGACTGATTGTTGGTAGCTTCTTTGTTGGGACGATTAGTTCAGGTTTGTTCGTTAAATTTTTCAACGTGCGCACGGCCTGGATTGCTGCGGCCATGTTAACTATCTTTTTCGGGTTACAAGTCTACTTCACTGAAGAAGTGATTGTTGAAACTAAGAAAATGGCGTAATTACCGATAATGGTAGAGCCAGACTAGAATGCCAAAGTAGATTAAACAAACAAAAGCGCTGACCCAGCTGGCGATAATGATGATTGGGTGTGGAATTAACCAACGCATCGTCATTAGAAAGAGCGTTAGAATCAATGTTTTTAATAAACTAATTTTAACTTGGTTGAATTGCGGGTTATTCAAAAGAAAGATCCACTAAAAAGAGTTGACGGTCGCTGAGATGGGAGGTTGTAATCCAAACATCTTCGAAGCCGTCTTTTTGTTTCTCTTCCGTTTGACGGTAAAAAGAATCGAGTAGGTCATAATGACTTTGGACGTAATCGGGATCGATGCGGTTAACGTGTAGTCGCATTTCAGGAAATAGTTTTTCAACTTCCGGTAAGTCAGTTTGATCGTTGATGCCAAAGCGAATGACGTTCGCATATTGGAAGGGTTCAACCGTCACTTGGTCCGGATGGTCTTGAATATAAGTTAGAATCGTGGTTAAAGCAGACATTTAATCAATTCCTTTCTGAATTTAAAAAATAGTAAAACCGGCCGTTAAATTATTAAGAATGTGCAAGGTAATCGTACTTTTAATATTTTGGTTGCGCACATAGACAATCGCTAGGACGAGGCCTAATAAAGCTTTTGATAAAAAATAAATAGGATCGGTTATCCCGTGCATCAGTCCAAATAAAAGGGCGCTACTAAGTATGCTGAACACGGGTCGTTTGGTAAAAAACCAATTCATTAAGAAGCCGCGGAATAATAGTTCTTCCATAATCGGGCCTAGAAAGACGATGTAGGGAATCATATAGAGGCCAAGTGTCTGGAGTAAGTCGGTCAGCGCTTCGACATTACCGTTACCAGTGGGTTGAATAAACGGGACCGTCAGATTATTAATCAGGATCATGGCCACAAATGCGATTAAGACTGTCCACCATTTTTGAGTGGTCATCCCGGTCGCGTAGCGCGGGTCCTTAATGCTTGATAGCGACGCCACATGAACCAAGTAATCAGGATTGTTAAACCGAGAAACAACCAACCGACTAATGTCACGAGCTGCGGGGTGCGATTAGCTTTAGGTAAGGTGACAAAAATTCCGACAATTAGTAGGGGTAGTTGTTGTAATAGAATCAAACCGAACAACCCGAATAGCCGTTTGAGTTGCATCATTGGCAACACCTCCGTATAATAGTCATCATAGCATATTCTATCGGAATAGAACCGAGAGATTCCTCGAAAAAATAATTTAAAAAAGTTTTGAGAAAGATTGCCATTCCGAAAATCATATGCTATACTAATCAAGTAAACAATTTTGAGACGTAATTTGAGTTTTGAATAATCATTCCTCTGTTACCTATTAATAATTTTTTGCGACAATAATAAATATACATACTTTGATATGTAACAGGAGGAAACAACATGAACAACGGTACAGTAAAATGGTTTAATGCAGACAAAGGTTTTGGTTTTATCACTGGTGAAGACGGCAAAGACGTATTTGCTCATTTCTCAGCTATCCAAGGCGAAGGCTACAAATCATTAGATGAAGGCCAAGCAGTTTCATATGATGTAGAAGACAGCGACCGCGGTCCTCAAGCAACAAACATTGTTAAACTATAAGACTTTTAGACCCCGCCTAGCGGGGTTTTTTTATTGCTTTAAATGATAGTCAAAAAAGAGGCACCCAATTCTTAAAATTAAGATTGGGTGCCTCTTTCTGTGCAATAACTAGCGTTTGGCAGTACCTTGGCCAGCTAACGGTCGAACCGTTATTTCCTTAATGTCTAGTTTACGCTTTAACCGTTAGGTATTCAACCAGTTGCCCAAAAAGGTTGAAAAATGTGGTTAGTTTTAAATTGTGAGCGTACCAATCTTCATGGCGGTGGTAACGAGCGATTAAATCGAGGCCTTCTTGGTAACGATGGCCGCTCATTTTGGGACTTTGCAATAATTGGTGAAGATAAAATAAGGAGACGAGATCGTTGATTTTTAAATCTGATAGGCGGTTAGTGGGGATTGCCATTTGATGAGCCGCGAGTTGGACGGCGCTCGAGGGATAACGTAAAAATTCTTTCTCTGAGAAAAGATTAATTAATAATGGATTACTGTGGGCGCAAGCATTGCGAATATTCTTGCTGTATTTTAAATAGGTGTGGACTTTTCGAACAGATTTGGTTTGAGTGCGTTCTAAATAGAAATCAACAAACATCGATAGGGTACCAAAGGTTGCAATCTCTAGAAAGGTCCAGATAGCGAGGTGGTCGCGGTGCTTCGTATACAAATCTTGCGAATAGCGGTTTTTACGGAGATACGTTAACGTTTGATTATAAGCGGATTGATGATTGACTTTAAAATCCTGGACAATTTGGTAACCATCTTCAGCTGGATCGTTGGCAATCAGATTTAACAGCATGACTTTTAAACCGTGTTCGATGTCTAATGAGAGGTTTAGGAGGTAGTCGCGTAGTTGCATATCGATTGACGCTAAATCAATCAAGTAGGCAAAATCAAGGTTTTCGTATTGGCCCGCCGTATTTTTCGGGAAATTACTGCGATAAGCGGTCACTTTGAAATAATAGTTAACTTTATTGAGAATTGTCGTCGCCTCGGTTTGCGAGATGGCCTCGAAGGTAATCCCTTTACGAAGCATGTGCGCAATTAATTCAGTCGAGTTGAGCATCGGTTTTAAAGATTGATTGGTCAAAAAATCAGATCCTTTAGTTAGTTTTAGAAAGCTTTGTTATTTAACCAATTCTACAGCGAGATAGTCGCGGGGTCAAAGTAATATTGGTAGTTTGTGATGGTGAATCATTATGACATGGTAGCGGTGCCAGTTGAAACCGTGCTAAATCAAGGATGGACGGGACTTGATAATTCATTAAAAGTGTAATACAATGACAAAGCGTCATAAAAGTGACGAGTTGTCATTAACGTTAGAAAGGAGCATTTTAATGCCCAAAAAGACATTTTTTCGGTTACCAGCAGAAAAACAACAACGCTTGTTAGTTGCAGCGCACGCTGAATTTTCGCGCGTACCGTTTAACGAAGCCTCGGTCAGCAACATTATTAAGGCGGCTGGAATTCCGCGGGGGAGTTTTTATCAGTATTTTGAAGATAAGGCAGATATTTTCTTTTATGATCTGAATAAAATGCGGGATAGTTCTAAAGAAGACTTGAAGACGGCTATTTTAAGGGCCGATGGGGATTTATTTGCGGCGATGCGGATTTTCTTTAAAGCGATGGCCGAAGAAATTATTAATGGGGAAGATGCGCCTTTCTATAAGCATTTATTTTTGCATACCGATTATAAAGATCGGCGAAAAATGTCGCCAGAATTGAAACATAGTCATCATTCAGAAGGACTCACCTTTTTGATTGAGCACATTGATTACAGCTTATTAAAGTTTGATCGTGATCAGTCTGAAGAATTGGAGATTCTATTCCATCAATTAATGAATAATGTTTTTCAAGGCATTGCTTCATATTACATGCACCAAGATACGGAACAAGCACTGACCATTGAACAAGTTGAACACCGCTTTAATCTAGTGGTTGATTGGCTTGAAAATGGTGCCAGTGCACGGAAATAACAGGAAGAAGGCGTAGTACGCATGATTAAACTTGCAAAGAGTCGCATGTCCACTTGGGCGGTGCTAGGCGCGATAATCTTCATGATTATTCAAGTCGTCAGTAACCTGTATCTACCCAATTTAACATCAGATATTGTCAATAACGGGATTGCTAAAGGGGATATTGATTATATTTGGCAGACCGGTTTTAAAATGTTGGGATATTCATTAGTTAGTATCATTGCAGCGATTGCGAATGTTTTTTTAGCCGCTAAGACGTCTCAAAGTCTGGGTCAAAAATTACGTTCTGATATTTATCGTAAAGTCATTAATTTCTCACATGATGAAATGGATCAAGTTGGGACCTCTTCGTTGATTACACGGACAACCAATGATGTGGTCCAAATTCAAAACGTGGCGATGATGTTCTTACGAATGATGATCATGGCACCGATTATGTTAATCGGGGCTAGTTTTCTAGCGTATCAAAAAGATGCGCAGTTAACCTCGATTTTCGTCGTGGTGTTACCAATCATGGCGTTGTTCATCGGGATTGTGATGTATTTTGCCGTACCGCTTTTTAAAGCGATGCAAGAAAAAACCGATCGAATTAACTTAGTGTTCCGAGAAGGTTTAACGGGTGTGCGGGTAATCCGGGCTTTCCGGCGTGATCGATTTGAACAAGACCGGTTCGACGATGCCAATGATGATTACACGCATAATGCCAAGAAGGTCTACAGTATTATGGCCGTCATGGCACCGATTATGACGCTAATCATGAGTGGCACCAACATCGCCATCACTTGGATGGGTGGTCACTTGATTGCCAACCAAGCGATGCAAGTTGGGAATCTATTAGCGTTCATGACTTACGCGATGCAAATTTTGATGAGTTTCATGATGTTATCAATGGTCTTTGTTTTCATTCCACGGGCGCAGGCTTCAGCAGTCCGGATTAACGAAGTCCTAGATTTAGAAACACCCATTGTCAATCCAGACCAACCGGCTGATTTTAAGGAGGAACCCGCTAATTTAGCCTTTAATCAAGTGAATTTCCGTTATCAAAATGCCGAACATTTAGCTTTGGAAAAGATTGATTTCCAAATGACGGCCGGTCAAACGGTCGCTGTGATTGGTGGGACGGGTTCTGGTAAAACGACGCTAGTCAATTTGATTCCGCGTTTTTACGATGTTGAATCGGGTGATGTGGTAGTCGATGGCTTAAACGTCAAAGACGTCACGTTGCACGATATTCATCAACAAGTCGCTTTCGTGCCTCAAAAAGCGAATTTATTTACCGGGACAATTCGGGAAAATATGCAATACGGCAATCCAGATGCCACTGATGATCAGATTTGGCATGCTTTAAAAATTGCCCAATCTGACGATTTTGTCAGTGAATTACCGGATGGTTTAGACAGTTACGTTGAACAAGGTGGGGGTAACTTCTCCGGTGGGCAACGTCAACGTTTAGCGATTGCGCGTGCATTAGTTAAACGCGCGTCAATCTATGTCTTTGATGATTCCTTCTCAGCCTTAGATTTTAAAACGGATGCTAATTTACGAAAAGCCCTTAAACAAGATTCAGAAATCCAAAAGAGTGTCGTTGTAATTGTCGGTCAACGGGTTTCAACCGTGGCAGACGCGGATACGATTATCGTCTTGGATGAAGGTCAAATGGTCGGCAAGGGTTCACATACTGAATTAAAAGCCACTAACACGACCTATCAAGAAATTATTAATTCACAAATCAGAGAAGGAGATGAAGACTAATGGCAGCTAAACAACAACCAATGCGGCCCGGTGGTCGTGGCCCAGGTGGACACGGTCCGGGCGGGCTCGTTGAAAAGCCTAAGAATTTCTGGGGCACAACGAAACGTTTATTAACTTACATGTCGAGTCGAGTGATCGGCTTAGTGATTGTTTTAGCCTTAGCAATCATCTCAGTTGTTTTCCAAATTAGAACGCCTAAAGTTTTAGGGGAAGCAACGACTGAAATTTTTAAAGGGGTCATGAAAGGGAGTGCCATGCAAAAAGCTGGCATTTCAATGAATCAACTCCCAATCGATTTTGATAAGATTAAACAAATTATCATGACCGTTATTCTGATGTACCTAGCTTCAGCGCTTTTCAGTTTCTTACAACAATTCATCATGACCCGGATTTCACAACAAACGGTCTATGAATTACGTAAAGAATTAAAAGATAAAATGCAACGGGTGCCAATCAACTATTACGATACCCATTCAAACGGGGATATTATGAGTCGCGCGATTAACGATATGGATAATATTGCTAGTACGTTACAACAAAGTTTAACCCAAATGGTCACGAGTGCGGTGACGTTTGTCGGCGTCTTATGGATGATGTTGACGATTAGTTGGCAATTAACCTTGATTGCCTTGGTGACGATTCCGTTTAGTTTAATCGTTGTCGGCATTATTGCCCCTAAATCGCAAAAATTCTTTGCCGCGCAACAAAAGAGTCTGGGTCTATTGAATAACCAAATTGAAGAAAATTTCTCAGGCCAAGTCGTGTTGAAAACGTTTAATCGCGAACAAGTTACGATTGATATGTTTGAAGAACAAAATGAACAACTCTATAAAGCCGCTTGGAAAGCCCAATTTATTTCTGGGATTATCATGCCAGCGATGACGTTTGTCAATAACTTAGGTTACGTCTTTGTCGCCATTATCGGTGGGATTCGCGTTTCCAACGGTCAAGTCACGTTAGGGGATATGCAAGCGTTCATGCAATATACGCAACAATTCTCCCAACCGATTTCTCAATTAGCCAATTTAGCCAACACGATTCAATCCACAATCGCTTCAGCTGAACGGGTTTTTGAAGTCTTAGATGAAGCCGATATGACGGACGAACCATCCGGTGTACCAGCTGTTCAAGATGATGTGAATAAATTAGAATTAGAACACGTTGAATTCGGTTATCAAGGCAAAGAAATCTTGATGCAAGATTACAACTTAAAAGTCAAACCGGGTCAAATGATCGCGATTGTCGGCCCAACTGGTGCGGGTAAAACAACGATTATTAACTTGTTAGAACGCTTCTACGACGTTAGTGGCGGTTCAATTAAGTTAGACGGCGTTGATACGCGTGATATGAGTCGCGATGAATTACGCAGTCACTTTGCGATGGTCTTACAAGATACTTGGTTATTCACGGGGACGATTTGGGATAACTTGAAGTATGGTAATGAAACGGCGTCAGACGAAGCGATTTTAGCCGCTGCTGAAGCGGCCCATGTCGATAGTTTTGTCCGTCAATTACCAGATGGTTATCAAACAATCTTGAACGAAGAAGCATCGAATATCTCACAAGGTCAACGTCAATTATTGACGATTGCGCGGGCGTTTGTGGCTAATCCTGAAATTTTAATTTTGGATGAAGCCACTAGTTCCGTCGATACACGGACTGAAATTCACATTCAACACGCCATGGAACGCCTTTTGGCTAACCGGACTAGTTTCGTGGTTGCCCATCGTTTATCAACGATTCGCGATGCCGACAACATTATTGTGATGAATCACGGTTCGATTATGGAAACTGGGACACATGATGATTTAATGGGTCAAAATGGGTTCTATGCTGATCTTTATAACAGTCAATTCTCAGGTAACGTTAAAATCTAATCTTTAAAGCAAACAGCCGCGCGGCAACGCAACGCTGTTTTTTTGTTTGCACATTTTGAAACTTTGCGTGATACTAACAGTAATCAGAAAAGAAGGTGAGCCAATGCGCTTTAATCAAACAGCCGCTCAAATCGACGCTTTAGTAACGGATCAAATTGTCCCTGGCGTCTCGTACGCGTTAATTGACGGTCTCGATTGTCAACAGATAGTTGTGGGTGACGCCCAAAAGGTGCCGGTCACTAAACCACTACTACCGGATCAACTATACGATTTAGCCTCATTAACCAAAGTGATTGGGACGACGACATTAACGTTACGGTTATTGGAACACAGTCAATTGGCGCTGAACACAAAAGTTTGCCGAATTCTACCGGCCTTCAAGGATCACCGAGTAACGATCCTACATTTATTAACCCACACATCAGGCTTAGAAGGTTATATTCCTAATCGGAATCAATTAGCTGCTCAGGATTTAAAACAGGCGTTATTGACGCAACTGACGGTTGGTCCGAATTTTGAAAAGAAGGTCGTCTATACTGACATCGGCCTATTGTATCTCGGTTGGATGATTGAAGCGATTTGTCAAAACCCCATTCAAGATTTGATTCAGGAACAAATTTTAACCCCGCTCGGCCTCAATGACAGTACGTTTGCACCTGACCGCCAACTGGCCGTACCGACTGAATTAACGGCTGAACGGGGCTTGATACAGGGGGTTGTTCATGATCCTAAAAGTTATACGCTCCAGAATCATAGTGGGGCAGCGGGCTTATTTGCACCGTTAAAAGACGTCGTCCGCTTCGCCCAATTCCAACTCGGCCAATTAACAGTCGAACACGCACCCATTACTCAGGGCAGTGTTCAAGCGTTATATCGGGATTGGACACCGGCCCATCTGCACCGGTCGTTAGGTTGGAATTTACGCTTTGATGTCCGGAACCAACACCCGCTGATTTACCATACTGGTTTTACCGGGACGTTCATGTTACTGGATCGTGCGCGTCAAACAGGGATGGTGGTCTTAACCAATCGTATTCATCCAACGGCCGATAACCCTGCTTTTCTGGAACGACGCGACCAAATTGTCCAACAATTTTTACAGGAGAATCATTAAATAAAAAACGACGTAAAATTTAATTTACGTCGTTTTTTGATGTTATAGATTAAGATCAGCTTGTTTAGCGGTAACCCGTTCACTGATTTTAAGGAATGGCCAGTAAATGAGTACGCCTAAGATTAACGTTAAGCCTTGAATGACGGGTGCTCGCCAATCACCGCCAGTGGCTAAATAGGAATTTAATAAGGGTGGTGTGGTCCAAGGTACCATGACCACCACACGATTCATCCAACCAATCGCGGTAAAGAAGTAAGCAATACTAATCCCGAGTCCCGGCATTAAAACGAATGGAATAATTAAGGCGAAGTTAAAGACGATTGGATAACCGAAAATAACGGGTTCGTTGATGTTGAAAAGGCTAGGAACGAAAGATAATTTAGTAATGTCACGACTGGCTTTTGATTTTGAGAAAAGAATCGTGGCAATGAGGAGGCAGATGGTACTACCAGTACCGCCTAACATCCCGAATGTATCACGGAAAACATTATTAATGATGTAAGGAATGTGTTTACCAGCAGCGTAAGCGGCCATATTTTTATTCATATTAATTAAGAGCACTGGATCTAATAAAGTCCCGTTGATCACCGCTTGATGAATCCCAAATGAGAATAGCAGATTACCAGTACCGTAAATCAATAATAGACCAGGTAAACTAGTATTAACGCGGCGTAATGGTTCTTGAATCAAGGTTGTGATTAAAGTGATTAAATCCGTGTGGAAAACAACGGTTAAAATCGCAGCCAAAACTGCAAATAAACTCATCGTAATTAAAGCTGGAATCATCGTGTTGAACGAACCAGCAACGGCTGATGGAACGGCATCACTTAAACGAATTTGTAATTTCTTGAATTTAGATAGTCGGATAAATAATTCGGTTGCAACCAAGCCGATGATAATCCCAGAAAACATCCCGGTTGTGCCGATATTTTGAAAGGACAAGACACCGGTCACGTTCACTGAATGACCGCTGACCGTTGTCGCTGGAATATTGATGGGCATCATAACAACTAGGGTCGCTAAGGCGATAATGGCTGCTGAAATTTTATTGGTGTAGTTTTTATTGCGCGCTAAGCAATAGCCGACTGTGGGCGCAATTAGTAAACCAGCAATGTTTAAGGTGCCGTTCGTGATGTAAGTCCCGAAATATTGGCAGTTTTTAAGTGTTTGGCCTGAAATAAACCAAGGAAAGATGACATTGTTAACCAGCACGCCGATACCGGCCAAAATAAATAATGGCATAATGATGGCAAACGCATCGCGCAGTGAGCGCAGATGAATTTGATTCCCGATTTTAAAAGCAATATTGGTGAATTGGTCAATAAATTTCTGACTTCGTTTTGTTGATTCCATTGTAGAACCTCCTTATTATTTATCAGTCAAATTTTCAGCGTTGCTGGCAACGACTTGTTTCAGCCAGTAATAACTGGCTTTTGGAATTCTTTTTAGATCTTTTAAATCATGATTATCCCGATTGACATAAACAACGCCATAGCGTTTGCGCATATCACCTTTAGAACTGGGAATATCGATGAGGCCCCAACCCAGATAACCGATAATATTAGCGCCATCTAAGTTGACTGCATCACAAAGCGCCTGAATATGCGATTGATGATACTTAATCCGATAATCATCTTGAATCATCGGATTGTTGGCATCAATTTGTTCTTGAACACCAATTCCGTTTTCAATTGGGAAAATCGGTAATTGGGTTTCATTTGAGAGCTTAGTCAAAACGTTTCTAAACCCTAACGGATCAATTTGCCAACCCCATTCGCTACTTTCTAAATACGGATTAGGGACGCTAGCATCACGCATATAAAAATTAGGTGGCGTTGTATCGGTGAGCTTGGTGTGATCTAAGGCCACCGTATAATAATAGCTGAGTGCAATGAAATCATTATGATGACTCGCAATGAGTGCTAGATCACCGGGCTGAATCGTGGACAATAAATCATGATTTTTTAAATAACATAAAACTTCATTAGAATATTTACCGCGAACAAAAGCGTCCACAAAATTTTGGTTGATGAATTCAGAGGCTTTACGAGCCGCAAAGACATCTTCGGGATGGTTAGTCGCCGGGTAGAACTCTTGATAGGCCAACATACCGCCAATTTGATCCTTGGGAAAGTTGGCATGCAGGTAGTTAGCAATCTGAGCGTGCGCCACCATGGTATTATTAGCAATCGTATAGAGCTTTTCAAGGGTTTGGTCACCAGCTAGATAGCCACTATTTTCAAAACCAGTTTCGAAAAGATAACCATTTTGTTCATTAAAACTCAACCAATACTTGACTTGTTTACCATAACGGTCAATCACGACTTTCGCAAAGTTGACGAAAGCGTCGGTGACTTGCCGACTGACAAAGCCGTTGTGTTGCTGTGCTAATTTTAATGGCATATCGAAATGGTATAAGCAAATCATGGGTTCAATATTAGCAGCTTGTAAAGCATCGATTAAATGATCGTAATAGTCAAAGCCGGCTAGGTTGATTTGACCGTCACCATTTGGAAAAATCCGCGACCAAGAAATTTGGAAACGATAGCAGCCCATTCCCATGTCTTGCATGAGGGCAACGTCTTCTGCGTAACGATGGTATTCATCAATGCCATCGTTCCAATCAGAGGTGGTCTTGGTGGCTGGTTTAATATCATAAACTGATTTTCCTTTACCATCAGCCGCCCAAGCACCTTCACTTTGCATACTTGAAACCGAATTACCCCATAAAAAATCTTTATTTAAACTCACAAGTAAAAACCTCCATTTCTGTATTCGAGAATAATGATAACGTTTTATTTTATAAATGTAAAGTCATTATTTAAAATTAGCACATCAATTCAATCGGTGATGAGTATGCTATAATTTGGATAGTAAATGGTAGGTGGATAAAATGGCGAAATATAAAGATATTGCAACAATTATTCGTAATCGAATTCTAGAGGGTGTTTATCCGACTGGTGGTCTATTACCAGAACAAATCAAATTAGCTCAGGAATTTCAGACGTCGAGAATGACCATTCAAAAAGCATTAGAAATTTTAAATTTTGAAGGTTTAATTTATAGTACGCAAGGTAAAGGGACCTTTATCAAGTCCAATGCAGCCTCGTTGTCGCGGTTAGACACCAGTATTAATCAATACGTCGGGACCACGGAGTTATTTAAAGACCAGGCAGTTGTTAAGAGTCAAATTTTAAAAAATGAATTGCGATTGCCTAATGCAGATGAACAAGATAAACTGCAGTTGACTAAAACTGATGCGGTGTATGATATTATTCGGGTTCGTTATTTAGACACAGCCCCGTATTGTATTGAGCATTCTGTTATGCCAGCTAAAATACTGGGTGATTTAACGGATAATATTTTAAAAGAATCGATTTACGCCTATCTTGAAAATCAATTGAATTTTAAAATTGGGGCAGCTTATCGTAAAATTAGTGCCGATCAGCCTAACCAGATGGATCAAGAATATTTAAAATGCGCTATCACTGAACCAGTTTTACAAGTCGAACAAACCGTCTTTTTACAAACAGGGGAACCTTTTGAATATTCAACGACCCGCCATCGGTTTGATAAGGGGAGTATTACAACCATTAATATGGGGAATGCTAGAGCAAATTAATAAAGCGGTCACATTTTGACTGCTTATCCGCTTTCATTTGTGGTAGAATAGAAACCATTGATAATAAAAGTGCATTAGGAGTGATTGAATTGACAGAACCGTTATTTCTAAAACCAGTCTTTCAAGAAAAAATTTGGGGTGGGCGCAAGCTTGCTGAAGAATTCGATTATGAATTACCCGCCGGTGATATCGGTGAATGTTGGGCGATTTCAGCCCATCCACACGGCCCTAGTACCATTGAAAATGGTCCCTTAAAAGGGCTAACTTTGGATCAAGCTTGGGCCCAACATCGCGACTATTTCGGCAATGCCAAGGGTGAAGTTTTCCCATTATTGACGAAGATTCTGGATGCTGAAGCCAGCTTATCTGTTCAAGTTCATCCGGACGACGCTTACGCGGCCGCACACGAAGGCCCAACTGAACTCGGTAAAACTGAATGTTGGTATATTCTAGATGCTGAACCCGGTGCGTATTTAATTTATGGGCATTACGCTAAAACGGAAGCCGAATTAGCCGATATGATTCATCAAGGCCAATGGGACCAATTATTGCGGAAAGTTCCGGTTAAAACTGGTGACTTCTTCTACGTCCCAAGCGGCACAATTCATGCGTTAAATAAGGGGATTATGGCCCTAGAAACCCAACAAAGTAGTGATACAACTTATCGTTTATACGATTATGATCGGGTCGATGCTAAGACGGGCGAAAAACGTGAATTACATTTACAACAATCAATTGATACGACGACGGTGCCGCATCACGATCCAGAATTAAACATTCAAACCAAACAAGTCGGGGCTTCAACGATTACGACTTACGTGCAACCACCAATGTCACCATTTTTCAGTGTTTATCAATGGTTGGTCAAAGATCAATTGCATTTTGATCGGACGAACGCACCTTATACGTTAGTCTCCGTTGTTGACGGCGCTGGCGAATTAGTGGTTGACGGTCAAGTTTATCCAATTCATAAAAACATGCATTTTGTTTTACCATTTGCGATTAAAGCTTGGGATTTACGTGGTGATATGCAAATTATTGCCTCTGAACCTGGTGAATCAACTAAATAATATAACGTAAAAACCGGTTAATCTGATTCAGATTAACCGGTTTTTTTAGGTTGATTATTTTGAAGAATGATTAATCTGCATGAGTTGATACAACCACTGACCAACGACAATCAGTAACCCCAATGTGTACAAATAGTTGGTCAGCATCAACCATAATTGAACGTGACCTGACAGCATGGTTGCTAAGAAAAGCCAAGCCATAATGGTGATAAAAACCGCTGTTAGTTGGCAGAGACGACTGATTAAGGCGTTGATGTTCAGCAGTGTCGCATTGAATCGGGATTGTATGACAGTACTCGTTAAGATTAAAAAGATGGCGATTAACGCAAACATCACTAATAAAGCGGCACTATGGAGAAACGGGTGGGTTTGATTAGCGATTGTCGTCGTAATTTGACCATTAAAATCGACATGCATCGGTAGTCGCGAACTGAGGTGGGCCTGGCCAGCGACTAGGATACTCAATTGAATGATGGTGTTTAGGATTATTATTTTGATGGTTCTCACTTGTTCCATCACAATAAAACGCCTCCAATTCTATTTTTACCAGAGTATAGCACAATTGGGGGCGAATTGAACTAGTAATTAACGTTTGATTTCATTAGAATAAGAAGAAAACGGTGGTCGATAATCATGAATCAAATTGAACAGATTGAAAAATACGTTAAAGCGCAGTTAGCAAGCGAACACAGTGGGCACGGTTTTGACCATATTCAGCGGGTGGTCCGCAATGCGCGATTAATCTGCCAACAAATTCCAATGGCGGATAGTACGTTGGTTGAGATGGCGGTGCTGTTACACGATGTGATTGACGAAAAAGTGGTCGGTGATGTTGAACAAGCCCGCCAAGCGATGGTGGCGCAGTTAACCGTCATTGGTGTATCATTTGAGCGGCAGCAAGCAATCTTGACGATTATCGAGCATATGTCGTTTGTTAAAAATATCGACCAACAACAAGTATTATCGCTCGAAGGGCAAATTGTTCAAGATGCAGATCGGTTGGACGCAATTGGTGCGATTGGCATTGGTCGGACCTTTATGTATGGTGGTGCACACGGTGGAATCGCTTATGATCCACAGATTGAACCGCGGGCTGAATTAACGGCGGCTAATTATCGGGAACCGACGACAGTCATTAATCATTTTTATGAAAAGTTATTTAAGTTGGCGGCGACCATGAATACGCCAGTCGCTAAGACGCTGGCGACAAAACGGACCCAAGTCATGCAAGATTTTGTGACGGAGTATTTAGCGGAGTGGCAAGGGGAACGTTAGAAAATGAAAAGGGTGTTTGACATAAGTATTCTGATTTTAAATGAATATTCTTCGTCGACGCGCGCCAGAACTCATCAATTTCCGTTCAAATCAAAAAATCCGATTATCCCTAAATTCAGGATAATCGGATTTTTCAACTTGGTACTCAATTGATAACGTGCCAACACCCACTGATTCCTGTGCTTAGCGACGTTTCGCAAACAAGTCCATAACCCGGACTTATTCACAAAACTAGGCTAATGCTCAGAATCAAACCGTGGGTGTGGGCACTCAATCAATAACCGAGTTCTGTCACAGCTTGTTTATTTTTAAGCCAACGTTGGTTCACTCGTCAGCCAGTCATTTTGTAAGAGTTCGTGGGTTCTTTTTTGAAGTGGTAACCATAATTCAGCCCGGAGGATGTTGATTAATGATTCCCAGAAAAGACGGTCGGTTTTTTGTTGTTCGGTAATATGTAATTCAATCACTTGGCCGTTTTCAGTCGTGGCCCAAACTTTATCATGGCTTTCAATGCTTTTAATTTTAACGGATTCAATATTTTGCGTTTGTACTAACATAGTCAATCGCTCCTTCTTGATGATAAGTTCAGTATAGCGACTAACTATTACTAAAGTATTGTCGTTTTATGAATAATAAATGCATTTTTTCTTCAGAAAAGGTTAAGAACTTGATTAAACATTAAATCATGGTTTGAATCAGGCTAGCGGTTTCTTCGATTGAACGATCAGCCACGTTGATCACCGTTGCCCCTAAAGTGTCAAAGAGTTGTTGTGCGTAGGCAAGTTCATCGCTAACGCTGGTGGCGGCGGAATAATTGGTCGTCTGGGGTAGGCCAAGGGTCGCAAGGCGTTCGGTGCGAATTTTGAGTAGCGTTTGGAGTGGCATCGTGAGGCCGATAATTTTATGCGTGGGGACTTTAAAAAGTTCCTTGGGTAATGGGACGCCGGGGATTAAGGGCAAGTTGGCAACCCGGTAATTTTGATTGGCCAAGTACATACTCAATGGGGTTTTAGACGTTCTGGAGACCCCTAATAAAACGATATCGGCTTCTAATAAGCCACGTGGTTCTTTACCGTCATCGTAACGAACGGCAAACTCCATGGCGCTAATC
Organism: Latilactobacillus fuchuensis DSM 14340 = JCM 11249; assembly: GCF_000615805.1. GTDB lineage: Bacteria > Bacillota > Bacilli > Lactobacillales > Lactobacillaceae > Latilactobacillus > Latilactobacillus fuchuensis. Next base: position 19,871 of record NZ_BAMJ01000014.1, read on the forward strand.
CGGTGGAAATAGTGTTCGTCTAATTTACGTAAGGAACCCGGTGCTTCTAAGGAATCGGTTTGACTACGGGCACTAATCGCGGTCGTTAGGGATGATAATAGGTCGATGAGGGTTAAATTGTGCGCTTGGCAGAATTCGGTAACCGATTGTTGTAAGGGCCGATTAACTAAAGTCGTGACAATAATGGCCTGTTCCTGTTGGGCGTCTTTTAGAATCGGCACCAATGTTGATTGATCGGTGACGAATGGGAAGCGTTGGATTTTTAGAGGAACTGATTGGGGAAATTGAGCGGCGACGGCTGACACGACAGAGCGGGCAGTTTCGCCGATTGAATCTGAAATCATAAAAATTGGAATCGCTGACATTTTGAAAACCTCCAAGCAAGCTTAGTTTTGAATGTGTAATCCTTCTTCGATAAAGTAGCGCATAATGATTGATTTTGTGATCTTACCAATCACGGTCACGCCGTCCGGTTCGACAATCGGTAGCGAATCGACTTGGTGGGCGATTAATCGTTGGCCGGCTTGTAGAATCGTTTTGTGTTCAGTCATCGTGACGATGTTGGGCATGCGGGTCATAATCATGGCCACGGGGGTCGTGCTGGTATTAGTGGCGTTAATCGTCGCGCGTAACAGATCTTTACGCGAGAGAACGCCCAATAATTTCTGTTGTTGGTCAACAACGTATAAAGAACCGACATCGTGCATGAAAAGTTGCGTGACGGCTTCATCAATGGTCGTCGCTTGTTGAATCAATAACGGGGGGATCATCAATTGATCGACCGTTGCCTGATACAGATGATCGGCGAGTAACGGGGCGACCTCTTGACCGACGTAAAAATAACCAACTTTCGGACGTGCATCAAGAATGCCAGTCATCGTTAAGATCGCGAGGTCGTTACGCAAAGTCGCGCGCGATAAATTAAGTTGTCCGGCAATTTTAGTGCCACTAATCGGTTGATCGTTTTGGACGATTTGAATAATTTGCTTTTGACGCGCTGATAATTCCATAATGACTCCTTTGATTAAACCGATTTCAATAAGACTATTATAAAATAGCGACAACCTATTTGCAATCAAAATCGGATAATAGTGTGGCTTATTTAATTTAATATGACGTACTATTGACTTTTAATGTGTCACACTATATGCTGTTGGTGTTCAATAAAATATTGGAGGCTATCACAATGCAATATATTTATGCTTTTGCTGAAGATCAAACCTTAACGAATACTGAATTAGGCGGCAAAGGGGCAAATCTAGCCGAGATGACGCGCTTAGGTTTACCCGTACCAGCCGGCTTTACGATTACGACGGCGGCTTGCCAACGTTATTTAACCAATGGTCAAGCAGAATGTGATTTTTTAAAAGACGACTTAATGAAAGCGGTTCAACAATTAGAAGCAACAACGCACCGTCAATTGGGCAATCCAGAACAACCCTTACTCGTTTCGGTTCGGAGTGGGGCACCGATTTCGATGCCAGGGATGATGGATACTGTTTTGAACTTAGGGCTCAACGACCAAACCGTGGAAGGTCTTGCGAAGCAAACGCATAATCCGTGGTTTGCATATGACTGTTACCGGCGATTAATTCAAATGTTCGGCGATGTGGTCTACGGAATTGATAAATCAATTTTTGAAGCCGAATTGACGGCTTTAAAACGCGCCAAACAGGTTACCAGTGATACTGATTTGACACTGGCCGATTTAAAACAATTGATTCAAACTTATCAAACGCTCTATCAGAACACAGATGATGCGCAGTTCCCACAATCGGTAACGGCACAGTTAACTCTGGCGGTCGAAGCGGTCTTCAAATCATGGTTAAATCCACGGGCCAAAACCTATCGGCGGTTACACGAAATTGATGCGACGATGGGTACGGCCGTTAATATTCAGCAAATGGTTTTCGGTAATTATCAGGGGCAAAGTGGGACGGGTGTCGCATTCACCCGGAACCCCGCAACGGGTGAACCAGGTTTGTTTGGTGAATATCTGTTAAATGCGCAAGGCGAAGACGTGGTCGCGGGCATTCGAACGCCAGAACCGATTGCCACGCTAAAAGCGCAATTACCAACGATTTACGAGCAATTCAAAACATTGGCGAATCAACTTGAACGTCATTATCAAGATATGCAAGATATGGAATTTACGATTGAAGCCGGGCAGTTGTATGTATTGCAAACCCGAATTGGCAAAAGAACACCCCAAGCGGCGTTTAAGATTGCCCTAGATTTAGTTAATGAAGGCTTAATTAACCGTCAAACGGCCATCTTGCGGTTAAAGCCGGCGATGATTGAAGGACTCTTACATCCGGTATTTGATCCGCAAGCTCTGAAGCAAGCGCCATTGTTATTAACGGGGTTACCTGCTAGTCCAGGGGCGGCGACTGGTGCAATTTATTTTGATGCGCAACAAGCCCAAGTGGCGCACGAAGCCGGTGAAAAAGTCATTCTGGTTCGTCAAGAAACTTCACCGGAAGATATTGACGGGATGGTCGTCAGTCAAGCGATTGTCACGAGTCGGGGCGGGATGACATCCCACGCAGCAGTCGTTGCCCGGGGCATGGGGTGTTGTTGTGTCGTTGGTTGTGCGCAGTTGAGTGTCGATACTGATCAGAAACAAGCAGATTTTAATGGTCAGTTATTAAAAGAAGGCGCGATTATTTCGGTTGATGGGCACACTGGTCGAATCTACTTAGGTGCATTAGGCCAACAAACTGGCAAGCAACAAGCCGCCCTGAATACGATTCTCGATTGGTGTGATGCGGAGGCGCCAATTGATGTTTGGGCCAACGCTGAAACCCCGAAGGAAGTAGCAACGGCTTTTGAATTTGGGGCTAAAGGTTTGGGATTAGTCCGGACTGAGCACATGTTTTTCGGGCCCGAACGGCTTTTCAAGATGCGCGAGATGATTTTAGCGGATCAATTAAGTGATCGCCAAATCGCGTTAGCGGCGTTAAAAGAACTCCAATTAGCCGATTTTAAAGCGATTTTTGAATTGGCACAAGACCGACCATGCACGATTCGGTTGTTGGATCCACCGTTACATGAATTCCTGCCACAAGCAACAGCTGACCAAGTAGCATTAGCAACGGCGCTACAAATTAGTCCGGCGGAGATTAAACGCCGGATTGCGGCGAAGATCGAAGTCAATCCAATGTTGGGTCATCGGGGGAGTCGACTCGCAGTGACTTATCCTGAAATCTATCAAATGCAGGTCTTGGCGATTATCGAAAGTGCATTGGCGGTCCAAGTTGAACAAGGGCACGCGGTAGCGCCTAAAATTATGTTGCCATTAATCGGCACTGCGGCTGAAATGCAGTTGTTGAAACAACAATTAACCGCAACAATCGATACTTTCCTAGCGCAACAAGCTCAAACGATTGCGTATCAGATTGGGACGATGATTGAAGTGCCACGCGCTTGTTTAGTCGCGGATCAAATTGCGGATTCAGCTGATTTCTTTAGTTTCGGAACCAACGATTTAACCCAGATGACGTTTGGTTTTTCGCGGGATGATATCGGCCATTTTATTGGAGCGTATCAAGAACAGGCCATTTTAAGCAGCGATCCATTCCAAACATTAGACCAAGATGGTGTCGGTGCGTTGATGCGAATCGCGATTCAAAAGGGTCGTCAAACGAAACCTGAATTATCGATTGGGGTTTGTGGGGAAGTCGGTGGTGATCCATCTTCCATCGCCTTTTGTCAGGCACTCGGCGTTGATTACGTCTCGTGTTCGCCATATCGGGTGCCTAGTGCGCGCTTGGCGGCCGCACAAGTTGCATTGCAAACCCGCGTTTAGTAGACAGATTTCTTTACAGCTTTTGGGTCAAGTTGATAAGCTCATTTTAAATGAGGTGATCAAATGACCAATCAAGTTAGGGGTCAGCAGTATCGGTTTACGATTTTAACGGAACGCTTATTGCGGATGGAATATTCAGCTGACGGTCAGTTTGAAGACCGAACAACTCAGATGGTGCAAAATCGCGAGTTTACGGAAGTGCCTTATCAAGTTTTGACGGCTCATAATCATTTTGAAGTTGAAATTATCACGAATTATTATCATTTGTATTACAAAGGGGGACCGTTTGCGGCCGATACGTTATATATCGATGTGAATTACCGCTATTCGGATTATCATAATCGGTGGCATTTCGGTGAATCGGTTGAAAATTTGGGCGGCACCGTGCGGACTTTGGACAAGGCTGACGGCGTGATACCGTTAGCACCTGGATTATGGCCTACAATGGTTTTGCGGCAATTGATGATTCGGCAAGTTTTATTTTAGAACAGGATCACTTTAAACCACGCGATGATGGGACAACCGATTGGTATTATTTTGCATACGGACACGATTTTCAAAAAGCGTTGCAGGATTATTATCGCTTAACCGGGCCAACACCACTGCTACCGCGTTACGCTTTAGGTAATTGGTGGAGCCGTTATTGCTTATAGCGAGCGAAGTTTGACTGAGTTACTCCATCATTTCGATCGGGATGGCTTGCCGTTTAGTGTTGTGACGTTGGATATGGATTGGCATCTCACCGATATTCCAAAACGGTTTGGTTCTGGTTGGACGGGTTATACGTGGAATCAAGCGTTGTTTAGCGATCCCGCCCATTTTTTAGCGGCACTGCACGCTAGAGGTTTGAAAGTCACTTTGAATGTTCATCCGGCAGCGGGTATTCGGGCCTATGAAGCCGTCTATCCAGTGATCGCTCAAAAATTAGGGTTGGATCAAAGCAATGAAGAACCGGCCTTGTTTGATTTGAATCAAGTGGCTTTTCGAGCGACTTACTTTCAAGATGTGCATCAACCACTTGAAGAGATGGGCGTTGATTTCTGGTGGTTGGATTGGCAACAAGGCGGTAACTTAGGGGCTCGGGATGTCGATCCATTATGGTTATTAAATCATTATCATTATCAGGATAGTGCGGACAAGCACCATGGCGAAGGGTTGATCTTATCACGCTATGCTGGACCCGGCAGTCATCGCTATCCGATTGGTTTTTCGGGGGATACGTATATTTCGTGGGCTGCTTTAGCGTTTCAACCGTATTTCACAGCGACGGCCGCCAACATTGGCTACACGTGGTGGAGTCACGATATTGGCGGTCATATGGGTGGCATTCGCGACGATGAATTGGCGTTGCGTTGGTTACAATTGGGCGTTTTTAGCCCCATCATGCGTTTGCATAGTGCCAACAATCCGTTTAACGGTAAAGAACCGTGGCGTTATAAAAATTTCGCCGCAACCAATATGGTTCGGTTCTTGAGACTACGGCATGAATTGTTACCCTATTTAGACAGCGCCAATTACCAAACGCACGCCGCGGGGGTCCCGCTGGTCAAACCGATGTATTATACCTATGATCAGCCATTGGCTTTTAAAAATCAGCATCAATATTTATTCGGAACGGAATTATTGGTCGCGCCAGTCGTCACGCCAAAATTACGTCATTTAGATCAAAGTCAGGTCCGCGTTTGGTTGCCAAAAGGCATGTGGTTTGATTTCTTTAACGGGTTAAAATACGGTGGTGATACAACACTGAGTGTCTTCCGGGATGAAACGCGGATTCCGGTGTTTGCCAAAGCCGGGGCGATTGTGCCGTTGAATCCGAACTACATGGCGGATGTCAATCAACTACCGGAAGTCTTAAAAGTGTTAATTTTCCCGGGGGCGAGTAACGAATACGTTTTATATGAACATCTAGACGGACAAGTGGCGCGCACGCATTTTATCTTTGATTGGTTGAATAAGGAATTGACCATTCGGGTCGTTGATCCAGGTCAGATTATTCCCGAAAAGCGGCATTTTCAATGTCAATTCCGCGGTGTTAATGATTTCGAACCAGCCATTAAAAGTGGGAGCGGCAATGTCACACCAATTGAACTCGTTGAAAATGATAAAGCATTTATCTATTCCTGTGCTGAAGCGCGGCAATCACAAGTCACATTTAGTCTGCATCGTTTACGGATTATGCCCCAACGGCGATTAGTGGTCGATCGTTTATTCAACAAGTTGAATCAGGCACAAATTGAATACGATTTGAAGAACGAAATATGGACGCAGTTTTTGAAAGCGCCGGATAAAATTCGCTTCATCAACTTTTTAAACACGTTGGCCGATCATGATTTAGCGAAGATGTTGTATGAATTGGTGTATATTTTATAAATTTTTAACGCGCGCCATCACTCATCAATTTCCGTTCAAATCAAAAAAACGAGTATCCTAAATTCAGGATACTCGTTTTTTTAACTTGATACTCAATTGATAACCGAGTTCTGTCACAGCTTAATTTTGGACCAATTTAACACCAGCGGCATCAACTTGGTAACGTGATTCTTCAATCGGCAGGCTTTTAGCGCCGTTAAATCATAATCAGGATAACGATTGGTGATGGCGGTTGCGAGCAATCGTTTCGCCAAAACCCCGTTATGGGTTAGGATTGGGCCGTGGAAGTATGAACCAAAGGTGTTTTTGTAGACACAACCTTCGGTACCATCTTCACCGTTATTACCGTGACCGCGTTCGACACGGCCGAGGGGTTGTTCATGCTTACCTAAGAAAGTGCGGCCGTTATGATTTTCAAAACCGAGATAGGTTTCGTCAAATAAATCATTATGAATGACGATATCGCCGATAAAGCGACTGTTATCTTGGCTGAGCGTGTAATGGTCGAGTGCGCCAATGCCGGGGATTTTGGAACCATCGGCACCGATGTAATAGTGACCGAGTAGCTGATAGCCACCACAAATCGCTAACATGACGCCGCCGTTTTCGATATAGTCGGTAATGGCGGTTGCTTTAGATTCTAAATCTTTAGAGATAATTTTTTGCTCGAAGTCTTGACCACCACCGAATAGGACGATATCGTAACGGCTCGCATCAAATTCTTGACCAATACTGATGACCTCGGTTTCGGTTTGTAAACCGATCTTTTTAGCGTAATAATCAAGGACCAGGATATTACCAAGATCACCATAAGTATTCATCAAATTACCGTAGAGGTGCGCAATTTTTAAAGTTTGGGTCATACGGACATCCCTTTCTTGATATAGTTATGGTCGGCCATTTTTTTACGCAGTTGTAAGACGGCCGTATAAGTGGCGAGGACGTAGACGTGTTTAGTGGGGGCGTTTTCGATGGCGCGTAAAGTTGCGTCTAAATCGGCGGTTTCTTGTAATTGTTGTTCAGTTACACCAGCCACTTTTAAACGGAACGTGATGTCATCACGCCGTTCACCACCCGTGATGATTGTTGGAATACCAGACTTGAGGAGGGATTCAAATTCACCGTCCCAGATCCAACTGGTATCAATGCCATCAGCATAGTTGGCGTTTAACAACATGGCCAATGAGAAATCTTCGGGATCAGATTCGATCATTTGGAGGACTTGGTTTAAGCCAACCGGATTTTTAACGAGGACTAAAGTGACTTCCTTGTCTTTAACTTGAATCACTTCTTGGCGCCCGAATATTTTTTTATTACTCGTGAAGGCGGCTTGAATATCGGCGACGTCCACATCGAGGAAGCGACCAATGCTGTAAGCTGCGAGCGCGTTATAGATGTTGTACATCCCACCGATTGAAATCGCAAACGGTTCTTGATTAATTTCAAAGCTTGAGCTAGTGGGCCGTAATTCGTTAATGGCGGTGACTTGATCCATTAATTCAGGCCGTTTGAAGCCGCAGTTTGGGCAATAGAATTTACCTTGACTGCTGTAAGTAATAAATTTGTAGTGAATAATGTGTTCGCAGATGGGGCAGAGAACGCCATCGGTATTGCTAGGCGCTAATAATTCGCCGTCTGGTAAATGGTTGAAGCCGTAATAAAGTTTTGGATTAGGGAGTTCAACTGATGAGAATAGGGGTACATCAGCGTTCATGATTAAAGTTGTGTTCGGAACGAGTTTGACCCCGTCCAGAATTTTGTTGTAGGTCGTATAAATTTCACCAAAACGATCCATTTGATCGCGGAAGATATTGGTCATCACGATGGCTTTGGGTTCAATATACCGGCACAACGGTTCAACGTTCGCTTCGTCAACTTCTAAAATCGCGAGGTCGCGTTGGCCTTTTTGAGGGCGATGCGCTAAGAAGGCTGTTGTGATGCCTTGCATCATGTTTGAACCGGTTGAATTCGTCATAATGTTCTGGTACTTTTGTTTCAAAATTTGAACCGTTAGGGCCGTCGTTAATGTTTTACCATTCGTCCCAGTGATAATAATCACATCGTAATTTTTGGTTAGATCTTTTAAAACGGCTGGGTCAATCTTGGTCGCAATCTGACCAGGTAATGAACTCCCGCCTTGCATAAAGGTGTGTAAGAACCAATATGAAAAACGGCCAGACGTCTTAGCAAATGAACTTTTAATTGTCATGCAAGCCACCCTTTCAATGCCAATTATCATAGCATATTTTTGGAAAATAGGATACGCCTTTGTTGTGCGAGTAACAGTGATTTGACTAAGCAATCAGTTACTTATCTAAATCATTGAGTAGTGATTGTTAAATTTGCTATAATAAAAATAGTCAGATTAATTTAACGTTGGAGGAATCAAATGGCAGTTCACGCAGTAATTTATACGAAACCGCATTGTCCGCAATGCAAGATGACGACCCGTTTAATGGATCAATTGGGTTTCCCGTACGAAAATACCTACTACGGTAATTCGGAAGAGAGTAATTCAATCGACGTCAATAGCGACGATGAACAAAAGCGGTCATGGAGCGAACGGAAAGTGGAACGGCTTAAAGAAAAATATGAGATTCAACAATTACCATTGGTTAAGATTATCGATGATGATAGCGAAGACTTATTAGAATATTGGGCGGGATTTCAGCCTAGCAAGATTCAACAATGGCATCAAAAATAACGGTCCGCAGCGGTCAGATGCTGTTGGCAATAACTTATCCGAATCGAGGATGGGTTATTTTTTTGTCATTTCGAGCATAAATAGTCGTTTTTATGACTTTCAAATATTGTTGCGCTACTTATTTTCAGGTATACTAGACTAAAATGTGCTTATTAGGGGTGTTTGAGTTTGGCGCAATTATTTTTTCGGTATGGTGCAATGAATAGTGGCAAATCAATTGAAATTTTGAAAGTCGCGCATAATTATGAGGAACAAGATAAATCAGTCATCATTTTAACCAGTGGGATTGATAACCGAGACGGCGTCGGCATCGTGTCGAGTCGCATCGGTCTAAAACGCGAAGCAACACCGATTTTTGCGGATACGAATATTTTTGAATTGGTTAAAAATACGAATCCAGATGCCGCGTGTGTCCTAATCGATGAATCGCAATTTCTAGAACAACATCACGTGTTAGAAGCGGCACACGTCGTGGATGACTTGAACATTCCCGTGATGGCGTTTGGTCTTAAAAATGATTTCCGCAACGAATTATTTGAAGGTTCAAGATACTTAATGTTATTTGCTGACAAGATTGAAGAAATGAAGACAATCTGTTGGTTCTGCCGTAAAAAGGCAATTATGAATTTGCGTATGAATGATGGTCAGCCCGTTTACACGGGTGAACAAATTCAAATTGGTGGGAACGAAGCTTACTATCCGGTTTGCCGGAAACATTATTTTAACCCACCCGTTAAAACGCAGATTGAAAAGGAAGGCTAACCATTAATGGATAAAATGTTTGAACAACTAGACGGTTTATTAGACCGTTATGCTGAATTACAAGAATTAATGTCGGATCCAGACGTTATTAGCGATACCAGTCGATACATGGAACTATCGAAAGAAGAAGCGGGCTTACGCGATATCGTTGCGAAGTATACGCGTCTGAAAGAAGTCCTTGGCGAGATTGAAGAAAGCGAAGAACTATTACGTGATTCTGATGACGCTGAAATGACTGAATTGGCTAAAGCTGATTTAAGTGAACTCCAAACTGAAAAAGAAACACTAGAACAAGGCATCAAACTGTTGATGTTACCAACTGATCCTAATGATGAAAAAAATATCATTATGGAAATTCGGGGGGCAGCCGGTGGTGATGAAGCCAGTCTCTTTGCCGGTGATTTGCTAAATATGTATCAACGTTACGCCGAATCACAGAATTGGCAAACTGAAATTATCGATGAAACGGCCACTGAAGTCGGCGGGTTCAAAGAAGTTGCATGATGATTACTGGTAAGAATGTTTATTCAAAATTAAAATATGAAAATGGTGCGCATCGTGTCCAACGAATCCCTAAGACGGAATCACAAGGCCGTGTCCACACGTCAACCGCTACGGTAGCGGTTATGCCTGAATATGATGGTGTCGACGTTCAATTAGAAGCGAAAGATATTCGGACCGATGTTTACCGGGCTTCTGGTGCCGGTGGTCAACATATCAATAAAACGTCATCAGCCGTTCGGATGACCCATCTACCAACTGGGATTGTGGTGGCAATGCAAGATCAACGTTCACAACAACAAAACCGAGTGAAAGCCATGCAAATTTTAAAATCACGGGTTTATGATTTTTATGAATCAGAAAACCAAAGTGAATATGATTCAAGTCGTAAATCGGCCGTGGGTTCTGGGGACCGTTCCGAACGAATTAGAACGTATAACTATCCACAAAACCGGGTGACGGATCACCGAATTGGCTTAACCTTGAATAAATTGGACCGAATTATGAATGGTGAATTAGGCGATGTGATTGATGCGTTAATCCTATTTGACCAAACTGAGAAATTGGAGCAATTACAAGATGGCACAACGCACCTATCTTAAAGCCCTGAATTGGGCTTTTTTATTTCTAGAAGAACGGGATAAAGAACGTGAAGCAGCCCGTTTCTTATTATCCGGGTTACAACATTGGTCAAACACGCAATTGGTGTTGAATTATCAAAGTGCCATGCCTGAGGTTTTATGGCAACAATATCAAGCCGCTATTCAGGCTTTTGCACAAGATCAACCGGCGCAATATATATTAGGGTATGCTGATTTCTACGGTCGTGAATTTAAAGTCACACCGGCGACCTTGATTCCACGTCCAGAAACGGAAGAATTGGTCGAATGGGTTTTGACAACGCACCCTGATGTCAATCAAACGTTGAAGGTATTAGACGTTGGGACCGGTTCAGGGGCAATTGCCAATACGTTGGCGTTAGAACGCCCCAATTGGCAAGTGACAGCGGTCGATATTTCGACGGACGCTTTAAACGTTGCTCAAGAGAACGCCCAACAATTGCAGAGTGGTGTTCATTTTGAACAGGGTGATTTTTTAGCGCCAGTCAACGGTCAACAATTTGACATCATTGTTTCGAATCCGCCGTATATCGCAGATTCAGAACGGGCAGTCATGGATGCCTCTGTGCTAGAATATGAACCAGATATTGCACTATTCGCTGCTCAAGATGGTTTGGATTTTTATGAACGCTTTGCTAAAGAAGTGTTACCGTACTTTAAACCGACAGCAGAATTATTTTTGGAATTCGGCTATCAGCAAAAACCGAATATTGAAAAGCTGTTTACAAGTTATTGTTCGGATATTTCGTTGGAATTTAAAAAAGATTTAGCTAATTGGCCTAGAATGATGCGTGGTAGTTACAATTTTACGAATAATTTGATATGATGAGATAGACGTCGAGTAAGGAAGGCATATAATGGAAACAAAACGATACACAGTCAAACAAATCGCCGCAGCCGCAGCTGATATCAAGCAAGGTGAGTTAATCGCTTTTCCGACTGAAACGGTTTACGGATTGGGCGCGGATGCCACTAATCCAGAAGCAGTCAAAAAAGTGTATGCGGCAAAAGGTCGACCAAGTGATAACCCGCTAATCGTCCATGTTGCGTCAGTTGAGACGGTTGCACGGTACGCTGCGACGTTGAGTCCTAAGTTTAAACAATTGGTTGAAGCGTTCTGGCCAGGCTCGTTGACGATTATTCTACCATTAAAACCAAACGCATTAGCGTCGGTTGTGACGGGTGGTTTAAAAACAGCCGCGTTCAGAATGCCTGATAATCAAGTGACTTTGGATTTAATTCAAGCAGCGGGTGTGCCTTTAGTCGGGCCTTCAGCGAATACATCCGGTAAACCAAGTCCAACCACGGCCAATCATGTGTTACATGATTTAAGTGGTAAGATTGCCGGCGTATTGGATGATGGGCCCACAGGAATCGGGTTAGAATCGACTGTGATTGACTTAAGCGTTGCGACTCCCGTTATATTGCGTCCTGGCGTTGTTACACAAGAAGCGATTGAACGGGTGATTGGCCCCATTATTGCCGACCATCATCAAGTGGGTGCTTCTGAGATACCAAAGGCGCCTGGCATGAAATATAAACATTACGCACCGAATGCGCAGGTTTATATTATTGATCAACCAGCCCAATTTAATGAAGCAATTCAATGGGCGACTGAGCAAAATGTGCCGTTCGGGGTGATGGCCGTCGATGATATTTTAACCAATCAAACGACAGTCCGCTTCAAAGATCAATTCTCGTTAGGTGATTCAGTTGTTTCAGCTAGTCGACATCTTTTTGACGGCTTACGGTATTTTGATTTGAATCCAGAGGTCAAAATTATTTTAGTTCAAGGTTTCACAATGGTGGGTGTCGGTGTGGCCTACATGAATCGACTTGAAAAATCTGCGGGGCAAAAGCACTTTCAATAAAAGATAAGGGGTGTTGTCAATGTTGGCAAAAACAGATACGGCAATCTATGATTTAATTAAGCAAGAGGAAAATCGGCAAGTTCATAATATTGAATTAATTGCGTCTGAAAATATCGTTTCGGCTGCCGTTCAAGAAGCGCAGGGTAGTGTGCTCACGAATAAATATGCAGAAGGTTATCCGAATAAACGTTTCTACGGTGGTTGTGAATATATCGACCAAATTGAAACGATTGCGATTGATCGCGCTAAGGAATTGTTTGGTGCTGAACATGCTAACGTGCAACCCCATTCTGGTTCGCAAGCGAATATGGCGGTTTATCAAGCTTTATTAGAACCTGGTGATCACATTCTCGGGATGAACTTAACCGATGGCGGTCATTTGACCCATGGATCACCCTTTAATTTTAGTGGTCAATTGTATGAATTCTCAAGTTACGGCGTGGCCAATCAAGATGAACAAATTGACTATGTCGCGTTAAAAACAATCGCTGAAGAAATTCATCCCAAAATGATTGTCGCTGGTGCCTCAGCGTACAGTCGAACAATCGACTTCAAAGAATTACGTGCGATTGCCGATCACGTGGGTGCTTATTTAATGATCGATATGGCCCATATCGCTGGTTTAGTGGCGACGGGTGTTCACCCAAGCCCAGTGCCATATGCTGATGTTGTGACAACGACGACCCATAAAACATTACGCGGTCCTCGTGGTGGTTTGATTCTTTGTAAACAAGAATATGCCAAAGCCATCGATTCTGCGGTCTTCCCTGGTATTCAAGGCGGCCCACTAGAACACGTGATTGCGGCTAAAGCAGTTGCGCTTGGTGAAGCTCTCCAACCTGAATTCACGGCTTACACGCAACAAATCGTGGCCAATGCACAAGCGATGGCGGCCGTTTTTGAACAATCTGATTTAGTGCGCGTTGTCTCAGGCGGAACGGATAATCATTTAATGCTATTAGATTTATCGAAAAGTGGTTTAAATGGTAAGGAAGTTCAAAGCCTATTGGATAGTGTCCACATTACCGTTAATAAAAATACAATTCCTTTTGAACAATTAGGGCCTTTTAAGACCAGTGGGATTCGAATCGGCACACCGGCCATTACGACCCGCGGATTTAAAGAAGCTGATTGTGAAAAGGTTGCACAATTAATCCTAACAGTGATTGAAAAACACGCCGAATTAGCGACGATGACGGCTGTTAGTGAAGCAGTAATCGAACTCACACAACAATTTCCGTTAACCCAAGCAAAATTTTTAGATTAATTTCGGAATAATGCTAGTTTTTTGTCGCTATCTGAGCTACAATAGACAACAGGAATTTACGCGGAAAGGGGAGTGACTCAAAAGATTATTTCTTTGGGGTCGCTCTTTTTTGGTGAGATTCTTTCCGGTTTAAATTGAAAAGGATAGGGGCAATAAAATGGCAAAGTTCACAGTTTTAAATCATCCATTGATTCAACACAAATTAACAATTATCCGTAATAAGGATACTGGGACAAAGGTTTTCCGTGAAGTTGCAAACGAAATTGCAGAATTGATGGTGTACGAAATTACACGTGATTTAGCAATGGAAGATATCACGATTGAAACACCCATGGGATCCGCAGTTGAAAAACAATTGAGTGGTAAGAAATTGGCCGTAGTACCAATTTTACGTGCTGGGCTTGGCATGGTTGACGGCGTTCTAAAATTAATTCCAGCCGCTAAAGTCGGTCATATCGGGATGTATCGTGATGAAAAAACATTACAACCACACGAATATTTCGTTAAATTACCACCAGATATCGATCAACGTCAATTATTTATCGTTGATCCAATGTTGGCAACGGGTGGCTCAGCCATTATGGCAATCGATGCCCTTAAAAAACGGGGCGCAACGTCAATGCGTTTAGTTGTTTTAGTCGCTGCTCCTGAAGGTGTTAAAGCGGTTCAAGATGCCCATCCAGATGTCGACATCTATGCTGCTGGTTTAGACGACCGTTTGAACGAAGATGGCTATATCGTACCTGGTTTAGGCGATGCCGGCGATCGGCTGTTTGGAACTAAGTAATTGCCCTAGTGCTTACAGACATTTGTCTGTGGGCATTTTTTGTTAGGTGGTTAAATCTTAAGTGAGTCAATTAAAAAAATAAAATTTATTCAATGATTTACTTTGTACTTTCAAATCAATGGTGGTATTATCTTAATTGTGTTGCGGTAATGATTTATGCTTTTTTCTATACATAAATATTACTGTGTTTTAGGTTGTTCGTTGACGCAGTCTGAATCGGAAAATTGCCGTCAACGAATAATAGGCCTAAGGAAGGAGGGAATCTTGTGGATGATAAATATCCCATTATTAGCATTTTGGGAATTCGTTTTAATTTAGCGAACTGCCTATCGGTATTATTGTGTGCAGCTATTGTTTTCGCGATTGTCTTGTTCCTATCAAGGAAGATTGCGTTAAAACCGACTAAACGGCAGAATGTCTTGGAATGGGCAATTGATTTTACGAACGGGATTGTGAAGAGCGCAATACCTGGCAAAGAGGGTCAGCAATTTTACTTATTTGCCTTTGTGATGTTCTTCTTCGTTCTGATTAGTAATATGTTTGGTTTGATTTTTCAGTTAAAGATAGATGGTTTTACTTGGCTGAAGAGTCCAACTACCGATCCAATTGTCACAATGTCGTTAGCAATGATCGTCTTGGTCATTGCGCACTACTTTAGTGTCGAACGACTAGGATTTGGGAATTACTTGAAGAGTTATATTAAGCCGGTAAGCTTTTTCTTACCGATTAACATCATCGAACAATTTACCAATTTCCTAACGTTGTCATTACGGTTGTACGGAAATATTTTTGCGGGTGAAGTTTTACTAAACTTATTAGTAAAAATGGCCTTCTCAAATGGTTTTGGTACAATGATTGTGACAGCACCGATTCAAATGGTATGGCAAGGCTTTTCCGTCTTTATCGGATCGATTCAAGCCTTTGTATTTGTAACACTATCGATGGTCTATATTTCAGAAAAAATCGAAATAGAAGACTAAAAACAGGAGGAAAAAAATTATGAACTTTTTAGCAGCAGCTATCGCAGCAGGAGTCGCAGCATTTGCAGCATCATATGGTAATGGTAAGGTTATTTCTAAGACAATCGAAAGTATGGCTCGCCAACCAGAATTATCAGGCCAATTACGGACAACCATGTTTATCGGGGTTGGTTTAATTGAAGCCGTTCCTATCTTAGCTATCGTCGTTTCTTTCTTGATCTTATTTCAATAAATAAAAGTGAATCTATAATTACTTTAAAATTAGTCAGTAAGTCAAGGAAGGAGTGTCAATAGATGTTTAGTAATTTAATCGTTGGAGCTCCTGCATACCTTGGGGATTCATTATTTGTCCTAGTGGTTTTTATTATTTTAGTTGCTTTAGTTGGTAAATTTGCTTTCGGTCCTGTCTCAAAAATGATGCAGAATCGTTCAGATAAGATTACCAATGACTTAGACAACGCAGCACAATCACGTGAAGATGCAGCTCAATTAGCAGCTCAACGCGCGACTGAATTGAAGAGTTCTAAATCAGAAGCCGTTGAAATCGTTAATACTGCGAAACAAAATGGTGAAAAACAACGCGAAGGTATGGTTACGCTCGCGCAAGAGGAAGTCCAAACCTTAAAACAAAATGCTAAAAAAGACATCGAACAATCTCGTGTAGATGCGTTAAACAGTGCGAGAGATGATGTTGCTCAACTATCTATTGAAATTGCTTCTAAACTCATTAAGAAAGAATTGTCAGTTACTGATCAAAAGTCATTGATCAATTCCTATATTGAAGGGTTGGATAAGCAAAATGAAATTAGATAAGTATGCAGTTGGCCAGCGTTATGCTAAGGCCTTATTTGCCCTTGCAGAACAAGAGCAACAATTTGAAAGTATCCATGATGAGATACAAGCACTCGAGACTATTTTCAATGATAATCCAAAATTGGGACCGCTTCTCACTGATACAACCTTATCTGGATTAAAAAAACGGAACTACTAAAATTATTAACACAAGATTTTAGTACGTTGATGCAACACTTTTTAGGTTTAGTATTTGATTATGATCGAATGGCAGAAATGCCTTACATCATTGCAGCCTATGAAGATCTCTATGATCATCAAAAGGGAATTGCTTACGCTAAGGTCACTTCAGCAGTGGCGTTAGACGAAGCTGAAATTGCAAAGATTAGTCAAACTTTTGCTAAACGCGAAGGCTTAAACCAAGTCATCGTTGAACCTATTGTGGATCCAGAGATTATTGGTGGTATCGTGCTTGAATCGAACAATAAAGTGATCGACGGCAGTGTTAAACACGGTTTAGATCGCATTAAGTCGTTATTATTGAAATAAGTCAATCGTTGATAAAGAGGTGAACCTGATGAGCATTAAAACTGAGGAAATCAGTGCATTAATTAAACAACAACTAGCAAATTATAATGAAGATCTAGCCGTCGAAGAAGTCGGTACTGTCACTTACGTTGGTGATGGGATTGCACGTGCTCACGGTTTAGAAAACGCCCTTTCGAGTGAATTGTTGGAATTTTCTAACGGTTCATACGGGGTCGCTCAAAACTTGGAAAGTAATGATGTTGGTATCATTATCCTTGGCGAATATGAAAATATTCGTGAAGGCGACCAAGTTAAACGGACTGGCCGGATTATGGAAGTTCCTGTTGGGGATGCCATGATCGGTCGGGTCGTTAATCCATTGGGTCAACCAGTGGATGGTAAAGGTGAAATCAAAACCGATAAGACACGTCCTATCGAAAAGAAAGCACCTGGTGTTATGGCCCGCCAATCAGTTTCAGAACCTTTGCAAACTGGTTTAAAAGCCATTGATGCCTTAGTTCCAATTGGCCGTGGCCAACGGGAATTAATTATCGGGGATCGTAAGACTGGTAAAACATCAGTTGCCATCGATACCATTATTAATCAAAAAGACCAAGACATGATTTGTATCTATGTTGCCATTGGTCAAAAAGAATCAACTGTCAGAAATCAAGTTGAAACATTACGTCGTTACGGCGCAATGGATTATACAATTGTCGTGGAAGCTGGCCCTAGCAACCTGCACCATTATTGTATATCGCTCCTTATGCTGGCGCAGCTATGGGTGAAGAATTCATGTATAACGGCAAGCACGTTTTAATCGTCTATGATGATTTAACGAAACAAGCGGCCGCTTATCGTGAAATTTCATTACTTTTGAGAAGACCTCCAGGCCGTGAAGCCTATCCAGGGGATATCTTCTACTTGCATTCACGTTTACTAGAACGGGCTGCTAAGTTAAGTGATGAATTAGGTGGTGGTTCAATGACGGCCTTGCCAATCATTGAAACCCAAGCCGGTGATATCTCAGCTTATATCCCAACTAACGTGATCTCGATTACAGATGGTCAAATCTTCTTGGAAAGTGATTTATTCTATTCAGGAACCCGGCCAGCTATCGATGCTGGTTCATCTGTTTCTCGGGTTGGTGGCGCTGCTCAAACGAAAGCCATGAAGAAAGTTTCTGGGACATTACGTCTTGATCTTTCA
Organism: Latilactobacillus fuchuensis DSM 14340 = JCM 11249; assembly: GCF_000615805.1. Classification (GTDB taxonomy): domain Bacteria; phylum Bacillota; class Bacilli; order Lactobacillales; family Lactobacillaceae; genus Latilactobacillus; species Latilactobacillus fuchuensis. Next base: position 38,073 of record NZ_BAMJ01000014.1, read on the forward strand.
TCATACCGTGAACTTGAAGCCTTTACGCAATTCGGTTCTGACTTAGATGCGTCAACGCAAGCGAAGTTGAATCGTGGTAAACGGACGGTTGAAGTTTTGAAACAACCACTTCATAAACCATTACCATTCGAACAACAAACAACCATTTTATATGCGTTAACGCATGGTTTCATTGATGATGTACCAGTTGATGACATTGCTCGTTATGAAAGTGGCTTAACTGATTATCTTGAAAGCACTGCGAAAGACTTGATGGACACAATTCGTCAATCAGCGAAATTGCCAGATACTGACAAACTTGATGCGGCAATCAAAGCCTTCACTGAAGGTTTTGCACCTGCACAAGATGCTGACAATCAAGACGCAGATAAGTAAGGGGTGAATTAATTGGCTGAATCTTTAATGGATATCAAACGAAGAATCGCCTCTACTAAAAAAACTGGTCAAATTACAAGTGCCATGCAAATGGTTTCGGGGGCTAAACTTTCTCAGATTGAAAAAAATTCAATCGCTTATTCCGTTTATACGGATAAGATTCGGGAAATTGTCACTCATTTAGCAGCTAGTCAATTAATTGGCATGGCTCGCAAAAAGAAGGGTGTCAAAGCCACTGAAACAGTCAATATGACTGAACAAGAAGCGATGAAACATACAATCACTTTAAGTAATTTGTTAGTGGAAAGACCAATTAAAAAGACCGGTTACTTGGTGATTACCAGTGATCGCGGTTTAGTTGGCGCTTATAACAGTTCGATTTTAAAAGCCATGGTTGAAATGATTTCAACTAATCACGAGTCTGCTGACGATTACGCTATTATGGCGGTCGGTGGGACTGGCGCTGATTTCTTTAAAGCACGCCACATGAATATGACCTACGAATATCGTGGTGTCAGTGATGTGCCATCCTTTAATGAAGTTCGTGAAATCGTTAAAACAGCCGTTGCCATGTATGATAGTGGTGTTTTTGATGAACTTTATGTTTGTTACAATCACCATATCAATTCATTAGCATCTGGTTTTCGAGCTGAAAAGATGTTACCCGTGACCGATTTAGATGTTTCAGAAGTTGCTGATCAAGATTTAGATTACATTACAGAACCTTCTGTTGAAGACGCCTTAGATGCGATTCTACCGCAATACGCTGAGAGTTTAATTTATGGTGCCATTCTAGATTCTAAAACCGCAGAACATGCGGCTTCAATGACAGCAATGAAGAGTGCAACTGATAATGCCAACGATTTAATCGGCGATTTGTCAATTAAATATAACCGGGCACGTCAATCGCAAATCACAACTGAAATCACCGAAATTGTCGGTGGTGCGGCAGCATTAGAATAAGAAACGCGGGAGGAAGATAACAACATGAGTATGGGAAAAGTTATCCAAGTTATTGGTCCCGTTGTCGATGTCGAATTTTCTTTAGATACGACTTTACCAGATATCAATAATGCCTTAATCGTTGATAAAGGCAATAATGAAACTGTCGTCTTAGAAGTAGCACTAGAATTAGGCGATGGGGTAATGCGTACCATTTCAATGGATTCAACCGACGGTTTACGTCGTGGGATGGACGTTGAAGATGCTGGTCGTTCAATTAACGTACCAGTTGGTAAGGAAACCCTAGGACGGGTATTTAACGTCTTAGGTGAAACAATCGATGGCGGTGAAGAATTTCCTGCAGACTTTAGACGCGACAGTATTCACCGTTCAGCGCCTAAGTTTGAGGAATTAAATACAAGTTCAGAAATTCTAGAAACTGGTATTAAGGTAATCGATTTACTTGCCCCTTATGTGCGTGGTGGTAAAATCGGTTTGTTCGGTGGTGCCGGTGTCGGTAAAACCGTCTTAATCCAAGAATTAATCCATAATATCGCCGAAGAACATGGTGGTATTTCCGTCTTTACTGGTGTTGGTGAACGAACACGTGAAGGTAATGACTTATACTTTGAAATGAAAGAATCAGGCGTTTTGGAAAAGACTGCCATGGTTTTCGGTCAAATGAATGAATCACCTGGTGCACGTATGCGTGTTGCCTTGACTGGTTTAACAATTGCCGAATACTTCCGTGATGTTGAAGGCCAAGATGTACTATTGTTCATTGATAATATTTTCCGTTTCACACAAGCCGGTTCAGAAGTTTCTGCCCTTTTAGGTCGGATGCCTTCAGCCGTTGGTTACCAACCAACATTGGCGACTGAAATGGGTCAATTACAAGAACGAATCACATCCACTAAAAAAGGATCAGTGACATCTATCCAAGCCATCTATGTGCCTGCCGATGATTATACCGATCCTGCACCTGCAACAACGTTTGCCCATTTGGATGCCACAACCAACTTGGATCGTAAGTTAACGCAACAAGGGATTTACCCAGCTGTTAACCCACTAGAGTCATCTTCTAGTGCGCTTGATCCTGAAATCGTTGGTCAAGAACATTACGACGTTGCATCAGAAGTTCAACACGTTTTACAACGTTACCGTGAATTACAAGATATCATCTCAATTTTAGGGATGGATGAATTGTCAGACGATGAAAAAATCATCGTTGCCCGCGCACGTCGGATTCAATTCTTCTTGTCACAAAACTTTAACGTTGCCGAAGCCTTTACTGGCCAACCCGGATCATACGTACCCGTTAAAGAAACCGTTACTGGTTTCAAAGATATTTTAGCTGGTAAATATGATGATGTTCCCGAAGAAGCGTTCCGTTTAGTTGGGAATATGGATGCCGTTTTAGCAAAGGCAAAGGATATGGGTTATACACAATCCGAACAAGAATCAACGCAAGCTTAGGAAGGGGTGCTAATGAATGGCAGAAGGACAAAACGTATTAACCGTTAATATCGTGACGCCTAGTGGGATCGTTTATGATCACCGAGCTTCAATGGTCGTTGTGCCAGCGATGGCTGGGCAACTTGGTATTATGGCTAATCATGAGCCAATTATTACCCCTTTAGAGATTGGTGAACTTCGTGTCAAACGAACAGATAATCAAGGACATGAAGACGCGATTGCCGTTAACGGTGGTTTTATGGAAGTCAGTCATAATATTGCTTCAATCGTCGCTGACAGTGCTGAACGTGCTCGTGATATCGATATTGATCGTGCTCAAAGTGCTAAGCAACGTGCTGAAACGGCTATTAAGACCGCTTCAGAAAAACATGATACTGATGAGTTACTTCGTGCTCAAATTGCATTACAACGTGCAATGAACCGGATTAACGTTAAAAATCATTTATTATAAGCAATTCAATTAAAGCGGTTGTCACTGATAAGGTGATGACCGCTTTTTTTACATATTTTAAGATTGCTGCGGAGAGGCAGACAAATCCGGTTTTGATATGTTACAATGTCCGTATATCACAAAAGGAGCATCAGTTCAGTGCAATCAATTGGATTACAAGCAGTCGTTACAATTATTAGTCATATGGGCTTTATCGTGATTAGTTTTTATGGGTTACAAGCCATTCGGTTGGAGCAGTTCTTTAAACCGAATCATATGCGACAAGTTCAGATTGTGATGATGTTTTTAGCAATCGTGATGGGTTATTCAGTCAGTCAATTCTTTTTAGAAATTATCTCACAGGCTAGGAACATCATGTTCTTAGTTTAATTAAACAAGCCAATTTAGCGGAGGGAAACTCTTGGAAAAATTAATCATACAAGGTGGACAACCTTTAGTCGGAGATGTGCACATTGAAGGTGCCAAAAATGCTGTTCTACCCATTATGGCAGCAGCTTTATTAGCAGAAGACGGTCCAGTTGAATTTACCAACGTGCCAATTTTATCGGACGTTTTTATGATGCAAGACGTTTTAAAGAGTTTAGAAGCGCAAGTTAACTTTGATGAAGCGCATAACAAACTTGTGATTGATGCCACACAACCTTTGAATTTTGAAGCCGCTTTTGAATATGTTTCTAAAATGCGTGTTCAATCGTCGTTATGGGGCCACTTTTAGCCCGTTTGGGTCATGCCCGCGTTGCAATGCCAGGTGGTTGCGCAATCGGTTCACGACCAGTTGACTTACATTTGAAGGGCTTTGAAGCACTCGGTGCCACGATTACCCAGAGTAATGGTTATATCGAAGCAAAAGCGGATCAATTAGTCGGAACTGAAATTTATTTAGATTTTCCAAGTGTCGGTGCGACTCAAAATATTATGATGGCCGCTACGATGGCGAAGGGGACGACGACGATTGACAACGTCGCTCGTGAACCTGAAATTGTTGATTTGGCCAACGTTTTAAATAAAATGGGGGCGAAGGTCTTTGGCGCCGGGACTGAAACAATCCGGATCGAAGGTGTGACCCGTTTAAGTGGGACTGAACATAGTATTGTTCAAGATCGGATTGAAGCCGGGACTTTCATGGTAGCCGCAGCTGCGACTCACGGGAACGTCTTGATTCAAGAAGCCATCGCTGAACATAATAAACCATTATTATCTAAATTAACTGAAATGGGCGCTGAAGTGATTGAAGAAGATGCGGGTATTCGCATCATCGGACCAGCGACTTTGAAACCCAGCAATGTTAAAACACTGCCTTACCCTGGTTTTCCAACGGATATGCAAGCCCAAATGACGGCGTTGCAATTGATGGCGGACGGCACGAGTGTCATGACCGAAACGGTGTTTGAAAATCGGTTCATGCATTTAGAAGAATTGCGTCGGATGACGGCTGATTATCAAATTGAAGGCCAATCTGTCCTGCTTTATGGGCCGACGAAATTTAACGGTGCTGAAGTCGCGGCTTCTGATTTACGTGCGGCTGCTGCATTGGTGATTGCCGGTTTAGTGGCGAATGGTGAAACCTTAGTGACTAATCTTCAATATATGGATCGTGGCTATTATCATTTCCATCAGAAATTACGGGCATTAGGCGCGCACATTAGCCGTGCTGATTTTGACGCTAAAGGCCAAATAATCGTTAAGAATGAAGCGAAATTAGCTTAATAGAGACGACTTTAAACTGGATGAGCATTTGCTGATTCAGTTTTTTTGTGGCAGAAGCGTTAATAAATCTTATATGTTATTGCAAAGTACCGTGTGGTATAATTTAGTATTGAATATGGTTTTCGGAAGGAGCAACGCTAAATGGCTAAAGATATCGGGATTGATTTAGGGACAGCCAACGTCTTAATTAATGTAAAAGGTAAGGGGATTGTCCTTAACGAACCTTCAGTTGTTGCGATTGATACACAAACGAAAAAGGTTTTAGCAGTCGGCTCAGAAGCTTACAGCATGGTGGGTCGGACACCCGGCAACATTCACGCAGTGCGTCCTTTAAAGGATGGCGTGATTGCCGATTTTGATATTACAGAAGAAATGTTAGCTTATTTTATTAATAAATTAAACGTTAAAGGGTTTTTATCGAAACCAAATATCTTAATTTGTTGTCCAACTAATATTACGTCAATTGAACAAAAAGCAATTATTGAAGCAGCTGAAAAATCTGGCGGCGGCAAAGTCTTTTTGGAATTAGAACCAAAAGTGGCGGCCGTTGGAGCGGGTATGGATATTTTCCAACCCCGTGGTAACATGGTGATTGATATCGGTGGCGGGACCAGTGATGTTGCCGTACTTTCAATGGGTGAAGTCGTGACGAGTCGCTCATTGCGCCTAGCTGGTGATAAGATGAATACTGAAATTGCCGCTTACGTTAAGAAAAAACATGGTTTACTGATTGGTGAACACAGTGCCGAAACCATCAAGTTAACCATTGGGAACGTTTGGCACGCAGATGCTAGCGAAACCCTTGAAATCCGGGGCCGTGATATGGTGACTGGTTTACCACAATCAGTCACGATTGCAGCGGATGAAGTTGAATCAGCCTTACACGATACCATGATGGAAATTGTCGCAGCGGCTAAAGAAGTCTTAGAAGTGACACCTCCCGAATTATCAGCGGACATTATTGACCGTGGGATTATGTTGACCGGTGGTGGCGCACTATTGCGGAATATCGCGAACTTATTTGCTGAACATCTCAAGGTGCCAGTGGTCTTAGCTGAAAATCCGTTAGATGCCGTTGCAATCGGGACGGGTATTTTATTGGATAATATGGAACATAAACGGGCGCATTAAGGTGCATCGGAATATCAGTAAGGGATTGTGAAAAATCGTGTATCAATCAAATTTTAATGAACATGTTAAACCGGTACTTAAGAAAATACTCTTAGTCATTGTCTTGATCATCCTTGCACTCCTAGTGGGTGAGATGATTGGTTTTGCGATGGGCGGTCAGAATCCGTTTGGGGTTTTCTTACCAAGTACTTGGAGTCACATTATTAATTTCTTACAATAGTTCGATAGTAGGTGGGTCTAGATGAAAAAAGGGTTAATTATGTTGGTCCGGTTTTATCAGCAAGGGATTTCGCCATTGTTACCGCCTAGTTGTCGTTATTATCCAACTTGTTCGAGCTACATGATTCAAGCGATTCAAAAGCATGGCGCCTTCAAAGGGCTGATTATGGGTACTGGGCGCATTTTACGCTGTCATCCGTTCATTAAGGGCGGTTATGACCCCGTGCCAGATTATTTTACGGTACGTCGCAACAAGGCGCAGCGTTAAACAGAGGAGTTTTAAATAGTTATGTCAAAAAAAGAAAAAAATATTGAAGTTACTATTGATGATATCACTCGTGATGGTCAAGCAATGACGAGCATTATGGTTGGTAAAAATGAAATTGGTGTGATTGTTGAAGACAGCGTCAAAAAACGCTTTGAAGCAACGGTTGCTGGGACTAATCAATCAATTATCACGAAAACACACGATGATGCAGTCAATGAATTGCTTAAGGAATACCATTTACATCAAGGTTAATTCTTAAGAATTGCTTAGTTTTAAGTAGCCCGGCGGCATTTTGGCCGGGTTATTTATATAATAAAAGCAGATTGATTGAAGGAGATTTAACATGCCAAAAGAATTAGAAACAACAGAAGAGACGTCGCGAATCGATTACGGAATCGTCTTTTCGGTCTTTATGTTGGCATTAGTCGGATTAATGTCGATTTATGTCGCCGTCTTACACGATACAAGTGGCAGTGATCCCGTCCGAGCTGTAATTATGCAAGCTGTCTGGTACGTGATTGGTGGGATTGCGATTGTCATTATTATGCAATTTGATTCTGAACAACTGTGGCGAATTGCACCACTGGTCTATGGTGTCGGGATTTTCTTGCTGATTGCTGTCTTGTTCCTCTATAATCGACAAGTCGCTACACAGACGGGTGCTAAAAGTTGGTTTGCTTTAGGACCAATCTCGTTTCAACCGTCCGAAGTGATGAAACCGGCCTACATCTTAATGTTAGGGCGGGTCGTCACCCAGCATAACACCGAATATTCAGAACACACGATGCGTTCTGATTGGTTATTATTAGTCCGATTATTACTATGGACATTGCCCGTCATGGTCTTGTTAAAACTACAAAATGATTTTGGGACAATGTTGGTCTTTTTTGCAATTTTAGGGGGCGTCGTTTTAGTTTCCGGTGTCACTTGGAAGATTTTAGCACCAACAATCGCGGTCGCAGGCGCAATCGGGGGGACCGCGTTGTCATTAGCGGCCACGACTTGGGGTCGAGCAATCTTGACCCATGTCGGTTTTAAGACGTATCAATTTAACCGAATTGACGCTTGGTTACATCCGTTCGACAATACGGCTAGTACCAGTTTGCAATTGTCACAAAGTTTAAAGGCGATTGGCTCTGGTCAATTATTCGGTAAAGGCTTTAATAATATTCAAGTCAATGTCCCGGTTCGTGAATCGGATATGATTTTTTCCGTGATTGGTGAAAATTTTGGTTTCATCGGTTCTTGTTTTGTAATCCTGTTGTATTTCCTACTGATTTATCAGATGATTCGGATTACGTTTGATACGAAAAATGAATTTTACGCTTACGTTTCAACCGGGGTCATTATGATGATTTTATTCCATGTTTTCGAAAACATCGGGATGAGTGTCGGACTATTGCCATTAACGGGGATTCCGCTACCCTTTATTTCACAGGGGGGTTCTTCATTACTGGGGAACATGATTGGGATTGGTTTTATGATGTCGATGCGGTATCATTACAAGAGTTACATGTTTAGTGAATCAGAAGATACTTTCTAGGAGTGAAGACAAAGTGGCAATGAGTAACGATGATTATTTTTGGACAGAGGAAATTGCGGCTTCGATTCGACGCGTTGGTATTACCAAAGCGGCGCAATCTGAATTTGGCCAAATTAAGTTTGTTGATGTACCAGCAGTCGGTCAGACCGTCACGAAGGATGAAACATTAGTGGCAATCGAAGCCGAAAAAATGGTCCAAGATTTAGATAGTCCAATCAAAGGTGAGCTAGTCAACGTCAACACCGCATTAGCTGATAGTCCCGAATTATTAAACGCGGATAATGAAAAAGATGCGTGGATCGCCGACGTTCGGGTTGATTAGGTCGATTTTTAATCGTGAAAAAATTTTTTAGATTAATAAGCTTGACTTATTAATTTGAATTGGATAAGATAAAAGACAATTAATAACAAGCGATGAAAAGATGAGTAGATTAAGCAGTAACATTCTTAGAGAGTCCGGTCAGGTGCAAGCGGATAATGTGAACCTTAGTTGAATATGGTCTTTGAGCATTTCATTTGGTGAGGTTTACTGAGCCGGTGCGGGGGTTGCCCGATATAGCGAACGAGTATCAATCTGGTACTTTGTAAGGCGATGGCTGTGAAGTCATCGTAAATTAAGGTGGTAACACGCATTTTGGCGTCCTTTCTCTCGATTTTTGAGAGGAAGGATTTTTTTTACTCATTTTTTCAGCGCTAGGCATACGAGGAGGGCATTCAATGTTAACAGTTCAGCAAGTTAATAAGCAATTTACGCGTGAAGGGGAGACCTTTCAAGCTTTGAAAAACGTGTCACTTGAAATTCAGGATGGCGAAATCTACGGCATCATCGGTTATTCAGGGGCGGGTAAAAGTACGTTAATCCGCTTGTTCAATGGTTTGGAAAAGCCAACGAGTGGTGATGTCTTAGTCAATGGTCAATCGATCATCGGTTTAAGTGAACAAGCGATGCGACCGGTTCGGCAAAAGATGGGAATGATTTTTCAACATTTCAACTTACTTTGGTCGAAAATGGTGATTGATAATATCATGTTACCACTCAAATTAATCGGCGTTAATAAAAAGCAGCGCCTTGCCAAAGCACGTCAATTATTAAAGCTTGTTGAGTTAACCGATTACGAAGCCGCTTATCCTAGTGAGTTATCGGGTGGTCAGAAACAGCGGGTGGCAATCGCGCGCGCTTTGATTAGCGACCCAGCGATTCTATTGTGTGACGAAGCGACTAGCGCACTGGATCCGAAAACAACGGCGTCGATTCTAACGTTACTAGCGAAGATCAATCGCGAATTAGGGATTACGATTGTGTTAGTCACCCACGAAATGGATGCGGTGCGGCGAATCTGTCAACGAATTGCGGTGATGGAAAATGGCCAACTGATTGAAGAAGGTAGCGTGCACGATATCTTCGAACGACCACAAACAGCGGCCACCAAAGCTTTCGTTTCGGAATCATTGGTCGTGACCCCGAGCGAAACCCAAGCGTCAATTGACCAATTACTAAACCGCGTCCCCAATGGCAGCATCGTTAAATTACGGTTCAACGAGGAACAATCAGTTCAACCCGTGATTGGTCAACTGATGCGCCGCTATCAAGCAATTGAAATCAGCGTGATTAGTGGGAGTTTACAGCAAACCGTTAACGGAGCACTCGGCTATCTCTATATCCAGATTCAAGCTGATCCAACTGATTTAAAAGCGGTTCTAGCCGATTTAGCGCAACAAACAATCGAAGTGGAGGTGATTCGTCATGACTAATGTGAATGGGTTTCAATCGTATTTTCAATTTAATCAGGTTGATTGGGCAACCATGTGGCAAGCGACTTTTGAAACAGTTTGGTTGTCAGCGATGAGCGTCATTTTAGTCGCCGTTCTCGGGTTCCTACTCGGATTGATGTTATACCAAACGGGTCAAAGCCAAAGACCAATGAGTCGCGTATTGAATGGCATCGTGGCATTATGCGTCAACGTTTTCCGTTCTATTCCGTTTATCATTCTAATCGTATTATTGATTCCGTTGACTAAGGGCATCATGGGGACGATGATTGGTCCCAAAGCTGCAATCCCCGCACTGATTATTTCCGCCGCACCTTTTTACGCGCGGTTAGTCGAATTAGCGTTTCACGAAGTCGACGGCGGGGTGCTCGAAGCGACTCGGTCAATGGGCGCATCGAAATGGCAATTGGTTTGGCAAGTATTGCTACCTGAAAGTTTGCCAGCACTGGTGTCCGGTTTAACGGTCACCGCGATTTCATTGATTGGCTACACCGCAATGGCCGGGGTCATCGGCGCGGGTGGTCTCGGGAATCTCGCGTATCAAGATGGGTTTCAAGCCAATCAGAATACGATTACATTGGTCGCGACCGTCATTATTTTAATCATCGTTTTCATTTGTCAAAAAGCTGGGGATTTAGTGGTCAAACACATCGATCACCGTTAAAAATTAGGAGGAATTAATTATGAAAAAAAGTTTATTTGTAGTCGCAGCTGTCTTATTAACCGGAGTTACTTTAGCCGGTTGTGGTCAGAAAAAGCAAGCCGATAGTAATACGATTACCGTGGGGGCTTCAGCAATGCCCCACGCTGAAATCTTGAAACACATTCAACCCGAACTGAAAAAAGAGGGCGTTAATCTTAAGATTAAAGTGTTCAGCGATTACGTGCTACCGAATAAAGCCTTGGACAGCGGTGAATTGGATGCCAATTATTATCAACATGTCCCTTTTATGAAGAAGGCCAACAAGGATAATGGTTATCATCTCGTCAGTGCAGGCAGTATTCATCTGGAACCATTAGGGCTGTACAGCAAGCAGGTTAAGAAACTCAGTGAAGTTAAAGACGGCGCTAAAGTGTTGGTCTCCAGCAGTCAACCTGATTGGGGTCGCGTCTTGACGATTCTGAAGGACGGGGGCTTGATCACCTTAAAGGCCGATGTGAATGCTGAGAATGCAACGTTCAAGGATATTGCCACTAATCCTAAACATCTCAAGTTTGAATACACGTTCGAACCCAAACTCATGCCCGAACTCTTGAAAAATAATGAAGGCACCTTGGTCGCGATTAATTCGAATTACGCCGTTCAAGGGGGATTGAATCCCGAAAAAGATGCGGTCGCGCTTGAAAAACAATCGTCACCATACGCGAATATCGTGGCAGTCAACAAAGGTGATCAAAACAAACCAGCGATTAAGAAACTGGTTAAGGCCTTGAAATCAAAATCAACGCAAACTTGGATCAAAAATAAATGGCACGGGGCAGTTTTACCAGTCGAATAGAATAGTATTAAGACGTTTACCTTCAGGTGGCGTCTTTTTTATTGTGAGCCTTTGTGCAAACTTTAATTTGAGTGGTAAAGCCTTTACAAAATAGTTATACTAAACTTATTAAGTGATTAGGGGGATCAGATAATATGAATAAGCGATATAATATTGGATTAGATATTGGGACCAATTCTATCGGCTGGTCAGTGGTTAATGATCAAAGTCAGTTAGTCAGAATTAAGGGAAAATTAGGGTACGGTGTTCGACTGTACGATGAAGGTCAAACAGCTGAAGACCGACGACTGTTTAGAACGACGCGCCGCCGCTTAAAACGGCGTAAATGGCGCTTAGGTTTATTACGCGAAATTTTTGAACCTTACATCACACCGCAAGATGCGACTTTTTTCTTAAGACAGAAACAATCGAATTTAAGCCCCAAGGATTTACAAAAACAGCAGCCACAAATTGGTTTATTTAATGATCGTTTGGACAGCGATTTTCACTATCAATATCCGACAATTTATCATTTGCGCTACGCGTTAATGACTGAAAAGCGGCAATTTGATTTACGCGAAATTTATTTGGCGATGCATCACATTGTCAAATACCGGGGGCATTTTTTGAACGCAGCTGCCGCGTCATCTTTTAAAAGCGGAGAAATTGATTTAGCTAAGGATTTCGCAGCGTTAAATCAGATTTTTGGAACAATCTTTAGTGAAGTCGGCTTCAGTTTATCAGAAAGCAATTTAGATGAGATTAAATCAATTTTGTTGGATAACAATTTAAGCGCTAGTGTGCGCCAACGCAAAGCACTACCGTTAATTTACCAAACCGCTGCTTCAAAAGATTCGGAAAAGCAATATAAAGCAATTGCAACTGAATTATTGAAAGCGATTCTAGGCTTAAAGGCGAAATTTAATCTCATCACAGGTATCGAAGTCGAAGATGTCAAAGCGTGGACGTTAAGTTTTAATGCTGAAGATTTTGATGCTAAGTTGAGCGACTTAAATATTGCGGATAATGATGACGCCGTACAAATCATTGAAATTTTACGAGCTCTTTATTCAGGTGTTTTACTGACTGGGATTGTGCCTGAGGGACAATCAATTTCACAGGCGATGATTGATAAGTATGAAGCGCATAAAGCACATCTGATAATGTTGCGGTCAATTCGCGAACAATTATCTGATAAAGAAAATAAAGCACTTGAAAAGGCATATGATGACTATATTGATCATCCGGAAGATAAGCAGCACGGTTCACGTGAGGATTTCTATGCGGCAATCACGAAAGTATTAAAAAAAGATTCAGAGGATACAAATATTATCGAAATTCTAAAATTGATTGAATTGGATCAGTTTATGCCTAAACAACGCACTAAGGACAACGGCGCCATTCCACACCAGTTACATCAACAGGAATTGGATCAAATTATTGAAAATCAAAAACAATATTATCCTTGGTTGGCGGACATTAACCCCAATGAACAACGGCAAAAAATGGCGCCCTATAAATTAGATGAGTTGGTGACATTCAGAGTGCCTTATTACGTCGGCCCGATGATTACGGCTGAAGAACAGTTCCAAACTTCTAATAAAAAATTTGCATGGATGATTCGTAAAGAACCAGGCGCGATTACGCCGTGGAATTTTGATCAGAAAGTCGACCGCCAAGCTTCCGCGAATGAATTCATTAAACGAATGACAACCACTGATACTTATTTGTTGGCCGAAGATGTTTTGCCAAAGCAAAGTTTGTTGTATCAACGGTTTGAAGTATTAAATGAATTGAATGGCATTAAAATTGATGATCAACCGATTACGGTCGAACAAAAGCAAGCCATTTTTAACGATAAATTCATGCAACAAGCGCATGTTACGGTTAAAAATATTCAAGCTTATCTCGTCTCTGAGGGGCAGTATGCGAGTCGACCAAACATTACGGGTTTGTCAGATGGTGAGAAATTTAATAGTAGTTTGAGTACTTACCATGATCTTAAGAAAATCTTTGGGGATATGATTGATGACCCTAATAAGCAAACCGATTTTGAAAAAATGATTGAATGGTCAACGATTTTTGAGGATGGCAAAATATTTGCTGATAAATTACGTGAAATTAATTGGTTAACAGACGAACAACGCCAGCGACTATCGAATAAACGGTACCGTGGTTGGGGCCAATTATCGACTAAACTATTAACCAAAATTGTCGATCAAAATGGTCAACGGATTATCGATATTCTTTGGAATACCAATGACAATTTTATGCGGATTATTCATTCTGATGATTTTGATCAGGCCGTGACTCAAGCTAACCAAATGTTATTAGCGGATAATGATACGCAAGATGTAATTAACGAGTTATACACGTCACCTTCCAATAAAAAAGCTCTACGACAAATATTACTAGTCGTGGCCGATATTCAAAAGGCGATGAAGGGGCAAGCACCGGCTCGGATTTTAATCGAATTTGCGCGTGAAAAACAAGCTAATCCGCGATTATCAACACAACGGCGTCGCCAAGTTGAACAAGTCTATCAAGAGCTAAATAATGATCAGCTCAACAAAGAATTGGCCGATCCACAGTATGCTAATTTATCGAAAGATCGACTATTCTTGTATTTCATGCAAGGCGGTCGGGATATGTATACGGGTGAGTCGTTAAATATTGATCGGTTATCGGAGTATGATATTGATCATATTTTACCGCAAGCCTTTATCAAAGATAATTCGTTGGATAACCGGGTATTAGTATCGGCAAAAATGAATCGGAGTAAATCAGACCACGTACCGCTTGATTTTACTGAAGAACGATTTGGGCAAAAAATGCGCAGTCAGTGGGAACAAATGTTACGGGCCGGTTTGCTGACGCGCCGTAAATATAATAATTTAACGTTAAATCCAGATAGTCTCAATAAATATACCATGAGTGGCTTTATCAATCGCCAATTAGTTGAAACCCGGCAAGTGATTAAACTCGCAACTAACTTATTAGTCGATCAATATGCCGATGAAGACGTGCAGTTAGTGACGGTTAAAAGTGGCTTAACCCACCAAATGCGCGAAGATTTTGATTTTCCTAAGAATCGAAATTTAAATAATTACCATCACGCTTTTGATGCGTATCTAACGGCTTTTGTGGGCCTCTATTTACTGAAGAAATACCCTAAATTGGCCCATTATTTCGTCTACGGTCAATACCAACAAGGTTTTAAGGCCAATGACCAGTGGCGTAACTTTAATTTTCTAAATGGTTTACGTCAAGAGCAACAGGTCGATGCTGAAACGGGTGAGCTTATTTGGCAAAAAGACCATGATTTAGCTTATATGAATAAAATCTATGATTTCAAGAAAATTCTGGTGACGCGTGAAGTGCATACTAATCACGGCGCGTTGTATAATCAGACGCTCTATAAAGCTAAAGATGACAAAGCGAGTGGTCAAGGTGGTCGTCAATTGATTGCAGCTAAAGAAAACCGACCAACGGCAATTTATGGTGGTTATTCTGGTAAAACAGTCGCTTATATGTGTTTAGTGCGAATTACTGAAAAAAAGGGTGATTTTTATCGTATTTGTGGGGTGCAAACAGCTTGGGTTGATGAGCTAGAACACATTGAAGACGCAACGATTAAGCTGCAAAGATTGACTGCATTATTAACGCCTCAATTTTCCGCGACTAAAAAGCAAAAAGATGAAGTTGTGACAGTCGTTAAACCATTCGAAGTGCTCTTACCGAAAATTTTAATTAATCAACGGTTCTACGACGGTGGCCAAGAACTAACATTGGCATCGGCAACTTATAAAAATAATGCGCAAGAGTTAGTACTTGATAAAAAAGCCGTGCAAGTGTTAAATGGCCAATTGCCAAAGGCTGAGTTGGAGGCACAGGCAACAGTTGTTTATGATCAAATATTAGAACGAGTTCAGAAATATTTCCCACTGTATGACATGAATAGTTTTAGAGAGAAATTATTTGTAGGACGTGATAAATTTAACGAATTACCATGGCAGGATCAATGGGAGAATCATAAATTAATTCAGGTGGGACAAAAGACAATTTTAGATCGAATTTTGATTGGATTACATGCGAATGCAGCGATGGGGGATTTAAAAGCACTAAATATGTCTACGCCGTTTGGAAAACTTCAAAAATCTAATGGGATATCGCTTAGCCCTGAGACCCAAATCATCTACCAATCACCGACCGGTCTGTTCGAACGACGTGTGGCTTTGAAAGATTTATAGAACTCAAAAAGCTGGTTCGTCATTTTAATTAATGATGAACCAGCTTTTTATCTGAAATGAAGGCATAAAAAAAGGCCTCATACGAGGCTCAGAAGTAAAAACTTAACCCGAAGGTTTCGTTTGATTTTAACCCAGAGTATCAAATCAATGAGTTTATCGGTTGAGAGTATCAGGCTCAACAACTGTAGTATAACATGCCTTGTTTTAAGAAACAAGGCTACAAAATGATTAATTGGAGTGAGGAATATGGGATGGCGAACAGTTGTGATATCACAACATGCAAAGGTGTCGTATTCGGGCCGAAAGATTGTGGTACAAACCAACGATGCAACACATCAGGTACCAATTGATGATATTCAAATTTTATTAGTGGCGACCACACAAGCAGTAGTAACCGCGACGGCAATTACCGAATTAAGTAGTTCTGGGGCTAAGATTATCTTTACCGGGCGGGATGGCAATCCAGCTTGTGAAGTGGTTGATGATTATCCAGGTAATCGCAGTTTGGCATCGATTCAGCAACAAGTTGATTGGTCAACTGAATTGAAAGACACGCTTTGGACTACCGTTGTGAAGGCTAAAATTGCGATGCAAATTCAAAGTGCTGAATTATTGGGTAGAGATATTACTGATTTAAAATTAGAAGCCCAGCAAATTGAGTTTGCCGACCAGAGTAATCGAGAAGCGGTGATTGCACGTAAATATTTTCAAAAGATGTTCGGTCAAGATTTCACACGGACTGATGCGAATGCAACGAATGCCGCGCTAAACTATGGCTACAGTCTTTTATTATCGGCGGTTAATCGCGAAATTGTCTGTAACGGTTATTTAACCCAGTTTGGGGTTCATCATCACAATGCGATGAATGATTTTAACTTGGGATCGGATTTGATGGAACCCTTTCGACCGGTGATTGATTATTGGGTGGCTCACCAAAAGTTTAATGAATTAACGGCTGATGTTAAGTTTGGTCTGGTTGAATTATTGAACTTAGAATTAGAGTATAACGGTCATGTGACCATTTTACGCAATGCGTTAACCAAACACGTTCAGAATTGTTTGAATTTTATGAGTAATCCGAAACAATCTTTAGAAGTAAAGGTGGTCATGTGTCATGAGGTACCGCATAATGCGCTTATTAGTCATGTTTGATTTACCAACTGAAACGAGTCTTGAACGAAAAGCATATCGCCATTTTAGAAAAGCATTGCTAAATGAAGGTTTTTTGATGATTCAGTATTCGGTCTACGTCCGCGTTTGTGTCAGTAAACAATCAGCCAATTCATTGAAAATCGAATCGCGGGATTTACGCCTGAAGATGGGTTGATTCAAACATTAATGGTGACGGAACAACAATACAATAAAATGCATTTCTTGGTCGGTGAATCAAAAGATGATGTGCGTAATTCGGCAGAAAGGACGTTGATTTTATGAGAATTACAATGTATCCTTATCGGCCATTTGAAATGACTAATCAGAAAATAACGGTTTTTAGTACCAACTCAGCAGATGTTTATACCAAATTAATTGCAGGTTTTAAGGAGCAACAAGAGACGCTTAAAATCAGCGATGACCAATATCAATTAATCGATATTGTTAAGAGTGTATTATGGGGTGGTGAAATATCAACGCTAGATCCCAATAAATTATTTCAAAGCCGTTTGATTAAAAAAATGGCGAAGGATTTAACGGATAATCAGCGTCAAAACTTAATTAAGCTTGATAGTCAGATGCGGGCCGCTATTTTAGAGGCTGCTTTTATGTATGATTTAGCGCTTGATATTGATTTAGAGTTGGACGTTCAAAAAGCGCTAAAATACTTTAATTTAAAGTTTTCAAATGATATCCAAACCGATCCCTATGGTATAATAGAGAGTATAGTATTGACTGCTTCAGAATTAAATGAAACTAAAATTATTGTATTGATGAACGTTTCTCATTATCTTAGTATCAGCCAATTTAATGAATTGGTAAGATTAATGGCGACGTTGAATGTGAAACTCTTTATCATCGAATTTTCAGAAACCTCAAATCCGACTAGGTACCAAGAATGCCGGTATTATCATATCGACGCCGATTATGTCGAGTGGCGTTATGATTCAGATGAAGGAATGATGAAAAAATAACGGTTTTAGAAGAGTATCAAATCAATGAGTTCATCAACGCGTTCGCTTGCTTCGTACCCCTTTCCCGTGTTTTAGAAGAGTATCAAATCAATGAGTTCATCAACTGTCGTTATTAAGCTGTTACTAATTCACGTGTTTTAGAAGAGTATCAAATCAATGAGTTCATCAACTTCGATGCATAAATTTGAGCACCTTTACCAGTTTTAGAAGAGTATCAAATCAATGAGTTCATCAACCATACGCTGAAAATAACGTTTTAGCAATAAGTTTTAGAAG